>NZ_SCKZ01000009.1:3385-132637 GCF_004100365.1 Glutamicibacter sp. HZAU | reverse complement strand
TCCTTTGATCTGGTGATTTAGAGCTTCAACAACTCCTATTTTTCCAGTTCAGGTCACCTTTTCTTCTTTTAAGTCAGTTAATGACTGCCGTTGCCATGGAATACCCGGGCTAGCCCGCATCGGGTGCTTTCGGGGTCGGCATAGTCACTATGCCGACCCCGAAGCGCTTTTCCCGCGTAGAGTGGGAAGCATGAAACTCAGTGCCTTCACCGACGTGTGCCTGCGGACCGTGATGGTCCTGGCAACTCCCGGCACCGGGCAACTGACCAGCCGCGAGATCGCCGATTCGGTCGGGGTTCCCTACAACCACGTTGCCAAGGCAGTGCTGGAACTGCGCACGCTGGGCATCCTGCAGGTCACCCGCGGCCGCAACGGTGGCGCCGCCCTGAGCAGCGAAGCGCTGGATTTTTCCCTCGGCGGGCTGCTGCGCAAATTGGACAAGCGCACCGATATCGTGGACTGCACCGATCATGACGCGCAATCCAACTGCCCGCTCTCGGGCAACTGCCGCCTGCGGGCAGTCTTCCGCCAGGCGCGCGAAGCCTTCTACGCCTCGCTGGATCCGCTGACTATTAGAGATATCTGCCTGACGTCAGCAGCGGAGCCCATCACGCTGCTCCCCTTCCCTACCGTGCGCGGCATTTCCTAGTTCCACTTCACCCATGAAGTGATACCGGTCACTTCTGTTGCGAAACCGGCCAACTCGATTTGCAATCCTTTTCTACTGAGCGTAGAAATGAATCATAAATCTTGTATCTCAGATACAAGTAATCACCTACGCCCAAGGAGACCCGATGCTGTCCACCAAGTCCTTCCCGGTCATTGAAGCCACGCTGCCGATCATCGCAGAGCGCATTTCCAGCATTACCCCGAACTTCTACAACCGCCTGTTCACCGCCCACCCTGAACTGCTCGACGGAATCTTCTCCCGCTCGAACCAGAAGAACGGCACCCAGCAGCAGGCCTTGGCAGGATCCATCGCGGTCTTCGCAACCTACCTGGTCAAGCACCCGGGCGTCACCCCGGAAACCATGCTCGCCCGCGTGGCCCACAAGCACACCTCCCTCGGTGTCGTCGAGGAGCAGTACCCGATCGTCTACAAGCACCTCTTCGATGCGATCGCCGAAGACTTGGGCGATGCGCTGACTCCGGAGATCGCCGAGGCCTGGACGGAGGTGTACTGGCTGATGGCCCATGCGCTGATCAAGATCGAGAAGGGCTTGTACGCGCAGCAGGCCAACGCCGAGATCTACACCCCGTGGAAGCTTGTCGAACGCACCGAAACCGGTGTCGATTCGGTCAGCTTCAGCTTCGAGCCAGCTGACGACACCCCGGCAACGGTCGCCAAGCCAGGGCAGTTCGTTTCGGTCCGCATGCCGATGGCCGACGGCATCCGCCAGGTTCGCCAGTACACCCTGAGCGGCGATATCGAGCAGACCAACCGCCGCACCATCACCGTCAAGCTGGATGTGAATGGCGAATTCTCCCCGGTCATCCATAACGACCTGAAGCTCGGCGACGTGCTCGAGCTGTCGAATCCGTATGGCGATCTGGTCATCGATGAGGAGGGCGCGCCGCTGGTGATCGCTACCGCTGGCATCGGCTGCACCCCGAGCGCCGCCGCGCTGCAGACCCTGGCCGCACGCGGCTCCAACCGCAAGGTCACCGTGCTGCATGCAGACCAGGAAGTGGGTGCCTGGCCATTGCGCGAGCAGATGCTCGATTCCATCGCCAAGCTGCCCCAGGCCACCCTGGGCACCTGGTTCGAACGCGGCGAACTGCCGGAAGAGCTGAACGCCAGGGCCGGCTACATGGATCTGACCGATGCACTGGCCGAGGACGCCGAGGTGTACCTGTGCGGCCCGCTGCCATTCATGCATGCCGTGCGCAGCCAGGCACTGGAAGCCGGCATCCCAGCCGAGCGGATCCACTATGAGGTCTTCGGCCCGGATGTGTGGCTGGCCGCCTAGCATCCAGGTCTTGCAACTGTGCTGCAGGTGGAATCATGGGGAATCCACCTGCAGCACTTTTTTGCCGCTATTTTCCGGTATCCGCGGCAGATTCCGGGTGATCGCCCTGCTGCGGGGCCTTCTTCTTGAAGTCGAGTTTCTTCGGATCCAGCTTCCGCGGATCGATTTTGCCGCCGAGCTTTCCAGGCTTCTTCGCCTCCGCCCCCTGGACTGGCGGTGCCGGCAGATCGGCATCGCGGTCTTCGGATTCCGGAGCTTCGGCAGGCTGCTCGGCTGGCGCAGACTTGGCGCCGCGTGCCGGTTTCGCGGCCTGCGGGTCCACCAGGATCTGGTGCAGCCCTTCCTCTGAGATCCACTTGCGCAGCACCGAGTTGAACAGGATCGGGTTCTCGATGTTCCATTGGTGGTGCATGCCAGGGACCACGCGCGTGATCACCTGCGGGAGCTTGGCGCGCAGCGCCTCGAAGGATTTCTGCACCACCTTCGGCTCCTTGGCTCCGACCAGGGCCAGCACCGGACCTTGGTAGGAGTCGAGCTTTTCCGGAAGTCCCCCGGGATCCATCTCGTCCATGATGGCCCGCAGGTTCTGGGCCTTCAGTTTCACGCCATGCTCGGTGAACAGCTCCCGCTCGTCATCCACCATGCCGTAGGCTCCGGCCTGGAATCGCCAGTACCACTCGCTGCCGATGAGCTTGAGCTGCATCCGCTGGATAGCCCTGGCCGCCTGGCCCACGCCGGTCACTGGTGTTCCGGTGATCATCACGGAGTCAACCAGTTCCGGATGCCGTGCCGCCACGTGCAGCGCGATGACGCCGCCGAGGGAGATGCCCACCAGGTGCACGCCGCCTTCGGAAACTTCGTCAGCGATCAAGGCCGCGACGTCATCGGCGGCGGATTCCAGTCCTTCCCAGGTTTCCTCGAACCGGGCGCCGAAGGCCGGCAGGTGGAGGGTCAGGATGTTGTAGTCGCCAAAGGCCAGCACCTGCGGGTCCCAGCTCCAGTTGCCGACGTTTCCGCCATGGAGGAACACCAGCGTCTGCATCGAACGCTGGGCATCGTGATGCCGGCCGGGATGCACTTCGGGATAATCGGTGGCATCGCGTGATGCATCGCTTGCAGGGGTCTTGTTCTGGTCTTTGGCTGCAGTCATGGCAAGTACTCCAATACCGCGTCGAGCCATTCCAGCTCTGCGGCTTGTTGTCGGATTGCATGGTCAAGTGTGGCAGCCATCAGGAAGCTGCGACGGTCCGCAGCGGCGCGCATGTCAATGCCTTCGCGCTGGGAGAGGTAGTCATCGAGGGTGTACTGCGTGGCTTGGCGGCGTTCCTCCAGCAAATTCTGGATCTCATCGCGTTCGAGTTCGGCGGCAAAGAACACCTGGCCCATGAAGGGATCCCGTTCGGGAGACTGCACGGCCCCGGCAGATAGCCACTGGGCCAGCGCCTCGCGTCCGGCCTCGGTGATGTGGTGTTCCTGGCGGTCCGGATAGTTCGACTGGGCGACGGTGCGCACGGTGGCATACCCCTTGTCCACCAGCTGCGCCAACGTGCGGTAGATCTGCGCCTTGTCCGCGTTCCAGAAGTGGTTGATAGAGGAGTCAAAGTGCTTCTTGAGCTCGTAGCCAGTCATGGGCGACAAGCACAGCAGCCCGAGAATCAATCGTGCCAAAACCATAGGGCAATCTTTTCACACATAGTTGATTTTGCACCCACTTCGGCCCGGCGTGTGGAAACTGTACCCAGATTGTGACAATTCCTAGGCGGCCCATGAAAATACCCCGGCCACTGGAATTCCAGTGGCCGGGGCGTTCCCAAGTGCGGATCTGCGGGAGATCCAGTTCTGCTAGGCGCTCAGGCGGGCCTTCAGGCCGTCGAGCTCGGCGCGCAGCGAAGCAGGCAGGGCGTCGCCGAACTTGGCGTACCATTCCTCGATGCCTTCGACTTCCACGGCCCATTCGTCCTTGTTCACGGCAACGGCCGCTTCGACGTCGGCTGGGGTGTAGCCTTCCAGGCCGGTCAGGTCCAGGGACTCGCCGGTCGGGACGTTGCCGATGATGGTTTCGCGAGCGTCCGCGGTGCCTTCGATGCGCTCGATGGCCCACTTCAGGACGCGCGAGTTGTCGCCGAAGCCTGGCCATGCGAAGCCGCCGTCAGCGGTGCGGCGGAACCAGTTGACCAGGAAGATCTTCGGCATCTGCTCCGGGTTGAGCTTGTCCGAGATCTTGTCCCAGTGGTTCAGGTAGTCGCCTGCGTTGTAGCCGATGAATGGCAGCATCGCCATTGGGTCGCGGCGGATCACGCCGGTTGCGCCGGCAGCGGCCGCGGTGGTCTCCGAGGACAGGGTCGAACCCATGAAGATGCCGTTGGTCCAGCTGCGGGCTTCGGTCACCAGCGGAATGGTGGTCTTGCGGCGGCCGCCGAAGAGGATCGCGTCGATCTTCACGCCGTTTGGCGAGTAGTAGTCGTCCGAGAGCATGTCGACCTGGTCGATCGGGGTGCAGAAGCGCGAGTTCGGGTGCGCTGCGGGACGGCCGGACTCCGGGGTCCAGTCGTTACCCAGCCAGTCGGTCAGGTGCGCTGGAGCCTCGTCGGTCATGCCTTCCCACCAGACGCCGCCCTCATCGGTCAGCGCAACGTTGGTGAAGATGTTATTGCCCTTGGAGATGGCGCGCATGGCGTTCGGGTTGGTGGACCAGCCGGTGCCAGGAGCCACGCCGAACAGGCCGTACTCAGGGTTGACACCGCGTAGCTCGCCGTCCTTGCCGATGCGCATCCAGTTGATGTCATCGCCCAGGGTCTCGGCCTTCCAGCCCTCGATGGTTGGATCCAGCAGCGCCAGGTTGGTCTTGCCGCAGGCCGATGGGAAGGCCGCGGCAATGTGGTACGACTTGTTCTGCGGGCTGGTCAGCTTCAGGATGAGCATGTGCTCTGCGAGCCAGCCTTCATCGCGGGCCATGGCCGAGGCGATGCGCAGCGAGTAGCACTTCTTGCCCAGCAGAGCGTTGCCGCCGTAGCCCGAACCGTAGGACATGATGGCGCGCTCTTCGGGGAAGTGCACGATCCACTTGTCTTCGTTGCATGGCCATGGAACATCTTCCTGGCCTGGTTCCAGGGGTGCGCCGACCGAGTGCAGGGCCGGAACGAAGAAGGCGTTCTCGGCTTCCATCTTGCGCAGCACTTCATTGCCGATCTTGGCCATGATGCGCATCGAGGCGACAACGTAGGCTGAATCGGTGATTTCCACGCCGTAGGCAGGTACTTCTGCGTCCAGCGGTCCCATGACGAACGGGATGACGTACATGGTGCGTCCGCGCATCGAGCCATCGAACAGGCCGTTGAGCATGGACTTCATCTTGGTCGGGTCTTCCCAGTTATTGGTGAAGCCCGCATCTTCTTCCTTTTCGGAGCAGATGAAGGTGCGCTCTTCGACTCGGGCCACGTCCTTGGGGTCCGAGAAACCGGCGTAGGAGTTGGGGAAGTTCGGATCGGTCAGCTTGACCAGGGTACCGGCTTCAACCAGCTCGGCAGTCAGGCGATCATTCTCTTCGACAGACCCATCAACCCAATAAACACGATCCGGCTTCGTCAGTGCGGCAACTTCCTCGACCCAGGATGCCAACTTCGCGTGCGAAGTAGGTGCTGCGTCGATAACGTTCTGATCCGAGCTCGTGCTCATTATCCATTCCCTCCATTGGGCTGAACTTGCAATAAATCAAGGCTAGGGTGCGCTCGACGCCCGCGCCGTGTGATCGAAACCTCATGAAAGTGAAACCCCGGGGACCAAAAAGAGAAAATTCCCGTAATTCCGGGGGTTAGGCTAACCAGCGCACCCACATTAAGTGACTAAGGTCACGTAGACCGGTACCCTTTCAATGTCTTCATATAACCTTCTGTTCACCTGGGCCCAGTAGCTTTGCCCGTCGATTTGTACAGCGCGAAATCGACCTGTATAGTTATTCGAGGTTCGTGAGAACGAACTAAGCAAAAGAACATGCGCCCATAGCTCAGCTGGATAGAGCGTCTGTCTACGGAACAGAAGGTCAGGGGTTCGAATCCCTTTGGGCGCACAAATTGAAATTCCCACTCGATCGAGTGGGAATTTTTTGTTTCCCGCAAGGAATGAGCCAATGAACCAATGAGCATTATTCAGAACCCCGTCGATCACCTACCCAGCCGGTAGTATTCCAACCGGGAAACTACTCGGATAACCTTCGGCAATTCGCTGAGCCTGGCAGAATACCCAGTGGCCAAGATCTTCCAATTCTTCAAATGCGCAATCGCCCGTTCAACTGCTGAACGGATCAAACTGATCTGACGGTTGAATTCCTTCCGGTCTTCGCTGAGTTCATGGCCAGGCGGCTTCTTCTGCGGCGTGATGGCACTGGTACCCTGAGACCCCGGATCAGCGATCCACTGCAGCTTCTCAAGCTCTGCTTCCCATCCGACTTCACCGACGGCCCACCGATCATGACGACGCCCGGGCACTGGCTCAGACACGCAATCGACACCCTTGGTTATTGGACACGACCTGGATCAGCAGCCCTTGGCGTTTCTTCTTCCCTGAGTAATACTCAATAATGCCGGCCTTGAATCTACGGGTGGGAACATCAGTCCCATCGCTGAGCAACGTATGTTCCGACGCTAGTTCAGACAGTGCCCCGAGTTCATGAAGGGCAAGGACCTGATCAAAGATCGGCAGCATCGTACGGTAAATTCTGGAGACAGTCGGCTCAGACCTAGCAGGTCTGCAGCGACGGACGGAATCAAATTACGTCGCAACAAGAACAAGGCGAGAACGACTTGGCGGTACAGACCCAAGGCTCTCGGTCGGCCACCGGCGCCTATGGCAGGTACTTTGCGGCAGTTGAACACGTCGTTGACACGTACGGTTAGCTCAATGATCAGGTCTTCGGGCCTCCCGGTAGTAGGGTTGTAGCGCATGGGCTTTAGTTTTCGGTTTGATTGATCTAGAAAACGCAATCTTCTCGAGATGAAAGCCGATCGTTCTTTAAAGGCACAACGGCGGTGGGAACCTTATTGTTCAGAGTTTTGAATTAAGCTCTGTGTATGAAAGAAACAATCGATACAGGAATTGCTTTCGTTTCTACGCTGGATCCCGTTGCTGGTAAAGGCACACGTCACAACATCGAAGAGCGAGACTAATGTCCGAAGTAGAGGAAGTCATCCGTTTCTCGCGGTCTTTTTTGCGTCAGATTGATCTGGATGCCGAAGAACGCACCTACAAGCTCGACTTTGCTAAAGGGGCCAGGGAAGCCCGTCAACAACTTATGGATGGCCATCAACAGTGGTTCGAAACTCTGCGACGCGCGGTTTCTAGGACGACTCTCGTCAATCAATACTTCATGATGGCGCTTATCAAAGCCTCTAATGAAAAACCTGACGCATTGCGCACCGCCGTTCTAGATTTCTGGGTTGATCCCGTATCTCCGGACAAGCTAGACAAACTGGAGTCGGATCTTAGAACTCTGAATCCACAACGACTCTCGGCTGGTGGAGCAATCGGGTTTGGGGCATTATTACTCATGGCAGTTTCCCCAACTACTTATGTTCCGTTTCGAGCGCGACGGACAGCCGAGTTTATCCGGTTGTTGGGACGGGAACCACTCAAATCAAGTGCACCTGCGAGCGCACGCTACGAGCAAGTCCTAGAAATCTTGGACGAGCTGGTCGAACAAGCTCAGTCTGCGGGCCTTTCCATCCGGGACCGTCTCGATGCCCAAGGGCTCATGTGGACACTCACCAACACGGACCCCGACTCCACATGGCCCACAGATGAAGCCCAAGCTTTTCACCGTTGGCGCGGAGACGAGTCTGTTTCAACACCGTCCTATGTCCGGGGGCCAGGGAAGTCTCCTGCTACCGAGAATGCCGCTTGGAAGATTCTGGAACCGGGGCTGCTCGGCGAGGTTTCCCCAATTGACGGCGTAACATCGACTTGGTCGACGTCCGCATCGTCCAGTCTCCTGCAGACACGGGAGAGCCAAGACGCAGTCGACGCCGGAGGATTCCTCAATCGGCTTGAGGCCCAGTTGGCGGATTCGTCCAATGATGTTTATCTGTTGGCCGCGGAAATGGCGTACTTGCAGTGCATTGCGCTGTCCAACATCGGGGCGGACAAAAAGGCGGAGCGGATCAATACGATCTTGGGATGGTCCCCGGATGGGCCATCAGAGCTCCCGCTTGAACTTGCGGAGGCACTGGGAGCCCCTGGCTCTTTCCACGGAGGCATGGGCTTCAACATGCACATTGCTGCCCATATCGGTTGGCTATTGCGATTCGTCAAGCATATCCGGAGCGTCTCACCGGCTGAGCTGGATGCTGCCTTGTCAAGCCCATGGACTTGGTTGGAACTGACAGCTGCCGTTCCGGACGATGTGCCCGCCATCCGCTATACGATCGACTATCTCGTATGGCCAAATNACCTCCCACCAGTCGTTGCCAAGGAGGACCGCAAGAAGATCCGCGATGCCTTTGTCCATCTTCTCGGAGGACCACGCGGCAACACCGAGCTCGATATCGCACAGGACCTTCACGATATCCGCCAAATTCACGACGGAGAATCGGGCCAATACACCGAATGGTACGCGGAACCCTACAAGTCGCAATGGCAGAATCTCGCAGGAACCGTACGGAAAGCGTGGCTCGTTCGCCAATCCCAGACTGGCAACCCCATGGCTGAGACCTGGCAGGCTGAAGGCATAGTTACCCTCCCCGCGCAGACGCTGGGCCAGGAAATCATTGGCCATGATTTCGAGTCAGTTCTCTCCTCAGTCAAGGACGTTTACGGCCACATTAACCTGGCGGACCAGAAAGACAAGGCCAAAGAACTTCATCGGTTCGCCAGCCAAATGGACAAAGGCGATCTAGTCATCGCCCCATGGGAAGAAGTACTACTCGTCGGCACCGTTGACAGCGAAGCATACGTCGGAGATTTTCACGGCAACAAGCTTTGCCGCACTGTCGACTGGCATCCGGAGGCCGTTCCCAACGCGGATCTCCCGGATCCGCTTCCTCGCCTGCTCGGCGAGCCCGGCGGAATCGTGGACGTCACGGAGGCCCTGCTTGCTATCGATACCTGGCGAAAGCGCCCCACCACGAGCAGCGGGGAAAACCCTGGTACTTCGGGAGGAGGAACACTCAAGCCACGTCTCGACGTCGTGCCACAGCTGAAAAACGCCAGCGATGAACTGGCAGAAAAGCTGCATGTCGAGCGGCACGATCTGCAGGAAATGATCGATCTGCTCAGAACACGTCGGCAGATCGTCCTGTATGGCCCGCCGGGGACAGGCAAGACATTCATTGGCAAACATCTGGCCCGCTATTTGGCCGGAACTGAGCATGCCGAGCACGTTCAGATCGTACAATTCCATCCGTCTTATTCCTACGAGGACTTTTTCGAAGGCTTCCGTCCTAGCGCACCAGCCAACGGGCAGGTCGGGTTCGATCTGCAGCCTGGCCCACTGCGTCGGCTCGCCAAATTGGCGAGCCAACCAGGCAACGAGGACAAGCCGTTCTTCCTGCTGATCGATGAGATGAACCGTGGAAATCTGGCTAAGGTCTTCGGTGAGCTGTATTTCCTACTGGAATACCGCAAGGACAGCATCCGCCTGCAGTACAGCCCGGACGAGGACTTCACCTTGCCGCCCAACTTGTTCATCATCGGCACGATGAACACCGCAGACCGTTCCATCGCGATGGTGGATGCGGCTATCCGCCGCCGCTTCGCTTTCGTTGAACTTCATCCGCAAGACGGGATCGTCAAGGATGTCCTCGGGCGTTTCCTGAGCGCCAACGGACGGCCAGCACTGGCCGCTGACTTACTTGATGCACTCAACGAGGAACTTGGGTCAGACAAGCGTGATCTGGCAGTGGGTCCGTCCTACTTGATGAAGGAAGATGCCCTGGATGCCACGGGATTGCGGCGAGTATGGAAGTACGAGTTGCTGCCCTTGCTCGAGGAGTATCATTTTGGCGAACTTGACCGAGAGCAAGTCCACGAACGTTTTTCCCTGGATGCGTTGCTCCTTGCAATGGGCCGTTCCCTTGACGAGCTGCAGGTTACGAATGACCTGGACGCCGACTAATGCTGAAGGCACCCACCCGCCACATCGTGCTCGATGAACTGGCGTTTGACTCCGATCCCTTGGAGCTCGATGAGGACACGCGCTTAGCGTTGGAAGACACCAAGTTAGTCGTCGTCAGGAGTGCGGGGCACGGCCAGTGGAAGCTTTTACCGAATGGCTTTGTCGGAGCTGTCCAAATCGATGATCTCCTAATCGAAGTCAAGCCCAAAGACAAAGTTGGAATTTCCCAGATCCTGTTCCTCCTCAGCTATGCCAAAGACCCCGGGTTCCTGCCGCAAAATGTCGAAGCGGAAACGACAGGCGATTTATGGGCCGCGTTGGGTGAAACTCTGGCGCGGCTTGGAGAGCGGGCAACCTCGCGGGGCGTACTCCAGGGATATGTCTCGCAGGATGAAGCGTTGCGGACTGTGCGTGGCCGGATCCGTATGTCGGATCAGGCCACGCGCAGACCAGGCTTCATGTTCCCGATCGAGGTAACCCACGACGAATACACAATCGACATTCCTGAGAATCGGATCTTGCGAGCGGCCGTGCGCCGTATGCTAGTAGTGCCCAAACTAGACGAAGAAGTACGCAGACGACTTTTGCACCTTGACCGGAAGTTGGCAGACGTATCATCGTTAGTCACAGGCGACCGGCTCCCACGATGGACACCATCACGATTGAACGCCGCCTACGTGCCTGCGTTACGCATCGCCGAGGTGGTACTGAGGAATATGGTGGCCGAGGCTTCCTTGGGGAAGCTCCATGTCGCTTCCTTCGTGGTGAACATGGCCAAAGTATTCGAGGATTTCGTGACAATGGCACTGACCGAAGCGTTACGGAAATATCCGGGACGCACTATATCGCAATACAAGACGTACATGGACGAACCTTGTTCTGACGGTACACCGCGTATTGTTCTGAAGCCGGACGTCGTTCATTTCGTTGACGGAGAGCCAACATTAATCTTTGATGCGAAGTACAAAGCAGCATCAACCAACGGACAGTATCCGAACGCGGACCACTACCAAATGTTGGCCTATGCGACCGCCATGGGCAGGTCCGACGCGTGGCTTATCTACGCGGGTTCAGGAACCCCAACTCGACGCCGAGTCCGCAATTCCGACATTTCCGTCCACGAATATCCTATTGATCTGTCTGGGCGGCCATCTGAAGTACTTGCCAGAGTAGAGTCCATTGCACAACGCTCGTTTGAAACAACATTCATTTCTAATCATCCAAGTCACTAGATGGATTTACTATAGATGAGCATCGATCTGAGAAGCGTATGGAGAGTGGGCGACGCCATGCTTGAGCTGGTCGATTTGAAGAAGTTTGACAATGGAAAATTGAATTTTGCTGCAAGCCAAGCAAGTCGCCGAGTCCTACCGGCGCAATCGGCAGCACCTTCAGCCCTGGGAACCAGCCCGTCCCGCCGAATTCTTTACCGAAGCCCACCAGGCGGCAAGCCTCGCCGCAGCCGCAGAAGCGCAGCGGAGCGGATTAGCCTTCCCTTTCGGGCTCTTCGAGCACAAGGAGCTCATCGGTCGCTTCAACATCAGCGGCGTGGTCCGCGGCGCATTCCAAAGCGCCAGCTTGGGCTACTGGATCGATCATGAGCACACCGGCCGCGGCCTGGCTTCCCGAGCCGTGGCCGCCTTGCGCACCGCAGCGCTCAACGACCTGGGGCTGCACCGGCTGGAAGCCAGCACGCTCCTCCGCAATTACGGGTCGCAGCGCGTTCTCGAGAAGAACGGCTTCGTCCGCATCGGGATGGCACCGAACTACCTGAAGATCGCAGGACGCTGGCAGGACCATTACCTCTACCAGGCGACCTTGCACGATTAGCCGGCGTCCAGCTCCGTCGATTCCGAAGTCGACTAGTTATTTTGTGAAACACCGCACTTTTGGCTGTTTTGGTTATTGCTCCCGGAAAATCTCGTGTAAAGTTATTCAAGTCGTCAAGACGGCAAGCAATTGAATAAGCGCCCATAGCTCAGCTGGATAGAGCGTCTGTCTACGGAACAGAAGGTCAGGGGTTCGAATCCCTTTGGGCGCACAAATTGAAATTCCCACTCATTCGAGTGGGAATTTTTTGCTATACCTGCTGATTCAACGCAGGCACCGCGATGGATCCGCGATGGACTAGTGCGAGGCGCGCAGCACCAATTTCGTGTCCATGATGCTCCACTCGGGCACCTGTTCCCCGTTGATGCGCTTGATCAGCAGCTCCGCCATGACCTCGCCCTGGCGCTCCGGGTTCTGCGCAATGGTCGTCAACGGCGGGGTCGAGCTCCGCGCGAAGGAATCATCATCGACCGACGTGACCGAAATGTCCTCGGGAACTTTCACGCCGGCCTCGGCCAGGGCCTGCAGGGCGCCGAAGCCCATCTGGGCGCTGGCGGCAAACAGGCCGTCGACCGCGAGATTAGCATCCAGCAGCTGCTGCATGATGCGCCGTCCGCTCGCCGGGGTGAAGTCGCCGATCTCGATAGCTACAGGTTCCAGCCCGGCGTCCTCAACCGCCTGCCTGAATCCCACCAGCCGGTCCAGACCCGCACCCATGTCCTGCGGCCCGGCAATCGTTGCCAGCTTGGTGCGGCCCTGGCCAATGACGACCTCCGTCGCCTGCCTGGCGGCGGCAATGTTGTCGATATCGACAACATAGATGTCCTTCTCGTCGGTGCTCATGGTGCGCCCGCCATAGACCATGGGCAGCACGTTTCCGAGATCAGCATAGGAGCGGTCATCTGCGTGGTGCGAAAGCACCAGTGCGCCATCCACGTTGCCGCCTTGCAGGTAGCGGGTGGTCTTTGCCGGATCCGCTTCGGTGGACAGCAGCAAGGTGAGCATGAATTCGGTGCCGGCCAGGTACCGGGCCACGCCCTGGACCACCTTGGCGAAGTAGGGATCGGCAAAGAACTTCGCGGTGTTCTCGGGGACAACCAGGGCAACGGAATTGGTCCGGCCCTGCGCGAGGGAACGGGCAGCGCGGTTGGGCACATAATTCAATTCGCGGATCGCCAATTCAACGGCCTTGCGGGCCGCGGGCTTCACCCGATCCGAGCCGTTGACCACGCGGGAAACCGTGGCGCGCGAGACACCTGCGCGTTCTGCCACCAACTCTAGGGTCGGCTTCGGACTGCGCGCTTCGTGCATGCTCATGTTCTGTACCCAGGTGCCTTGCAGTAGTTCGTCGTGGAAACGCGATGGTGGCCCGCAGCACCGGCAGCGGGCTGCGGGCCACCATGCTCAGGTGTTATGCCATTGTACGGTTCGCGGCAATCAACCCCGCGTAGGTCCGGCCGCTTTTCTTGATCGTCCGCTCCTGGGTCTGGTAATCGACGTGGATGATCCCGAAGCGCTTGGCGTAGCCCCAGGCCCATTCGAAATTGTCCAGCAAGGACCAGACAAAGTAGCCGCGGACATCCACCCCATCGGCAATCGCGCGGGCGACGGCATCAAGGTGGTTGAGGATGTATTCCTCTCGTTCGGTGTCTTCGATGGTTCCCGCCTCGGTGACCGTATCCGTGTAGGCCGCGCCATTCTCCGTGATGTACAGCGCCGGCATATTGCTGTAGTCGCGCTTCAGGCGCTTCAGCAGCACGCGCAGTCCCTCGGGATTCACCTCCCAGCCCATGGCCGTGCGCGGCAGGTCGCGGGCCGGGAAGCTCACGTACTCGCTGCCGACAAATGGCGAGGCCTTCGGTGAATCGGTGGGCACGATGGCCGGCGGCTGGCCGGCTGGCAGCGGATGCCCCGAGACGTTGTCGTCGTGGTAGTGGTTCACGCCCAGGAAGTCGATTGGCTGCGCGATGATCTCAAGGTCCCCGGGCTCGATGGCTTCGGCCAGCCCCAGTCCCTTGACGTCCTCGAGCAGGTCTTCCGGGTAGGCACCGCGCAGGATCGGATCCAGGTACATGCGGTTCCACAGCGCGTCGATGCGGCGCGCTGCTTCCAGGTCCACCGGATCCTTCGGGTCGTTCGGCACCGCGTTGGTCAGGTTCAGCGTGATGCCGATCTGCTCGGCGCCCAGTTCGCGCAGCCGGGATGCGGCCAGCCCGTGGGCCAGGTGCTGGTGGTGCACCGCGGCCAGCGCGGCCTCGGGCTCCTGGCGTCCCGGGGCATGCTCGCCGGCGGCGTAGCCGATCAGCGAGGAGCACAGCGGTTCGTTGAAGGTCGTCCAGTGCTTCACCCGGTCGCCGAGCTTTGCATGCACCGCTTCGGCGTAGTCGAGGAACTTGTACGCGGTCTCCCGGTTGGCCCAGCCGCCGCGCTCCTCCAGCGCCTGCGGCAGATCCCAGTGGTACAGGGTCAGCCACGGCAGGATGCCGTTTTCCAGCAGCTCGTCGACCAGCCGCGAGTAGAAGTCCAGGCCCTCGGGGTTCACCGTGCGCCCGCCGGGAACGATGCGCGCCCAGCTGGTGGAGAAGCGGTAGGAGTCCAGGCCCAGTTCGCGCATCAGCTGCACGTCTTCGCGGTAGCGGTGGTAGTGGTCCACCGCGACATCGAGATTATCGCCCCCGGCGATGGCCCCCTGCTTGCGGGCGAAGGCGTCCCAGACGGAATCCTCCTTGCCGTAGGAATGCGCCGCCCCTTCGATCTGGGCTGCCGCGGTGGCCGAGCCCCACAAGAAGTCCTTCGGCCATGCGAATTGCTGGGATAGGTGGTTCATCATCAGCCCTTTACAGCTCCTGCCATAATTCCGGATACAAGTTGCTTGCCTGCAAGAATGAAAAGCACCAGCAGCGGGATCGTCGCCATCAAGGCTCCGCTCATCACGATGGTGTAGTCAACGTATCGTGCAGACTGCAGCTGGCTCAACGCCACCTGCAAGGTCGGGTTCTGCGGCGCCACCAGCATCGGCCACAGGTAGTCGGTCCACGCGGTCATGAAGGTGAACAGCGACAGGATCGCCATCGCGGGCCGGGCCGCTGGAACACCGACATGCCAGAAGGTGCCGATCATGGAGGCACCATCCACGCGCGCGGCCTCGATCAGCTCATCGGGGATGTTCTCCACCAGGTACTGGCGCATGAAGAAGACGCCGAAGGCGGTGACCAGGGTCGGGATGATGACGGCTCCCAGCGAGCCGGTCCAGCCGAATTGCTTCATCATCATGAACATCGGGATGATGCCCAGCTGGGTGGGCACGGCCAGGGTGGCGATCACGAAGACCAGCAGCCCCTGGCGTCCACGGAAGCGCAGCTTGGCGAAGGCGTAGCCTGCCAGGGTGGAGAATGACACCACAGAGAAGGTGATCACTGAGGAGACGATGATGCTGTTTCCCAGGGCCGCCCAGAAATCGATCGAGTCCAGCACTTCGGCCACATTGGTCCAGAAGTGCCCGCCGGGCAGCAGCGGCGGGTAGGCCGAGGCGAACACCCCGCCGGTGGAGGAGCCGATGACGAAGCTGTACCACAGCGGGTAGGTGCTGCCGATGAGGAAGGCCAGCAGGATTCCGTAGGTGAGGAAGCCCGGGCGGCGATCCATGGAGAAGTTCTTGCCGCGGCGCTTGGGCGCAGGCGCCTGGCGTGCGGGGCGTTGGATGGTTGCGCTACTCATGTGCTGCACTTCCGCTCTGCATTCCGTTGGCTTGCTTGGCCGCTGCGGCTTCGGCCCGGGCCGACGCGCGGCGTGCCGCCCGGGTTCTGCCTGTGCCGCGCGCGCCCTTCTTGTCGGCCGAGGAGGCGATGGATCCGGAGATCAGGAAATTGATCACGCCGATCACGATGATGATCAGGAAGAGCATCCAGGCCACGGCCGAGGCGCGGCCGAAGTCCCCGCGGTTGAACGCCAGGTCCCAGAGGTAGAGCACGGTGGTCTGGTACTGGCGGTCGGGGCCGCCGGGAACCGAGCTGCTGGGGTTGAACAGCTTCGGTTCGGTGAAGATCTGCAGTCCGCCGATGGTGGCGGTGATGATCACGAAGATCATCGTGGGGCGGATGCTGGGCAGGGTAATCGAGAAGAACCGGCGGATCGCGCCGGCGCCGTCGATGGCCGCCGATTCGTGCAGCTCGCGGGGCACCGCCTGCATGGCGGCCAGCAGGATCAGTGCGTTGTACCCGGTCCAGCGCCAGTTCACCATGGTCGCAATCGCCGCATGCGAGGCGAAGACGTCGGTCTTCCACGCGATCGGGTCGAGGTTCACGGCGGCCAGCAGGTTGTTCAGCACACCGTATTGCTCATCGAAGGCCGAGGAGAAAATCAGCGTGACCGCCACCGGGGTGACCACGTAGGGAACCAGCACGCTCATCCGCCAGAAGGTCTTGGCGCGGATGTTCTGGTCCAGCATGGCAGCGATGAACGTCGCAATCACCAGCTGCGGGATGGCCGAGAGCAGGAAGATGCTGAAGGTGTTGAACAGGGAATTCCAGAACAGCGGGGAGGACAGTTCGGCTCGGTAGTTTTTCAGCCCCACCCAGTCACCGGCTCCACCTAGCAGGTCCCAGTCGTTGATTGATACCACGAAGGTGTAGATCAGTGGGAAGAGCCCAACCAGCGCGAAGAGGATGAAAAAGGGCGAGATATAAAGGTATGGGGAGTACTTAAAATCCAGTCGGCCACGCAGGTGCTGGCGTCGCATTTTGCGTTCTGCCTTGGCTTCCTGCAGCCTTTCTGGGGTGGGCGTACTGGGTTTTTCGGCCCGTAGTTTCGGCCGTGACATGGGTGTCGTGGTGCTCATCGGTGTCTTCTTTTCTGCTGCAGTTGCGCTCCGTGGGGCCAGGTCAGTGATGAACGCTGACCCCACAGGGCGCTATGTCGGCCAATCCGATTACTTGATTTCCAGTTCCTGCAGCGTTGACAGAGCCGTGTTCCACGCGGTGTCCCCGTCAGTGCCCTTGTCAATGGCGATAGTTGCTGGACCGAAGACCTGCTCCTGAATCACCGAATCATCCGCGCCCTTGTACTGTGCCTTTACGCCCTCGGCACGGTTCGAGAGAATTTCACCGATCGGTGCACCATTGAAGAACTTGGTCAGGTCGTTCTCACCGGTCACAGCCTTGGACTTCTGTGCTTCGTTGTTGCTTGGGAAGGCTCCTGCTTCTTCGAAGGAAGTCGCCTGCGAGGTGGCGTTGGTCAGGTACTGCGCGAGCTTGGCCGCCTCAGCGGGATGCTTGGAAGTGCTCGGCACCGTCAGGAATGCACCGCCCCAGTTGGCTGCGCCGCCAGGGAAGACATCGGCAAAGTCCCAACCGTCCGATGCGTCGCCACCGGCGCCTTCAACCTGACCCTTGACGTTGCCCAACATCCAGCCTGGGCATGGCATCACTGCGAAGGAGCCGTCGACAAATGCTTGTCCCTTGCCCCAGTCCCATTGGGTCTGCGCCGAGGACAGGCCCTTGGACGCTGCAGCCGACAGTTGATCCCACCGCTCACGCAGTGCGGTGTTTCCCTCAATGTTCAGTGAGCCATCAGCCTTGTAGTAGCCTTCATCGAGCTGGTTGACCATGGCGTTCCAGACGAAGCCGGACTGGTCATAGAAGGCCTTGTCGGTTTTCTTCACGTAGTCCTCGCCCACGGAGAAGAAGTCATCCCACGTCGAGTCGGCGCCGCCGAAGAGTTCGGCAACCTGTTCACGATCGCTGGGCAGACCGGCTGCCTTGAAGAGCTTGCTGTTGTAGCACAGGCCCATTGGTCCGATGTCGGTGCCGTAGCCGATGGTGCGACCATCGGCGTCGGTGGCCTGCTGTACTTTCCAGTCCACCCAGTCGCCGGCGATATCTTTGGCACCGTATTCGTTGAGGTCGGTGAAGCTATCTGAAACGGTCATGACTTGGCCGAGCCAGCCTTCTTCCACAGCTTGAACATCCGGCAGGCCTGCGCCCGCGGCTTGTTTGGTTTTCCAGTCGGTCAGTGCGTTGCCACCGGTGTCGATGTTGGTGGCTTCAATGGTGATGCCTGGGTTATCGGCTTCGTACTGCTTGTACAGAGGATCCAAACCCTGGGTGCCGAAGGTGGTGATGGTCAGGGTGACAGGATTATCCGCGGAGGCTGGCTGGGCGGCGTCCTTGCTATCGCCCGATGCGCAGCCTGCTGCGAGCAGGGCAATACTTGAGCTCAGGGCTACAACCTTGGCTAGCCGAGCTGTTCGTGAGGGGTTCACGGTGACTCCATTCAAGTCTTGTTTGTGC
Source organism: Glutamicibacter sp. HZAU (assembly GCF_004100365.1). Taxonomy (NCBI): domain Bacteria; kingdom Bacillati; phylum Actinomycetota; class Actinomycetes; order Micrococcales; family Micrococcaceae; genus Glutamicibacter; species Glutamicibacter sp. HZAU. Next base: position 114,446 of record NZ_SCKZ01000009.1, on the reverse strand, counting down.
GAGTGAGGTGAGACCAACATATTTTGAGAGCGCTCTCAAAATGTGGCAAAAATATGAGGGTTCTTCCTGAACCCCATTTGCCATAGCAATGACAGCAACTCCGCTTAGCTATTTTGTGAGCGCTCTCACAAAACTTCTTCCATAATTCTCCACAATGGATTCTGCTTGTCAACCCTTAACGAAAGAATCGGCCAGACAACTGCCCCATTTGGAGTTGCCTGGCCGATAAAACTAGCTGAAACTAGCCCTTCTTGTTCAACTGCAATCCAACCAGAACCGGATCATGATCCGATGAACGGTACTGGTTCGAGCTAAACAGGTTGGTGATGTTGTAGTTGTAGCGGCTGTATTCATAGCCGACGGATTCGATGGCGTTGATATTCCAGATATCCTGCCCGGTGACCTTGGAAGCCAGCTCTGGGGAAGCCAGAATGTGATCCAAGGAACCGCTCAGCCCACCATAAACGTAGCTCTGCGAGTCAGCCTTGGCACCGAGATCAACGTAGCCCGCCTCGGCGAGCACTCGAATTGGATCTTCGGCAGCGTAGGAATTGAAGTCGCCAGCGAGCAAGACCTTCTGGGTGTTGCGTGACTTCTTCAGCTGATCAGCAAAACTGACCAGCGCCTTAGCCTGATCTACTCGATCGGCGTTCCAGGCACCCTGGCCATCGCCGGAGTCAGCGTTGCCCGAACCGTCTTTCGGGTCTGAGCCCTTCGACTTGAAGTGATTGGCTACGACCACAAAACGAGTCTTCTGATTTCCGCCGACCTTCTGGAAGGCTTGACCCAGTGGTTCGCGCGCATTGTCAAAGGCCTCGTCTTCGAGAATGACCGATTCGCCGATCGGCTTCACAGCTTTGTTGCGGTAGATGATCGCGGTGCGGATCACGTCTTCATCAGCCGGGGTAGCATCCGGGCTTGGGACAAATTTCCAGATCTTTGAACCGGCTGCCGAATTCAACTGATCAACCAGATGAGCTAGGGCAGCATCACGATCCTGACCAAAACGGGCCGAGTTTTCAATTTCTTCAAGTACCACGACATCCGCGGTAAATTGGCTCAACGCAGCAACAATTTTGGACTGCTGACGTTCAAAACTGGCCTGGTTGGCAGCTCCACGAGCGTCGCATCCTTGACGGACGGTCACTGGATTACCTTCGCGGTCCGAGTAGTAGCTGCAATCGGAAAGTTCATCGCCGGTAGTGGTGAAGTAGTTCAGTACGTTGAAGCTGCCTACGGACACGTTGCCGCCGACATCCTGTGGGGCACTATTATCGATCTGCTCAAAGTGCAAGGCGATATCTGCGTCATCGGAGCCGATCACCTGCCCCTGAGGCTGTAGTCGCCACAGGTCATACCGGTAGTCCAGAATCATCGGTCCGGTGAAAGTGGCTTCCGCTCCAACACTGACGCGATGGGCAGAATCAATATATGGCAGGGCAACGGTGGTGTTTTTGGCGGTGCTGAAATTCAAGGTGGCACCATCGTCCACCACGATCGAGCGCTGCTCGTTTTCTTTCCCTAGCTCAGCGGCCTGCGCACTGCCCGGAGCAAAGACGTCGGTGGGCTGACGCAGCAGCTTTTCGCCTGGGAGGATCGAGCTTGTTCCCATGGCTAGGGTCAGTTCACCATATTGGTTCAGCGAATAGTTATCCGAGACAGTGAACTCACCCTGAGGTTCAATGAGCATGGATTCGATCTGCTCGCGCCCGGCTTCGTCGCTAGGCAAGGTGATGGCCAATGGCTTAATGCTTTCGGCCGGCTCACTCAGGGACTTCACACTCTGGGCTTTGATCTGGGTGAGCCCGTAGTACTCACTGACCGTTCCAGAGACCTGCAGGTGGTCCCCGACCTCAACTGAAGCTACATCGTCCGGGGCGTAAATGAACACCGCCGAGCTTCCTTCTGTTGGAATCTGTACCCCACTGCCGGCGCTTTGTAGGTAGAATCCGCGAATTCCACCCTCTGCATAGGCGGCGGTCACCACGCCACGCACGGTGGTCTTTTGGCCGACCAATGGGGAGGTATCCCCCGTACCTTGCACCTGCTCGATGGGGGTGATCTCCACCGTGTCAGCCTGAGCTGCGGTGAAGGTGGATGCAACAACAGCCCCGGACAGCAGAACTGCCGCAATACTGGTAGTTCGTCTCTTGCTCATAGTTTCCCTCGGTTGATGATCGTTGGGCGGTAGTCAGAACCGCCAATGGCGACTAGGCTTCGAGGTAATCAGAGTTCAGTGAACTACTCGTGAACTCCACACCGCGTTTATAAGGCTTAGCCAAGAACCATCCAAGAGCATCAAGCGGTTTACGTCTAGACGTGATTAAAGGAATATTTTCCCTATTTGAACTGACCGGTCAGTTCAAATAGTCTTGTTTTGTGCTTATCGCAGATTCAGTTTCCGTCAAGGGACGCCACGATTTACTGGTGTCCCCCACCTCGCTTCAAGTAACTCGCGGAGAGGTACACCTTGTGGTGGCCGACCCGCAAATCTCACGTACCGCCTTGGCCCTAGCCCTGAGCGGGCGCATGAAACCATCTACGGGGACCGTCTCGTGGGGTCACGCTGACTCCCTGAAAACCCTGCGCCAGCACACTGCCCTCCTGGATTCTCCAGAGGTCAACGAACCTGAATCACATATGAAGGTCCGCGATCTCATCGCCGAAGACCTCGCCCTTCTGCCGGGCCCGATCTGGAAAAAACCACGCAATAAAAAGTGGACGGCACTGCACGGATTCGATGATGTGGCCAAGGATTGGGCAGATTCCCTAGATCCCGCCCGCCGGTTGGAACTGCAACTTTTACTGGCCGCAGAAGACTCCCGCATCGAACTTATAGTCCTTGACTCCCCTGATCGCCACGACATGCAAGATGATGTCTGGCTGGATCTCCTGCTTGAATTTGCTGGCTCGAACCGCGCATTCGCGATCGTCGCCATTGTCAGTAACGCCCCTTACGAGTGGGATGGACCGATCACTTACCTGGGATCCAACGAGTACGAAGAATTTGAATCACCGGAAGAAGCCACCGCGCTCATCTCCGGAGAACCTCTGGTTGAAGAGCCAGAAGAACCCGAAGAACTAGAAGAGCCCGAAAATTCTGAAGCGCCTGCAGAACTAGACGAACCCGATAAAACAGAGGTTTTGTCGCAAGAATCTGTTCAAGATGAGCTGGATCTAGACGTTCCAGAAACAGTGGAGCCCAAGTCCGCGGAGCAAGAATCCACACCGGCAGAACACAGCGACGCAGTACCAACTGTCGCAGAGGATAGCGACGCGAAGGAAAAAGAATGACCACTTTGCAACTTGCGCTCTCCGAGCTAAAGCGCATGACCCGTGGCACCCTGCCAAAGCTGGCGCTCATCGCGGTGACCTGTGTGCCTCTGCTTTATGGTGCCCTCTACCTCTACGCCAACTGGGACCCCCAGGGAAACTTAGACAAGGTCACCGCGGCCGTCGTTAATCTCGATGACGGCGGGGAAAAGGACGGCAAATTCACCCGTGTCGCCGACGATGTCGTTGAGAACCTCGAAGACGATGGGACCTTCAGCTGGGCGCATCTCGATTCGAGAGACGAAGCCGCCGACGCGGTGGCCAGCGGCAAATACGCCTTCGCCCTCGTTCTACCCGATAATTTCACCGCTGCGCTGCTGTCCCCCGGCGACTTCAAAGATGCCAGCCAGGCCAATATTGAGTTGCTGACCAATGACGCGAATAACTTCATGGTCTCCAACTTCGCACGGACCCTGACCACCTCGGTGCGCACTTCGGTCTCCGAAGAAGTCGGCACCGAAACCGCGTCGGCGATGATCGCCGGCTTTGTAGACATTCACAGCTCTATGGATAAAGCCGCGGACGGCGCACAACAGCTCTACGACGGCACGATCACCCTAGGTGATGGCATCGTGACCCTGGCCGATGGCACCACCAAGCTTGTTGATGGCAGTAGTGAACTCTCCGACGGTGCTGTCCAGCTCAAGGATGGAACCAGCGAACTTTCCAGTGGCCTTTCTCAGCTGGTCACAGGTCAGAAGAAACTGCTCGATGGCAGCAATTCTCTGGCCGATGGCACCGGAGAGCTAGCCACCGGTGCAGATACGCTCAGCGATGGTTTGAGCGCCATGAAATCCAAGACCAAGACCCTGCCAAGCTCGGTCAAACAGCTCAACGATGGCGCCCAGAGCGCCAAGAGCGCTGCCGACCAGTTGGCCACCGGCGCACGTCAAGTCGCCGATGGAAATAAGCAGCTCTCCGACACCGCCGATGACGCCATCTCGGTGATCAACGAGCTGCAGGACGAAACCGACAAGCAACTGCAGAACGTCAAGACCGATACGCAGGCCGAGCTGGACAAGCTGGTGGCCGACGGTGTGTTGACCCAAGAGCAAGCAGACACCATCAAGTCCAAGGTCAGCGATAGCGTGGAGAACTCGACGCTGAGCAACACCTTGAAGAACAAGGTGGACAAGGTCAACACCGGCCTTGCAGGACTGCAAGATAACCTGCACACACTCTCGGATGGTGCCGACAAGGTCGCCGATGGTAACGAACAGCTAGCTACCGGTCTGGGCACCCTTGCCCAGGGCACCAAGACGCTGAACGCTGCGGTACCAAGCCTCGTGGACGGAATTTCCTCGGCCGCTGACGGCTCAGCGAAACTTGCCACCGGCGCGAACAGTGCCCACGACGGTGCCAAGCAGTTGGCCGAAGGCCAGAAGTCCGCACTGACCGGTGCGACCCAGGCCTCCGAGGGTGCCAAGAAGCTGGATTCCGGAGCCGGTTCCCTGGTGACCGGCGCCGACCAGCTCCACAGCGGTTTGGTCCAGCTTTCCGATGGTGTCGGCGATCTGTCCGACGGTACCACCAAGCTCCAAGATGGCTCCAACGAGCTGGCCACGGGCCTGGATGACGGCGTCAAGCAGGTTCCTAACCCCGATAAGAAGACCAGTGAAGAGCTCTCCGATGTGATCGGTAACCCGGTGACGGTGGAGAACACCAAGCAGTCCGAAGCCCAAGTCTATGGTGAGGGTCTAGCCCCATTCTTCATGACGCTGGCGACCTTTATCGGTGTACTGATCCTCACGCAGGTGATGCGCCCCATTACCAAGCGCGCACTGCTGTCCAACGGCAGCAACTGGAAGATCTCGCTCGGTGGTTGGATACCATTCGCGGCCGTTGCCGTGATCCAGACCAGCTTGCTCTACGCAGTGGTGCACTTCGGACTGGGTCTACACACGGCGCACCCATGGATGGCATGGTTCCTTCTGGTACTCGCCGCCCTGTGCTTCAGCGCCCTCATCCAAGGCTGCTTCGCCCTGCTAGGAACTGCCGGCAAGTTTGTGGTGCTCGTCTTGATGGTGCTTCAGCTGGTCACCGCCGGCGGTACCTTCCCGTGGGAGACCCTGCCAGCGCCATTGCACTTCCTGCACCAGATCTTGCCGATGGGTAATGTGGTCGTCGGACTGCGTCACCTGGTGTACGGAGCGGAATTGAATGTGCTCTCCGCGGTCGCAGGCTCATTGCTCATCTACACCGCGATCGGACTCTTGCTGAGCATGCTCGCGGTACGTAAGGGCAAGACCTGGACCCTGAAAACACTGCAGCCGGAGCTGAAAGAATGACAACGCTAACCGGCCAGCGCCGCCGCGTGCGCGCCACGGATTCGAAGGAAAAGCTCTTCGAAGCGGCCATGAGGCTGCTCGGTTCGCGCTCCCCCGAGTCCGTCTCGGTGGACGAGATCGCCGCGGCCGCCGGCGTTTCCAAGGGCACCGTCTACTACAATTTCGGTTCCAAGGACGAGCTGGTCAGCCAGCTGCTCAGCTACGGCGCGCAGAAGCTCATGGGCGAACTGGCACGCGTTGCTTCCGCGGAAGACCCCTACCTGGCGCTGCGCCAGATGCTGGAATTTGCCATGGATTTCGTGGCCAACTACCCGGCCTTCGCCCATCTGTGGATGCAGGAGCAGCTGGATGCCGACACCGCCAATGCATTCGCCGGCACCCCGCTGAATACGCAGGTGACCGGGCTGATCATCGAGGTCCTCGAACGCCTCGTGGTGCTCGCCCCGGAGCAGAAGCTGTCGGTAGCCACCAGCATTTTCGGCGCCGCCTTGTTCACCGCCCGCATGCGCGCCTCGGGACGGACCGATCTGGACCGCGAGCAGACGGTGCGCGCCGTGCTGCTCACCGTGGACGGGCTGCGTGCCACCCGTCCACCAGCCAGCAATTAGGCCCGCGCTTCCCAGCTGGCGGTTTCGCTGATGCCCGGCAGTTCGCCGCTGAAGATCAGCACCCCGGGATAGTCGTTGAGCAGTTCGGCCACCGTGGCATAGGCAGCATCGGGCAGGCGGGCCAGCAGCGAATCGAGCACCAGCAACGGCGGTTCGCGCAATAACGCCCGCGCCACCAGCAGCGACGCCTGCTGCGCGGAATTCAGCGGTTCTCCGCCCCGGCGCAAGCGGGTTTCCTCCGCATCGGGCAGGTGGGCCATCTGCAGCCCGCAGGTTTCCGCCAGTGCCACTGCCTTGCGCAGCGACGCGCCCGGATGGCGGTAGCGCAGCGCGCGGGCAACGCTGCCGCGCTCGGGAACCATGGACTCCAATGCGGCGCCGATCAGCTTGCGGCGGCCGGTCGTAGGCAAATCCTCGCTTCGCCCCTCGGCGATCCACACCCCGGCCTGCGGGTCGGCGTCATGCGCCAGGCTGCCAGTGGCGATGGCCGCGAGCAATGCGGCGCAGTCCCCCTGGTTTCCGCGCACCGCGATGCGCTGCCCGGGCTGGGCGCGCAGCGTGGGGAAATTCCCGGCCATCGATTCCGGAAGCTGGATGCGCACTGAGGACGACTGGAGCATCAGCTCCTTGGCATCGCGGGTGCTCACCGGCGATGCTTCGCTGGCCTGCCAGCGATCCTGCTCGGCCAACAGCGGCGCGATGATGCGCCGGCCAGCCTTGTAATTCTGCCTGTACTCCACCACGCGGCCCCATTCGCCCAGGGTTCCCGCGCAGATTCCCATCAGCGTCAGCGCGGTCGCCACGGCGGCTGCCGGAAGCTGCGCCTGCGCGGCCGCGGCCACGAGAAGCGCAGTACCCAGCAGCGGAATGGCCAACGCTCCGCCGCGCAGGGCTGCGGCGAACCGGGCGCGATGCACGGACGCGTCAACCACCTTCTGCGAGGTGTCCTGCACCCTTTGCACCTCCCGCTCGATGCCGCCGCCGGCGGCAATCGCGGTCCGTGCGGCCACGGAATCGGCAATGCGCGCGGCCAGGTTCCCGCGGTGCCGGCGCAAGGTCCGGGCGCTGAGGAACGTTCCGCCGGCCAGGCCCGCCAGCAAGATGCCTTCCAGCACCAGTGTCACGGCCAGGCTGAGAGCCAGCAGCGGATGCAAGAACCACAGGCCCGCACCGCTGACCAGCAGCAGCGGCAGGCCGGCCACCAGGGGGACCATGCCCTGCACTATCCAGTTGCGGATCGAGGACAGGTCGTTGGTGGAACGGGCGATGGTGATGCCCATGGACGGTCCGCGGGCGCTGCGCAAAGCGTGGGCTACCAGCCCGCGGCGCAGCTGGGCCACATAGTGCTGGCCCAGCTTTTCGGCCAGCACCCGTTCAGCGTATTTGGCCAGGAAGAAACAGCCGACCAGGCCCAGCACCGCGGCTAGCGCCCCGGCGCTGAGGCTGGCCGAGAGCTGCCCGATCAGCCAGCCAATGGCAATCGAGAGCAGGCCGGCGAGAACGCCTAGGCTGAGCAGTCCGGCCAGGAGCATCCGCCGGCCGGGCGCTACCAGTGGCGGCAGGCGCTCGGGCTGGGCCACCGGCGCGGCGGCGGTCTTCTGGTCCAGCATTGCGGCTCCTAGCGGGTTGGCAGCAGCGCGGCGGCCACCTCGGCCTGGCACAGGTCGAAGGTCCCGATGACCGGGGTGGCCAGCTGCGCCTGGGCTTCCTTCGCGGCCAGCGGGGAGGCGGTGAGCACTCCGGACACCGCGGCAACGTCCAGGCCTGCTTCGCGCAGGATGCGTTCGCCGGCCAGCGCGCCTAGCGCGTCCTGGGCGCTGAACAGCACGCGGTCCACGTGCTCGGAGAAGACCGGGTCGAGCAGCAAGCGGGAGGTTTCGCCCTGGAACAGGCCGTCGGCGATCTCGATGACCACTGCGTCCGCGCCGGTGGCGCTCTGCTCGCGGATCATCGCCACCAGCAGGTCGCGGACGGTTTCGTAGTCCAGGCGGTAGGTGGTCGGGAAGCCGAAGTCGGTGAAGTCGCAGACGCTGAAGGCGCCGGCATCGGTGAACAGGTCCGGGTCGTTGCCTGCTCCGGTGCCGGTGGCCTTGCCTGCGGCAACTGCCATGCCGGAGTTGACCAGGCCGTTGACCAGGCATCCGAGCGTGGTGGACTTGCCGGAGTTCATCGAGGTGCCCAGCACCGCGATCACCGGCGGGCGCTGGGCGCCGGCCTGCGCCGGGCGCGGGGAATCGTCCTCGATGCCCAGCGGTGCGAAGTCCGCCAGGTTCGCGACCTTGCCGTGGCGCATCAGCAGGCCGGTTGGCTGCAGCTGGGTCGCCATGTCGATCGCGGCGTGCTGCTCGATGACTTCGCTGGCGATGCCGCCGCCGGCCACCAGCTGGCAGGGGCCCAGGTTCTGCGGCACATGGGCAAGGAACTGGTCCGGTGCGTAGCGGTCGCCGTAGGCGACCATGATCTCCTGGCCGACGAACATCAGCTGGCGGCGGGAAACCGGGGACTGCAGGCGCGTGTGCTTGCCCAGCTCGGTGACGGTGGCAATCACGACGTCGCCGGCACGAGGCGCCATGTTCGCGCGGCGCACGACCTGGAAATCCTGGGGGTTGCGCTGCAGCTCGGCTGCGACAAAGCGGGTGGTGTAGGCGGCGCGGATGGTGCGAGCACGCTGTGCATCGATCTGCTGCTGCACTTCATTGCGGGCTGCGGTGGTCTGCGTGGGAAGCGATTCTGCGATGATGGCCATTTGCCTGTTCCTCTTTCACTGTTTCCGGCCTGCGGTTGCCGTGTGCCGGTGCTGGCTGTGCTGCCAACGATTCCTAGTGAAACGAGCAATAGTGAACTCAAAGTGAACGGTTCATGAGACGACGAGGTGGATTCGATGAGAGGGTTATCATCTGCTTCTCATACATCCAGATCATCACTTATTTACATGCTGACTAGTGCGTTAGAAAAATCTTGATGAGACTTCTCTCATGCAGGCCGAGGTGCGGTGAAATGTGTGACGCGCGCATCACGGGCATCCAAATGCGAGTACGGGTGCGAAGTTTCCAGCACCGTGGTTCCCAGGGTCGGATAGTTCATCGCCAGCTCGTAGACGGCTTCTTCATCCGAGTCCATAGCGGCCAAGCGCAACGCCAATTCCTGCAGCACCGGCTGATGCCCGATCACCAGCAGGCAGCTGACCGTATCCGGGACCTCATTGATGATGGAGCACAGCTGGGAGACGCCCGCGGTGAAGATGCGCGAGTCGATGTAGGGGGTTGGACCCTTTTCACCAAGCTCGGACAGCACCCACGCGCAGGTGGCGCGCGCACGCAGCGCATCGGAGCAGATGATGTAGTCCGGGATCAGGCCATTCTCTACAAGCCAGGCTCCGGCGGCGGGAGCCTCGCGGTGGCCGCGGGCTGCCAGCGGCCGGTCGTGATCCGCGACGCCTAGCGGGTAGTCGGCCTTGGCGTGGCGCATCAGAATGAGCTTGCGGGAGTGAATGGTGTTCATTGTCCCAGCTTAAGACAGCAGTGGCGGGCAAACCGAACCCGGTTTGCCCGCCACTGCTGTCAGCAACTGCTAGATGGAGTATTCCGGAGCAGCCCAGACGACCACTTCTGGGTGCTCGTAGAAGCGGTAGCCCTGCCCGCGCACGGTTCGCACGGTGTTGGCCAGGCGTCCCAGCTTCGAACGCAGGCGACGGATATGCACGTCGATGGTGCGTTCATTGGGGACTTCTTCGGCGTTGCGCCACAGGTTTTCCAGCAGCTCTTCACGGCCTACGGTGCGGGTGCCGTTTTCCACGAGGAAGTTCAGCAGCTCGAATTCCTTGAAGGTCAGGTTCAGGGTTTCGCCATCCAGGTAGACTTCGCGGCGCGAGAGGTCAATCAGCACACCCGATGGGCGCGGGGTGGATGGGCGGGCTTCAGCGCGAGGCCGGCGGGAAATCGTCGGGTCGCCCAGTGCCTGGCGAACAACATCGATTGGCTCGCCCTGCGCACTGGTTGGTGCCAGCGCTACGGCGGCGTGGGTCTGTGCCTGCGGCGACAGGGTGGCCAGGAAGGCGCGCACCTGGGTGGCAAGCTTGCCCAGCGAGGTGCCCTGCGCCTGGGCTGCGGTTTCATCCAGGCCTACGTAGAGCACGAAGCCGCGTGCTGAGGTATCGGCGCTCGGCTGGCCGGTTGGCTGCACTGGAGCCTGAGCTGGCTGATGCGATGCATCACGAGTTTCATGAACATTGGAAACTGCGCGCAGTGGGCGATAGCCCGCTGGTGCATAGTTGCCAGAAGCTGCACGCTGGGCAGCTGCTGCGCGGTTCTGCGCATTGCGAATTGAAACGTGGACGTATCCGGAACCAGCCGACATAATCTTTTTCCTCTTTTAGTGCGAAGGCCAAGTGGTTTGGCGCTCATGCTTCGGGTTTTGCTTGCGCTGTCCGCGGCCTTCGTCCACGTTCAGCAGTTGGGTTTCCCGTCAATAACACCCAAAATCCGGATTGCGAATCACTCGCAATTCGATCTGGACGCCAAGGACGCCGAGCATTCGTTGAGAACAATCACGGGCAATTCGAGGTCGTTATTCGAGGTGCCTTTGCTGTTCTGCGCCGTACTCACACCTCTAGTTTCCTCGTAACATTGACAACTTGCAAGTAACAATGGACACCCGTGTCCACATAGTGAGACAAATGTTTCCAAACGTGACGCACGCCACTTTAGGCAATTCTGGACTGCCTAAGCGCTTAACTAAACAATATGCTCAAGCTATCAATTGAACTTCGTCATTTCGCCTAGTCCATTCAGAGGCCTGAATATCCATTCATCACTCCCGCTTGTCCACACTTCAATCATTCGTCGTTCTTAGGGGTTGACCAAATTAACCACTATCGGTTTCGGTTTTCTCCGCATAAAATCGACTTGCAGTCATAGCTTGCACACAGCAAAAACATATTCTCGGCCCATGGCAATAGGACAAGCTGATAAACATGAATGAATCTCGATTTTCACCTTCGCAATTGCCTCGGCTGACCCACCCTGACGGCACGGCAATCAAAGTTCTCGTGGTCGATGATGAACCTTCGCTGGCAGAATTGGTCGCCATGGGAACCCGCATGCTCGGCTGGGAAGCCACGATGGCCCACGATGGGCCGGAAGCAGTGGCGACCGCCCGCTCCTTGGCCCCTGACGTCCTGGTCCTCGACTGGATGCTGCCCGGATTCGACGGCCCGGAAGTGCTGCGCAAGGTGCGCACCCATTTCCCGGAGATCCCAGTTCTCTTCCTGACCGCCAAGGACGCGGTCGAGGATCGCATCGAAGGCCTGGGCGCCGGTGCAGACGACTATGTCGCCAAGCCCTTCAGCCTCGAAGAGGTCCTGATCCGGTTGCACCGGCTCGTGGAACGTTCAGGCGCGGCCACCGCGGATTCCGCTGAACTAGTAGTTGGCGACCTGGTGCTGAACATGGACTCGCACGATGTCTCGCGTGCAGGCCGCGAAATCTCGCTGACCGCCACCGAATTCGATCTGCTCAGCTACCTGATGAGCAATGCCCGACGTGTGGTGTCCAAGTCGCAGATCCTGGACAACGTCTGGCACTACGATTTCGACGGGCAGGCGAACATCGTCGAGTTGTACATCTCGTACCTGCGCAAGAAGATCGATGTTGATGCCGAGCCGATGATCCATACCGTGCGTGGTGTCGGCTACGTGCTGAAGCCGGCTGCATGAGTTTCTTTTCCCCGAATACCAGGGTGAGCTCGCCGCACGCGCTGCAACGCAAGCTGCTGCTCATCCTGCTGACCTCGGTCACCGCAGTATCCGTATTGCTCGGCCTGCTCTACAACGCCGGCATGCGCCAGACGTTGATGGACCAGCTCAACAGCCAGCTGCGGCTCACCACCGAACGCGCGCTGAATTATTCGCAGGGCGCGCCAGCGGTGAACTCCCGATTGGATGCCCCGGGCCAGGCGGCCGGCACGCTGACCGCCCGATTCGTCGACAAGTACGTCTTCAACGGCGGCGTGCTGGATGAACGCACCGGCGAACTGAAGCAGCTGAGCCAGGAAGATGCCATCCCGATGGTGGATCTCGAACTGAGCACGTTGCGTGCCGGAGGGCAGTTCAAGCCGGTACGCGCCCACCTGACCGTGGGAGACTACTACCTGGTCGCCGTGAAGGACTCCGGCTCCAACGGCATCCTGATCGTCGGTTTGCCCCTGCACGGCACCGATCTGGCGCTGCGCGGCATGGCGTGGCTGACGCTGTTCATTGCCTTGATCCTGATCGCCGGTGCAGGCCTGGCCGGCTCATGGCTCATCTCGCGTTCGCTGGCCTCGCTCAAGCGTGTGGCCGCCGTGGCAGGTTCGGTCGCCGCCGAAGATCTCGATTCGGGCAAAGTGGACCTGACCCAGCGTGTGCCCGCACGCGATGCCATCCCCGGCACCGAGGTGGGCAATGTCGGCAATGCGCTGAATGCGATGATCAGCAACGTCGCCACAGCCCTGACCGCCCGCGAGAAATCCCAGGCCCAGATGCGCCAGTTCGTCGCCGATGCCTCGCACGAGCTGCGCACGCCGCTCTCGGCGATCCGCGGCTACACCGAACTGCTCTCCGCTACCGAGCATTTCTCCCCAGACGGGCAGCGCTCGGTGGATCGGGTGCTGCAGCAAAGCAGCCGAATGAGCTCGCTGGTGGAGAATCTGCTGCTGCTGGCCCGCCTGGACGAAGAGAATGCTTTCAAGCGCAGCAAGATCGATTTGTGCTCGCTCACCGCGGATATCACCGAAGACTTCAAGCTCACCGCGAGCGACCACCATTGGGAGTTCGACTGCCAGGCCCCGCAGACCTTCGTCTACGGCGATTCGTCCTCGTTGCGGCGGGTGATTACCAATCTCCTGGCCAATGCACGCAAGCACACGACCGCCGGGAACACCGTCACCGTATCGGTGGATCGCGACGAGGACGCCGATGAAGCCGTCATCCGGGTGCACGACACCGGCGAAGGCATTGCCCCCGAATTCCTCCCCCGGGTATTCGAGCGTTTCACCCGCGCCGACAAGGCGCGCTCCGGCTCCGATGGCACCACCGGGCTGGGCCTGCCGATCGCCAAGAGCATCGTCGAAGCCCATGGCGGCAGCATTACGGTGGCGTCCACGCCGGGAGACACCGTCTTCGAGGTCCGCCTGCCGCTGGACGAACCCGAAACCGATGAAGAAACGCCGGAGGCTGCGGTGTAATCACCGCAGCCTCCGGGCGCATGGCTTGGCTGATGCTAGGCAATCGGCGGGGTCACGCCATACAGGCGGTCACCGGCATCGCCCAGACCTGGGATGATGTAGGACTTCTCGTTCAGCTTCTGGTCCATCGCGGCCAGCACGATGTGCACGCGGTCGTCGCCACCGTGGATTTCCTTCAGGCGCTCGACGCCCTCAGGAGCGGCGATCAGGCAGATGCAGGTGACGGATTCCGCGCCTCGCTCGAAAATGAACTTGATGGACTCGGCCAAGGTGCCGCCGGTGGCCAGCATCGGATCCAGCACGAAGACCTGGCGACCGGTCAAGTCGTTTGGCACGCGGTCGGCGTAGGTGATGATGTCCAGGGTTTCCTCGTTGCGGGCCATGCCCAGGAAGCCGACTTCAGCGGTTGGGACCAGGCGGGTCATGCCTTCGAGCATGCCTAGGCCTGCACGCAGGATCGGGACAACCAGCGGGGTTGGCTTGGCAATCGAGGTGCCGGTGGTGGTGGCGACCGGGGTCTGCACCTCAACGTTTTCGGTTTTCACCTCGCGGGTGGCTTCATAAGCCAGCAGGGTGACCAGTTCATCGGTCAGCTGGCGGAAAATCGAGGATGGGGTGTTCTTATCACGAAGAACCGAAACCTTGTGTGCCACCAGTGGGTGGTCGACTACCTGTACGCGCATAAGTAGAAATCTATCAGCACCGCCTCGGCCAAATCGAGAGAAATCCTCGATTTCACGCTGTTAAAGGTCTTTGGTGTGCCCAAGGAAACAGCAAACTTCAGTGCAGTGGGCGGTGATCCACGCTCCCGGAGCCCGGCAGCCGTCGCAAAACACGTAAAGTGAAAGCACTATGGTGCACGAATTTGATGCTTGGATGGACCTCGCCTTGGCTGAAGCGCGCAAAGCGCTAGCCACCGATGACGTGCCCATCGGCGCCGTTATCCTCTCCCCCGAAGGCGAAGTGCTGGCCACCGGCCGCAATGAGCGCGAGGCGGTCAAGGACCCTACAGCGCATGCCGAGGTGGTCGCCATCCGCAATGCGGTCAAGGCACTGGAAGCCACAGGGCAAGACGATGGCTGGCGCCTATCGGACTGCACGCTGGTGGTGACCTTGGAGCCCTGCGCCATGTGCGCCGGGGCCATCGTCCTTTCGCGCATTCCCAAGCTGGTCTTCGGGGCGTGGGACGAAAAGGCCGGCGCGTGCGGCTCGGTTTTCGACATCGTCCGTGAACCGCGCTTGAACCATTGGGTCGAGGTGTACTCGAGGGTCAAGGAAGACGAATGCGCAGAGCTGCTGCGTGAATTCTTCCGCGGCAAGCGGAGCTAGAGGCCGGCACTGATGTGTTTCGGAACACTTCAGGCCAAAAATAGCACTCTCGTTTTTGTTTTCACCTGATGTTCGTTATAGAGTTATCAGGTCTGGTGACGTGTCCGAGCGGCCGAAGGTGCAACACTCGAAATGTTGTGTACGGTAACCCCGTACCGTGGGTTCAAATCCCACCGTCACCGCCAATGAAAACCCCTGGTCAACCAGGGGTTTTCTTTTTTAAGAATCTGCCGTGGTGCACTTATGGTGCAAATTTCAGCGGAAGGTAGTCGAGACATGCCTGTCATGCGTTGCGAACACGGCTTCCACCACCATGCAGGGCCGCACGCCTGCGACTGGGGCAACCATGACGAAGAGTGCCCCTATTGGGCGTCTCATCGCGCGCAGAATCTCGAAGACCAGTAGCCTCCCGGCGGGCTGCCGCACATCGCTCCGCGATGCTTGCCCTATAGCGGTGACACCCAGCTCGGTCGAACTATTCAGGAGCCATCGCCCAGCAATGAGCCCACGTACAACAAAGCCCCGGAGCGGTCTTATAATTCGCTCCGGGGCCTGTCGTACAAACTCTTACGAGCCGATTGCGTTCACGGCTTCAACGATCGATGCTTCTGGATGCTGCTTCCGGTACTCCTTGACAGCTTTTGGATCGATGCCATCGGCAGCGCCTGGCCTGAACTCCTCCTGCTTGCCTCCGAAGAACGCCAGGATCATAATGGCCCACGCTCCAAAGATCGCCGGCACGAGCCAGTTATCAAGCAATACAAAGGCGACAGCTGCCGCCGCGAGGCAGGCGAACACCAATGTGTATCTGAGGTTCTGTTTCATTTTGCCCCTACTTTTTCGCCCCTAATTAGGTGCAGGCCTTCTTGACAGCCGCGATGCCGAGCAGTTCGGCTCCCAGCGCAGCAGCTGCACCACCGAGCGCCTTCAGCTTCTCGTGGGAGAAGCTTGCTCCCCACATGAGCTTAATTGCCTTGGTCACACCGCCCAAAGAATCCATCAGCTTCTTAATCTTCAGAATCTTGGCAATCGGGATTGCAGTGGTGCCAATTACCAGCAGAATGGCACCCGAGCACTCTAGGAAGCTAGCGGGTTTGGCCACAACGATACCACCGATAGTCAATGGCTTCTCTTGGAGGTTCTGAGCCACCCGGAGTCGTGTCGCCTCGTCTCCCTGGAGAAGAACCGACTCGGGGATCTGGTCGATCGCCCGCAACAACTCTTCAACCTGCTGGGCCTCGCCGACAGACGAACCCACTACAGAGGTGACGGTCTGCGCCGGAGGTTCCGCAACTCGTGGCGCGGCATTAGCCGGACCGATAATTGTCATCATGAGCGCCGAAGCCACCATGACTGCAGTTGATACACCAACCGCTTTTCGGATTTTCGCTTTTCCTCCAATAAGACATTCATACCCACTAGGACTTTTAAAGCTTCTCATTAATAAAGCGTATTGCGTATCATCCAAAAACACGAAGGTTGAGTGTTTGACTCCGAGGGACAGAAGTGCTTTTGAAGCAGTTCTTTGCTCCCTTGGGGCACATCCGATTCCACCATTCTGCGATACTCGTGCCACGCGTTGGGCGCGCGGCTGATCTAATTGTTCTTAGATGAGATTTCTAGCAATCGCGGGGCTTTCGGAATGCCGACGCAGAGCGGTACAACCATTTCGGTGAGCGGGTCGCACAGCTCGTGAGCAAGAGCGTGCAGGTTTTAGGGAAAGACGATCGTCGCAAATCAGCCAGGCGGGTTACCAGGGATCGCAATATTAGCCATCGACAAGACGCGCATGGGCTTCACCATCATGGTAGCACTTTCGATCATTTATTAAATTCAAAAGCGAAATCGACAGGTAGGGCCGCCGGAAACTCTCCACGGTCTAACCTGACTTGCATAATTTTAGTTCTCTCCCCATTACTGAGCGAGATCTTAACTGTGAGGTCAAAAATTTCGATCCGCTGATACGACAATCTAGGAGAGATGTCTTTCATCTCGGTTTCGTAGCTGCCCAGATCCTGCAGCAGTTCGACCCAAAAATCGTGGATCTTAGGTTCCAGATTCAACGGAGGTAATTCCTGCATCCACGCTGGCCTAACGGTGTAGCCCGCTCGGATTAAAAGGGATTCAATGTCGGACCTACTAGCTTCACGGGAGCATGGAACCCACTCGTTGTAAACTTTAACAGCAACGTTTCCTAATTCAGTGACACTAAACCCACTTAATAGGAAATCGCCCTGCGTTCGTTCGAGAGCAGAGAGCTCCATGAACAGACGGCCAAATCGAAGATCTTTCATGAATCCCTAAATCTGGTTGATAGCGTTCTTGACGTAATTAGGGCATTTTACAACCCGTGTAAGACAGTGGGACGTAACTACGCCAAACGACTTCTTATCGCTCGTATTGTTTCGATAATCAATCACTGTGCGCACAATTACGCTATCGCGTGTTACACAATGACGCTTCCAAAGAAAACCAGTGCAGGTAACGTTTTTGACTCTAACATCGTAACCGTACTTAGTCGGAACATCTGTCCGGTAGGGTTTGATGCGCTTTGAAGCAGTGCGTGGGACTTTATAAGTAATGTTGTGTTTATTGACTAACTTATCGTTGATGTTTGTGCGCAGTGTGGCAGGTCTATTGCCGTAATCTTTCCAAGATTTCATCACCGGATAGTTTTTAGTAGCCGCTGGCTCTCCGACTTCCATGTCAGCTCCATCGTAATAGTCACCAGAAATTTCGTTGGGATCTGTTTTACCAGAGGCAGGTGACGCGATATAGAAGTCAACACTCTCTAAGGAAACTCCGTTAGAGGCCAAGTCAAATGCTGACACACTCGCACCAACGTCCTTTATATTTCCCGTCGCCTTACCCGTAATGGGTTCAATGTAGGAAAAATTATCAGGCATGTCCGCAAGAGTTAGCTTGAGCATTCCGTTGTCTGCAATCGGTGGCAGCGCGTTCGAAAGCATGGAAGTGCCGGGGCCTTCAATTAATGATTCACTACTAGATTCTGAAAACTCTGAGGAAGTCTCAATGTCGTGAGATGAAGAGGCGCCTGCAGGAACCGAGGCAGCGCATACTGCAAATCCCACTGCTATTGCAATAGCCAACTTTAGGGTCCGAGAAACTGGATTCAACTTTTGTCCTTGGTGCCGAGGTGGAATAATAAAATATCTCACATAAATATATCATTGCAAAGTATTAGGCGTCCGGTTTTGGTGATCCAAAAAATTCAACTCGAAGAGTGGGGTGCCCCTATGTTCTGTGTCAAGTAATTTTCAGCTCCGGAACATCATAAAGTGACCCATCTCGGATCATCGCGAACAACACCGTCAGCCGGCGGTGGGCCAAGGCGATGAACGCCTGATTACGCCGTTTCCTTTGGCCTCGTTTCCGGTCATAGTAGTCACAGCTGGTCGGGTCGGAGCGGATGGAAGCTAACGCCGAGAGGAACAATGCACGTTTCAACCGTTTGTTGCCCGTGTGGCTGACGCGCTCGGATTTGATCGAGATGCCCGATTGCCTTGTGGTTGGTGCCAGCCCAAGCCGGGCACAGAGAAAGATCCCCTTGCTGCTGGATGCGGCAAGGGGATCTCTTCGGGTTAGGCTCAGCGGATCTGGACATTGCTCGCCTCGGCTCAATCTACGAACGAGCCGGCGTTAACTATTATCGTGAAGAGCTAGCCTTCGACTGGTGCCGATAGTAGGTGAAAGCAAGGATAAGCGCTGCGAGCAGCAGTACTCCGCCGACAGCCCATCCAACCACGGCGTAGTCAGTAAGCTGAGGCACAATAGACAGATTGAACGCGGCTACCGCAAGGAACAGAAGCACCACTACGGTGCTCTTCCTGGCGGCAGACGAATTGCTAGGTTGCTTTGTCATTTGCCGTTTCCATTCTCGTGCCTAACTGACACCGCTCAGGCACTGTCCTGCGGATGCGCCAGCAACATCGGGGAAACCAGCTACGCAGATGATGCAGGCTGTTCCAACAGCAACAGCACAAAGAGAACGGGGGTTTTGCCTTGCCCAGCTCTAGTTCGCGAAGGTATCGGTGAGCTTGCCCTTGGCATCCCACAGTGCCAGCGAATCACCGGCATTGTTCAAGATGCCCGGACCGCCCACGTAGAAAGCTTTGTCGCTGTTGGTGCCCGGACCCGAGTACACGTGCAGCTGCTCGTCTGGCTCTAGCTCGTATCCCTTGCCGATTTCCAGGATGTTGTTGGCGGCATCGCGAATGATGTAACCGCTGACATCGATGGTGCGCTTGCCGGTGTTCTCCAGGATCACGTGCTCGCCATTTTCCGGAGCGACGTCGTTTCCAGGCACGTCGTTGACCGCGTCGGCAATCACCACGCCGTTGTTGGCCGGGAAGTCCTTCTGGCCATCGACGTGGCGGTTCACCTGTGTTGGGAAGTCGCCGGTGATCCGCTCGACGCCCAGAGCCATGGCATCATCAGCAGCTTCGGTGGCGTTGACTGTGTAGACTCCCAGGCCCAAGCCTGCGTCCTTCACACGTTGGGCACCGGCGGCATCAAGCGTGCGGTAGTTGGTGCCGAAGGAATCAGCGTACGTCGCGTAGTTTGCCAGTTCCGCGGCAGATGGCACGGTTCCGGTCAGCTGCTGCAGAGGAACTTCCGGGGCCAGCTGCGCAAAAATCTGATTGGATGCCGCGTCGAAGCTGAGCACCTCGATCTTGTTCGCATCTGCGAGCGCCTTCCACTCCGGATCCTCGGCCAACGCGTCCGCTACCAACTTCTCCACGCCAGGGGACTTGGCTGGATCCTTGATTTCGATGAAGACACCGGTGCCACCGGCCAGTGCACCTGGGACCTCATCGAAATGCGGAATCTTGGTTCCCTTGAACTCGTCCGAGAAGTAGGATCCTGCATCGAGCTGCTGCAGTTCTTCCCAAGTGAATGACGTGATGGGATCATTGACGCGGTCAGGGAATACCTCTGCCACGTTCGTGGTGCGCGGAGGAGTTCCATCATGGAAGATGAACGGCACCCCGTCCTTGGACAGTTGCACGTCGATCTCAATGAATTCGGCGCCGGACTGGCTACCTGCCTTAATGGCTGGCAAAGTGTTCTCCGGGGCCAG
Organism: Glutamicibacter sp. HZAU; assembly: GCF_004100365.1. Classification (NCBI taxonomy): domain Bacteria; kingdom Bacillati; phylum Actinomycetota; class Actinomycetes; order Micrococcales; family Micrococcaceae; genus Glutamicibacter; species Glutamicibacter sp. HZAU. The sequence continues at coordinate 94,566 of NZ_SCKZ01000009.1, read as the reverse complement.
GCCTGCTGCTCCGCGGTGGCCGATGATCAGTGGATCGGAACCAGTCGGTTCAATCGGCGCGGCTCCGGCAGGAGCGGCCAGGGTGACGGCCAAAGCCAGGGTTGCTGTGCCGAGCGTGATTTTGCGCAGTTTCATGGAGCTCTTCCGTTGGTGTCATTGATGTACACCGGCCATGCTTCCGCGCGCTGGTGACAGCCGCGGCACACTGAGCTAAATCAGAGATTAACCTTTGCTACTCAATCCCATGCGAGCTGATCTGCGTTTCCAAGCTCGTTCCATTCAATTCAAGATAAATTTGCCCCTCGGTTACCGAAACGGACATGGTGTTGCGGCGGGTCAGTTTCTGGGTGGCCGCATCGACGAACTTGGGGTCGAAGGAACGCACCATGATCTGTTCAGACTGGTGGATCGTCTTTCCACGCCAGGAGGCCAGAAGCTTGGCAGGGTCGCGATGCGTGTAGACGGCGGTACGCCCTGCCCGCTTGCTTCCCGTATGCAGCCGCTGGGCATCAGGAGCACCCACTTCAATCCACGCGGTGATCAGGCCGGTCAAATCCTTGACCAAGATGGCAGGCTCTTCCCCGGTGGAAACGCCGCCGGCCGAGAAGGCGATGCCTTCCTCATATTCGAGGCAGTAGGCAAGCACCCGGGTAACCAAATAGGCATCGGTTTCCGAAGGGTGCTGCGCAGCCCGCAGCGAAAGATCCACGTACACCCCGCGATCCACATCAGCAAGCTGGATTTCAAAGGTGTGCATAGTCGCGCCGATAGCCATAGTCATCGAGTTTACCGTGAATGCCATGGCCCGTCCGACGAGCAGCCGGCTTTCTAGGCTTTCGCCCCGCGGCTTCGAACTACGAAGAAACCTGCCAGCGAAGACAAGCTGGCCACGGCTGCAACTATGCCAACCAGCAGATTCCCGCCAATCGAAAGTACCGAAAACGCAGCAAAAAGGATCGCGGAAACAACGAACAGGGTCTTCATTGCTAGATCATAGCTGACGCAGCGCGCAAATGATTGATCTATCCAGCAGGTGGGAACTTTCCATCCAGGTCTTTGAGCCATTGGCCAAAGAGCTCAACAGCATCGGGCATATAGCTGCCGGGGTTCCGCTCAATGTCTGCCAGCAGCTCACGATGCTCCATCCAGCGTCCGCTAGCGACTTCCTCAGCTTGCAAGCTGAGCTCCCCGCGGGCAACCGTCCAGTACCGAAAAGCCCGGTACTGGGTATGCGCATCTGCGTAGTTCTCTGGTTCCAAGCGCACGAGCTCACTGTCGATGCCCAATTCTTCCTGGGCTTCGCGTCGTGCCGATTCGTCGGGATCTTCGCCTGCTTGGATCACACCGCCAGCGGTGAAGTCGAGGAGTCCGGGGTACACGTCTTTGCTCATCGTGCGCTGATGCACAAAGACCTCGCCCTGCGGGTTGAACACCAGAATCCCGGTAGCGCCATGGCGCAGATTTTCCGCTCTGACGCGTGAGCGCGGGGCTTGCCCGATTACCTGCCCGTGCTCATCGAATAACGCTGCTTGTTCTTCCACGATTCATTTTCCATCACGGGCCTTGGTGCCGCGCAGCATGCCGGCAACCACCAAGGCGAAAGTTCCCACGAGCACCAGCAGCCAGAGACCCAATGCGTAGGAATTGGTTTCAGCATGGTAGGTGGCGCCCATGGCCAGCGGCGGGAAGTAACCGCCCAGGCCACCGGCAGCCGCCACGACACCGGAAACCGCGCCAACCTTTTCCGGAGGTGTCGACGGGCCTATCCAAGCGAAGACCGCGCCCATTCCAAGGCCCATGGCCGAAGCCATCAAGATGAAGGTAACACCGGTCAGGATGCCTTCAGCAGGTTGCTGTCCAACAATATAGGCGAGCGAAACGATGCCGGCCAGCGAGATCAGCGCAATGACTTTCGGACCGAATTTGTCGGCCAGCACGCCGCCGACAGGTCGAGCAATCACTGCGGCCACAGCGAACAACGCCGTACGCGTACCGGCACCGATCGGGTCGACATTCTCCGGGTAGATGGTCATCAGGTATTTGGGCAAGAAGGTCGAAAATGCGACAAAACCGCCAAAGACTATTCCGTAGAGGAAGGACATTTCCCACGTAATAGCCAGCTTCAATGCACCGAAAACCTTCGGGAACAGCGGTTGGCTGCTCGGCTTCCATGCCGGAGACTCGCGCATCAAGAACCACACCAGGATCGCTGCGGCGAGCAGAAGACCGGCCAGGAACAGGTGGGTTCCCCAGTAGCCGAAATCTTGCAGCAGACGAGGTGTCTGGAAGGCCGAAATGGCGGTGCCAATCATTCCCATGCCAAAGATGCCGTTGGCGAAGCCGCGCCTATTGGCCGGATACCAGGCACTGGCGAAGGGGACGCCCACTGCAAAGATCGAACCGCCAACACCAAGGTAGGTTCCGGCGATAATCAGCAGCGCAAAACTGCCAATGCTGCCGGCGAGCGCCACCAGCAGCACCGCCGGAATCGTCGCCAGCAGCACAGCGGTGAACATTTTCCGGGCACCAAAGCGGTCAGTCAGCGCACCGGTGAAAATGCGTCCGATAGCGCCTACGAGCACCGGTGTTGCCAGCATCAGCGACACCTGTCCCTCGCTCAGATCCATCCCCTCAGCATAGAAACGCTGGATCGGTGAAATCAGCATCCATGCCCAGAAGCCCACGGCGCTTGCAAAAGCGGCCAGCAGCAGTTGGAAAAATCCTCCCCGCAAATCAGGCTCATTCACAGTGGTGTTTGCGTCAGATCCTGCGCTCATTGGACCCCCTGGTCGCACGGTTCAAGTAACGTCGAAGAGCCTTTTAAGCCAGTAGTCTATTCCTTTCCATCACGGAATTGGAAGAGTTGATCCGGTTAATTATTTACCTAATGACAGGGAAAAACATTAACGGATAATTCTGGAAAATACTCTTGAAACTCGCGATCCAAAAGACGAAGCTAGGGATACTAGCCACAGTTGGAGGAGATCCGGCAATGAGCGATAGTCCAAACCACACGCAGCCTGCCACTGATGGACCGATTGCTGATTCACTGCTTTCGATGGGAAAGTTCCTGCGCCGCGGTGACACCAGTGACGACCTGCGTGCCATGTTCCTCCAGGGAGGGCGCAAGGGCGATGTCTTCTATCGGGACCGATGGTCCCATGACAAGGTGGTGCGCTCGACCCACGGGGTGAACTGCACCGGCTCCTGCTCCTGGAAGGTCTACGTCAAAGACGGAATCATCACCTGGGAAACGCAGCAGACCGACTATCCCTCGGTTGGCCCGGACTCCCCCGAATACGAGCCACGCGGCTGCCCGCGTGGCGCGGCGTTCAGCTGGTACACCTACTCCCCGACCCGCGTGCGCTTCCCCTACATCCGCGATGTGCTCGCCGAGCTGTACCGCAGCGCGAAGCAGGAGCATCCGGATCCTGTCGAGGCCTGGGCATCGATTGTCGAGGACCCTGCCAAGGCCAAGCGCTACAAGAAGGCCCGCGGCAAGGGCGGGCTGATCCGCACCACCTGGGATGAAGCACTGGAGATCGCAAGTGCGGCGCAGGTCTATTCGGTGAAGAAGTACGGACCGGACCGCATTGCAGGCTTCTCCCCCATCCCGGCCATGTCGATGGTCTCCCATGGGGCCGGCTCGCGCTACATGAACCTGGTCGGCGGCACCATGCTCTCCTTCTACGATTGGTACGCAGATCTTCCAGTGGCCAGCCCGCAGGTCTTCGGCGACCAGACCGACGTGCCTGAATCTGCCGACTGGTGGAATTCGCAGTACCTGATCATGTGGGGCTCAAATGTTCCGGTGACCCGCACCCCTGATGCCCACTTCATGGCCGAGGCGCGCTACAAGGGCACCAAGGTGGTCACGGTGTCCCCGGACTACACGGACAACACCAAGTTCGCCGACGAATGGGTGGCCTTGCAGCCCGGCACTGATGCGGCGTTGGGCTTGTCCATGGGGCATGTGATCCTCAAGGAGCACTACGTCGACAAGCGCACCAAGGCCTTCGAGGACTACATGCTGCGCTTCACCGACTCTCCCTTCCTGGTGGAAATCGATGCGGCCACGGGCACACCGGTGCCCGGCAAGTTCCTCACCGCGGCAGACCTCGGGCTCTCCGAGGAACAGAACGCCGACTTCAAGCCTGCCCTGCTGGACATGGATGGCAACGCCCGGGTTCCGCGCGGCACCCTGGGCCACCGCTACTCCGAGAAAGACAAGGGGCAGTGGAACCTGGACCTGGGCGATATCACCCCTGCCCTGTCGGTCATGGACCTGGCAAGCTGGGATGGCGCAACCGCGGAAATCAGCCTGCCGCGCTTCGATCTGGCCCCGGAGGCCGGGCAGGAGCATGCAGGAGGCTCGGGCGTCGTGCAGCGTGGTGTCCCGGTGGTGCAGCTTGCCGGCAAGACGCTGACCACGGTCTTCGACTTGATGCTCGCCCAGTATGGTGTGGGCCGCGAATCCCTTCCCGGCCAGTGGCCAACTGATTTCATGGACGCCTCCACTGTCGGCACCCCGGCCTGGCAGGAGGAGCACACCGGGGTGCCGCCAGAGCAGGCCATCCGCATTGCCCGCGAATTCGCCGATACCGCAGAGAAATCCGGCGGCCGTTCGATGATCCTGATGGGCGCCGGCACCAACCACTGGTTCCATTCGGACACCATCTACCGCACCTTCCTGGCGCTGACCATGATGACCGGTTGCCAGGGCGTGAACGGCGGCGGCTGGGCGCACTATGTGGGCCAGGAAAAGGTCCGTCCGCTTACCGGCTATCAGCAATATGCTTCGGCCGGAGACTGGAACCGCCCGCCGCGCCACACCATCGGCACCGCCTTCTGGTACCTGGCAACCGACCAGTGGCGCTACGACGGTCTGCCGGCCAACCAGCTGGCCTCGCCGCTGGCCAAGGGCCAATTCGACGGGCGCACCACCGCGGACTGCCTGGTCGAGTCGATCAAGCGCGGCTGGATGCCGGACTACCCGACCTTCAACCGCAATCCGCTGGACCTGGTGGATGAGGCCGAAGCGGCCGGCAAGGATCCGGCGGCGCATGTCGTCGAATCGCTGAACGACGGCTCTTTGTCCTTCGCCTGCGAGGACCCCGACGCCCCGGAGAACTTCCCGCGGGTCGTGCTGATCTGGCGGGCTAACATCCTCGGCTCCTCCGGCAAGGGCAATGAGTACTTCCTCAAGCACCTGCTGGGCACCGATGCGTCGGTACGCGCCCCGGAAGCTGCCGTTGGCCACCGCCCGGCGGACATCGCCTGGCACGATGAGGCGCCGGAAGGCAAGCTGGATCTGCTGGCCACCGCGGATTTCCGGATGACCAGCACGACGCTGTTCTCCGACCTGGTCTTCCCGGCGGCCACCTGGTACGAGAAATACGATTTGTCCTCGACGGACATGCATCCGTTCATCCACTCCTTCAACCCGGCCATTGCCCCTCCATGGCAGACGAAGACCGACTTCGAGCTGTTCGGGTCCATGGCCAAGCGCTTCGGCGAGTACTCCGCCAAGCACCTGGGTGTGCGCAAGGACCTGGTGGCGTCCCCGCTGCAGCATGACACCCCCGATGCCATGGCCACCGTCAAGGGCAAGGTGGCGCAGGACGCCCCGCTGGTTCCGGGACTGAGCATGCCCAAGCTGAAGGTCGTGGAACGCGACTACCCGAACCTCTACCGGCAGTGGAGCACCTTAGGTCCCCTGACGCAGGAACTGGGCATGGTCACCAAGGGCATCAATTACCGCGTGGGGCCTGAGATCGAGGCGCTCAAGCACGCCAACGGGGTTTCCGCCTCCGGCGCGGTGCTGCTGGATACCGACAAGAAGGCCTGCGAAATGATCCTCGCCTTCTCCGGCACCTCCAACGGGCGCCTGGCCACCGCGGGCTTCAAGCAGCTCGAAGAGCATACCGGGCAGAAGCTGGCCTTCCTGGCCGAGGAGCATGAGGGCTCGCGGATTTCCTTCCACGATGTGCAGGTCCAGCCGCGCAGCGTCATCACCTCACCGGAGTGGTCCGGCTCGGAGCACGGCGGCCGGCGCTACACCGCGTTCGCGATCAACGTCGAGCAGCTCAAGCCCTTTCACACGCTGACCGGGCGGATGCACTTCTACCTGGACCACGACTGGATGCAGGAACTGGGCGAGTCGCTGCCGGTCTACCGGCCGCCGTTGGACATGCACCGGCTGTTCAACGACGCCAAGCTGGGCGCCACCGGCCAGCATGAGTCGGGCAATGCCGAGGTCGCCGTGCGCTACCTGACCCCGCACTCGAAGTGGTCCATCCACTCCGAGTACCAGGACAACCTGTTCATGCTCTCGCTCTCCCGCGGAGGGCCCACCATCTGGATGTCCCCGCAGGACGCGGCGAAGATCGGGGTGAAGGACAACGAGTGGATCGAGTCCTACAACCGCAACGGCGTGGTGGTGGCCCGTGCGATCGTCTCGCACCGCATGCCCGAGGGCACGGTGTACATGTACCACGCCAAGGACCGCACGGTGGATGTGCCGATCGCGGAGACCAGCGGCAAGCGCGGCGGCATCCACAACTCGCTGACCCGCATCCTGATGAAGCCCAGCCACCTGATTGGCGGCTACGGCCAGCTGGCCTGGGCGTTCAACTATCTCGGACCCACCGGAAACCAGCGCGACGAGGTCACCACGATCCGCCGCCGCAACCAGGAGGTGCAGTACCGATGAAGGTCATGGCCCAGATGTCCATGGTGATGAACCTGGACAAGTGCATCGGCTGCCATACGTGCTCCGTGACGTGCAAGCAGGCATGGACCAACCGCACCGGCGTGGAATACGTCTGGTTCAACAATGTCGAGACGCGTCCCGGCGTGGGCTACCCGCGCACCTACGAGGATCAGGAGAAATGGCGCGGCGGCTGGAGGCTGAACAAGCGCGGCCGGCTGACCCTGCGCGATGGCGGGCGCTTCAAGAAGATCAGCCGCATCTTCTCCAACCCGAAGCTGCCCGAGATCCACGACTACTACGAGCCGTGGACCTACGACTACGACATGCTGCTGAACTCGCCCTCCGGCGAGCACACCCCGGTAGCCACCCCGAAGTCGCTGCTCACCGGCAAGGACATGAAGATCGGCTGGTCGGCGAACTGGGACGACAACCTGGGCGGCTCGCTGGAGACCATGGACCAGGATCCGCTGCTGGCCAAGATGAGCGAGGAGGTGAAGGCCGAATACGAGAAGGCCTTCATGTTCTACCTGCCGCGCATCTGCGAGCACTGCCTGAACCCCTCCTGCGTGGCCTCCTGCCCCTCCGGGGCGATGTACAAGCGGGCCGAGGACGGGATTGTGCTGGTGGACCAGGACGCCTGCCGCGGCTGGCGGATGTGCGTCTCGGGCTGCCCGTACAAGAAGGTCTATTTCAACCACCGCACCGGCAAGGCCGAGAAGTGCACCTTCTGTTACCCGCGCGTGGAAGTCGGGCTGCCGACCGTCTGCGCCGAGACCTGCGTTGGCCGCCTGCGCTACCTCGGACTGGTGCTCTACGATGCCGATGCGGTAGCCGCCGCGGCCAGCGTCAAGAACGAGCACGACCTGCTCGACGCCCAGCGCAATGTCCTGCTGGACCCGAACGACCCGGCAGTCATCGAGGCCGCCCGCGCCGAAGGCATCCCGGAGGACTGGATCGCCGCCGCCCAGGCCAGCCCGATCTGGAAGCTGATCCGCGACTACCAGGTAGCCTTGCCGCTGCACCCTGAGTACCGCACCATGCCGATGGTCTGGTACATCCCGCCGCTGTCCCCAGTCGTGGACGTGGTCACCAATACCGGCAACGACGGCGAGGACGCCAACAACCTCTTCGCCGCCATCGACAAGCTGCGCATCCCGATCTGCTACCTGGCCGAGCTGTTCACCGCCGGGGACACCGCCCCGGTGGACCTGGCCCTGCGCAAGCTGGCAGCCATGCGCTCCTACATGCGCGGCATCTCGCTGGATGATATGCGCGACGAGTCCATCGCGCAGGCGGTGGGAATGGACGGGCCGGCCATGGAGGAAATGTACCGGCTGCTGGCCATCGCCAAGTACGAGGAACGCTATGTGATCCCGCCGGCCCACGCAGAGCAGGCGCACGACCTGGAGGAAATGGGCTGCTCGCTGGACTTCGAGGGCGGCCCTGGCATGGGCGGGGCAGGCCCGTTCGGTTCCTCGTCGGGCGACTCGGTGCCGGTGGCGGTGGAGAACTTCCACTCGCTGAAGAACCGGCAGACCGCGGACCGGCCTTCCAGCCCGGGACGCGTGAACCTGCTGAACTGGGACGGCAACGGCCGGCCCGAGGGACTCTTTCCACCGGAGGATGAAAAGTGATTCCACGACTGTTCAACCGGGGCACCCCGCGCCGCCGGCTGCCGGGCGCCCTCGAACCGGTGTCCATGGCCCGCGGGGAACGCGCCCAGGTGCACATGCTGGTCTCCCTGCTGCTGGATTACCCGGACGCGGCATGGTTCGACCGGCTGCCGGAGCTGGAGCGCCATCTGGGCGCGGTGCCGAAGCCGCTGGCCGGCCTGCTGGCCGAGTTCATCGATGCCTCCACCGAGCTGGGTGCCGCCGAGGTGCAGCGCCGCTACGTGCAGACCTTCGATTTGAAGCGCAAGTGCAGCCTGTACCTGAGCTATTTCGCCACCGGGGATACCCGCAAGCGCGGCACCGCGCTGGTAACCTTCATCGAGGCCTACCGGGCCGCGGGCTGGGAATTCGAGGCCGAGGAGCTGCCGGACTATTTGCCGGCCGTGCTGGAATTCTCGGCACGCAGCGATGACCCGATCGCCGAGGCGCTGCTCGCGGCGCACATCGAGGGCATCGAGGTGCTGCGCGCGGCACTTGAATCCATGGACAGCCACTGGGCGCCGCTGGTCCGCTGCATCACCCTGTCCTTGCCGCCAGTCGACCAGGAAACCCAGGAACGGGTGCTGGCCCTGGTCAGCGAGGGACCGCCGACGGAAACCGTCGGATTGTCCTTCCTGGGAAATCTTCCGCCATTCAGCCCGAGGGGGAACGGATGAGTACGTCAGCGATTCTGCTCTGGGTCGTGCTGCCCTATGCCTGCGCGGTGGTGTTCATCGTCGGGCATATCTGGCGCTACCGCTACGACAAATTCGGCTGGACCACGCGGTCGAGCCAGACCTATGAGAACCGGCTGCTGCGCTGGGGCTCGCCCATGTTCCATCTGGGCATCCTGATGGTGATCGCCGGGCACGTGGTCGGCCTGCTGATTCCACGCGAATGGCTGTACGCCATCGGGATCAACGAGCATATCTACCACCTCGGGGCCACCTGGCTCGGTACCGCGGCGGCCATCCTGACGCTGGCCGGCCTGGCGATCCTGATCTACCGCCGCCGCACGGTGGGCCCGGTCTTCCTCGCCACGACCCCGATGGACAAGATCATGTACGTGTTCCTGGGAGCCACGCTGTTCTTCGGCACCTTGGCGACGGTCGTGTACCAGGTCTTCGGGCCAGGCTATTCCTACCGCGAATCGATCTCGCCATGGATCCGGCAGATGATCATCTTCCAGCCGCACCCCGAGATGATGCTGGAGGTGCCGCTCTTCTTCCAGCTGCACGTGATCACCGCTTGCCTGCTGTTCGCGCTGTGGCCGTTCACCCGGCTGGTGCACGTGTTCTCGGCGCCGATCCCGTACTTCTTCCGCCCCTACATCGTGTACCGCTCGCGGGATGATTCCCGTGGCGCCGGCAGCCGTCCGATCCGCCGCGGCTGGGATCCAATCACCACGCCGCCGCAGGCCCGCGGCCGGCGCAGCCGGTAGCACCGCGGGTTGCCGGCTGTCCGGAGAATTGCGATTCCGGGGAGGCTGCGAGCAGCCGGACTAGGCTATTCGTCCGGGTGCTCGTCAGCCCAGCGGTGGGCGCGCGAGACCATTTGCTCGGATAGGCCAGAAAGCTCTCCCTTGCCGCTGCCCATGGCCAGGCCGAGCAGGAAGGTGCTCAGCGGGGCTGCTGGCCGGGCGACCTCGTGGGCTACATGCTTGGCAACATCAAGCACGGTGGCGATGTCCACTTCGCCGGAGTCCAAGCCCAATTCCTTGGCGGCTGCTTCCAGCCAATCGTTCAATGATTCGGGCGGCAGATGCTGTGCCATGGCTTCCCTTCCATTCATGCGGGCGCTTTCCAGCGCCTGCGGCGTATCTATGTCACTGCTGATTCCATCATCCACCTGTACCCGTGCCAACTGCAGCTGGTTCAAGGCGCGGCGCACCGGGGCATTGACCAGTTCCTGCGCCAGCTGGGCGCAGATGGCCGCCAGTGCCGAGGTGCGGTAGATTCCTGCCAGCCACTGGGTGTGGCCTTCCGCGTCAACCAGCAGCAGGCCATCGGCTGCGCGTTGCCCAAAGCCACCGATTAACGCGCTGGCCACAGCGGCCGGGCGTTGCAGGTCGCAGGCCAAAACCATGGTCCATTCCGCGTTGGCGCTGCCAGCAAGTTCGGCAAGTCCAGCGGCGATTCCCGCCAGCGGACCGGCAAATGGCGGGTCCTCGCGGATCACGGAATCGGCCTGGGTACCGGCGGATTCCGGGCCAACCACAACCACCCGTCGTGCGCCGGTTTTGCGGGCCGCGGCGACCACGCGGTCAACCAGGCGCTGGCCGTGCAGCTGGATTTCGGCCTTGGCCTCGCCACCGAGACGCGTGCCCCTGCCGCCGGCCAGCACCAGGGCGTTGAAGCCGGGATCCTGTGCGGCGCTCATGGAATCATCCTCAGTACTTCGACTCCATCGCCCGGGTTGACCCGGTCGATGCCAGCCGGAACCAGTGCATAGCCTTCGGCGGCGCCGAAGCCGCCCACCGAGTGGGAGATGCTGCTGGCTTGGACTGCCGGGGCGCACCGCAGTTGTTCCCCATGCTCGAAGACCACCGGGATCACCTGCAGGCGTCCGGCCGCAGCTTTCCAGCCCACCGCGGCGATGGCACGCAACGTTGGGCGCAGCACCTCGCGGTGCCCTTGCATGGCCCGCAGGCACGGGCGCACGAACAATTCGAAACTGACCGCAGCGCTGACCGGGTTGCCGGGCAGGGCGAAGACCATCGCGCCAGCCTGCAAGCGTCCAGCGCATTGCGGCTGGCCGGGGCGGATCTTCACCCGGGCCGCCTGCACCCCGGGTTCGGCATCCAGCACCTGGCGCATCACGTCGTAGGCGCCCGGGCCGACTCCCCCGGTGCTCAGGATGGCGTCATGCGTGGAGCCGAGCTCCTCCAGCTGTTCGCGGACCGCGCCGGTGTCATCCACGCAGTGCACCACGGTGGTTGCCTGGATCCCGGATTCGGCCAGCAGCCCTGCCATGAGCAGCGAGTTGGTTTCCGGGATCTGCCCGCGCGACAGCGTCTTGCCTGGTTCAAGCAATTCCGCTCCGGTGATCAGCACCGCCACCCTGGGAGCGGTGCGCACCGGCAAGCTGCTGGCCCCGGCGGCCGCCAGGGCCGAAAGACGGGCGGCGGTGAGCTGTTCGCCGGCATGGGCCACCGGCTGACCGGCGGTCTTGTCCTCGCCGCGACGGCGCAGGTCCTTGCCCGGCTGCACCGGCACGTGGATCTGCACGGTCTCAGCATCCCAGCCGGTCACCGCGGCGGAGGTGTCCTCGATGCGCACCACCGCATCGGCATCGGACGGGATCGGGGCACCGGTCATGATCTTCACGCACTGGCCCGGTTCCAGTTTCGGGTCCCAGCCGCTTCCGGCCGGCACTTCGCCAATGACGTCCAGCGCGACCGGCGCCGCAGCAGTATCCACCGAGCGCACCGCATAGCCGTCCATGGCCGAGTTGTCCCATAACGGCAGCGGATGCGTGGAGCGCACATCCTCGGCCAGCACCGCGCCGTGCAGTGCGGCAAAGCCTCCAGCCACCTCGATCTGCCGCGGGGCCAACGGCACAACCTGCGACAAAAGCCGCTCACGGTGCACTTCAAGTTCCACTGGTTGGATGCCGGTACTCATGGTTGCTCTTCCTGGATGCTCATCGGATGCTGTGCTGGCAAGGTGGCCGCCACCGCACGCACAAAGCGGTTGGCAGGTTCAGCGAAAACCTGCTGCACCGTTCCCTGCGCAATGATTCTTCCGCGCTCCAGCACCAGCAAGTCATCGGCGAGCGCCAGGGCGTCGGCGGCCGAATGCGAGACGACAATGGCGCTGGTTCCGGTGCGTTCCAGCTCTTCGCGCACCAGCGCGCGCATGTCCATGGCGGCCTCGACATCCAGCGAAGCGAACGGCTCGTCGATCAGCAGGATCTTGGGCGCGGCGGCCAAGGCCCTCGCCAGCGCGATGCGCTGGCGCTGGCCGCCGGAGAGGGCCTCGGGCCTGTGCGTGGCGATTTCTTCCAGGCCCAGCCGCGCAATCCATTCGGCGGCCGCGGACTTCGCGGCGGCCTTGTCCAGTCCCCCGGCCCGGGCGCCGAAGGCGATGTTCTTCAGCGCATCCAGATGCGGGAACAGGTGCGGGTCCTGGCCCAGCAGGCCGACCTCGCGCAGGTGCGGCGGACGGTGCTGCTTCGCATCGGCCAGCAGGGAACCGGAAAGCTCGATGCGCCCGGCGGCAATCTTCTGGATCCCGGCGATGGCATGCACAATGGTGGACTTGCCTGAGCCGCTGGGTCCCATCATCGCCAGCGTGCTGCCGGCAGGCACCTGGAATTCGACGTCCACGTCGAATCCGGTGCGCGGCACGCGCAGGGCAACCTCCAGTGTCATTTCAAGGCCCCCGGACGCCAGGCGCGCACCAGCAGCAGCACCACCACGGCGGTGGCCAGCAGCAGCAGCGACAGGGCGACCGCGGAATCCCGTCCGGTGCCGGCCCCGTTGAATGCGGTGTAGATGGCCAGCGGCATGGTCTGGGTAATGCCCGGCGCGTTGCCGGCGAACAGCGCGGTGGCCCCGAATTCGCCGATGGCCCGCGCGAAGCACAGGATCACCCCGGCTACCAGGCCCGGGGCGGCCAGCGGCAAGGTGATGCGGGTGAGCACCATCCAGCGTCCGGCACCCAGGGTGGCGGCGGCTTGCTCGTAGCCGGCCCCGGCGGCTCGCAGCGAGCCCTCCACGGAGAGCACCAGGAAGGGCAGGGCCACGAAACTCTGGGCGATGACCACCGCCGCGGTGGAGAAGGGCAGGGTGATCCCCCACAGGGAATCGATGAATTCGCCGATGGGGCTGGTGCGTCCGAAGAGGAAGAGCAAGGCGACGCCGCCAACCATCGGCGGCAGCACCAGCGGGACGGCGATCAGCGCGCGCAGCAGCTGGGCTATCCGGGCTGGACTGCGGGCCATCAGCACCGCCAGCGGCACGCCAAGCAGCACGCACAGCACGGTGGCCGCCACCCCGGTGCGCAGGCTCAGCCACAGCGCCGAAAGGGCCTGGGGGCTGGTTGCATCGTCCACCAGCGTGGACCAGCTGGCGCGCGTGATCAGCGCCAGCAGCGGAAGCACCAGCAGCCCGACGCCCAGCAGGGCCGGAGCGATGGCGAAGCCGGGAACCCGTACCCCGGTATCGCTAGCCATTGGCCTGCTCAGCGCCGGTGCCGAAGCCGTGCTCGGCAAGGATCTGCTGGCCGCGCTCGCTGATCACGAAATCCATGAACGCCTGCGCGCCGGGATTCTCGCCGAGCGTCGTAATCGGATAGGTGTTCACTATGTCCTCGGCGCCGTCCGGGACAATCGAGGCGACGTTCTCTTCGTTGAGCACATCGGTGGCGTAGACCAGCCCGGCATCCGCTTCACCGGCGGCCACCTTCTGCAGCACCGCGGTGACGTTCTGCTCCTCGCTGGCCGGGGTCACCTGAACCCCTTGGTCTTCGAGCAGCTGGCGGGAGGCCGAGCCGCATGGCACCTGCTGCGCGCACAGCACCGTGGTGGCCTGCGCCAGATCATCGAGCGAATCGATATCCGCCGGGTTGTCCTGCGGCACCGCGATCACCAGGGTGTTGCTGGCGAAGATCACCGGCTCGTGGCCGAACCCGGCCTCGGTTACCTCGGACATGTTGCGTTCATCGGCCGAGGCGAAGACGTCCACGTCGGCGCCTTCGAGGATCTGCGTGGCCAGGGTCGAGGAGCCGTCGTAGGAGATGCTGGAAATCTGCACCTCGGGGTGTTCTGCGCTGAATTCTTCGGAGATCTGCTCGAAGGCGCTTTGCAGGGAGGCCGCCGCGGAGATGGTGATGGGTTCGGCTGCTGCATCCTCGGATGGGGTGCTGGCCGAACAGCCGGCCACCGCCAGCACGGCCGCCGCCAGCCCGGCAAGGGCTCGGAACCGTGGGAAAGGGCGGTGCTGCATGGGTTCTCCTTGAAATCGGGGCTGGTGCCAATGCTACCGTCGCACCTGCCATGCCGATCCATTTGCGTAGCTGATTTGTTACTTTCAGGTTAACCGTCTTCCACGCGAGGATGCCGGAAGCTACTGTGGAGAGTATGAAAGCACAAGCGGCCGGCGCTCTGGGCGATGCCCGTGGACGGCCCCTGCACGACCTGCGGATCTCGGTGACTGACCGCTGCAATTTCCGCTGCGTGTATTGCATGCCCAAGGAGATCTTCGGGCGCGATTTCGTCTTCCGCGAGCGCTCCGAGCTGCTCAGCTTCGAGGAAATCGAGCGGCTGGCTCGTATCAGCGTTTCGCTGGGGGTCACCAAGCTGCGCCTGACCGGAGGCGAGCCGCTGCTGCGCCGCGGAATCGTGGACCTGGTTAGCATGCTTTCGAAGCTGAAGACCCCCGAGGGCCAGCCGGTGGATTTGGCAATGACCACCAACGGCTCGGCGTTGCCGGTCATGGCCCAGAAGCTCAAGGACGCGGGGCTGCGCCGTGTCACCATCTCGCTGGATTCGCTGGATGACGACAAGTTCAAGGCCATCAATGATGTGGATTTCCCTGTGTCCCGGGTGCTGCACGCCATTGATGTGGCTCAAGAGGTGGGCCTGGGCCCGGTGAAGATCAATACGGTGGTCAAGCGCGGGGTCAACGATTCGGAGATCCTGTCGCTGGCCGAGCATTTCCGCGGCACCGGTGCGATCCTGCGCTTCATTGAATACATGGATGTGGGCACCACCAACGGCTGGAAGCTGGACGAGGTGCTGCCCTCTTCCGAGGTTGTGGCCATGGTCAATAAGCGCTGGGCGCTGGAACCGGTCAGCAAGACCGAGCCGGGTGAAACCGCCAACCGCTGGCGCTACACCGACGGCGCCGGAGAAATCGGCGTGATCTCCAGTGTCACCAATGCCTTCTGCGGCAATTGCTCGCGCGCCCGGGTCTCGGCCGAAGGCCAGCTGTACACCTGCCTGTTCGCCGGCTCCGGTTATGACCTGCGCGCCCTGATGCGCGACGGGATCAGCGATGAGGAGTTGGCCAACGCGCTGGCCGGGCACTGGCGCAAGCGCGATGACAACTATTCGGAACTGCGCGCCGCACTGACCCCGGGCAACCGCAAGCGCATCGAAATGTCCTACATCGGGGGCTAGCCCATCGATTTCTGCCCGTCCAGGGATTCGCGGATGATGTCCGCATGCCCTGCATGCTGGGTGGTTTCCGCAATGATGTTCAGCAAAGTGCGGCGCACCGACCAGTGCGTGTCGGTGAACCACGGGGCGGAGGGCAATTCGTAAACCGTGTCCAGATCGATTTCTGCCAGCAGGGCATCGGTGCGCTCGGCTATCAGGGCGTAGTTTTCCAGGAGCTCGTCCAACGTCTCGTGTGGCTGCATGTTGAATTCGTTCTGGAAGGCTTCGATCATCTCCGAGGTCGGTTCGGAGAAGTCAATGCCGTCCCAGGCCATGGCGGCCCGCCCTTTGACCATGAATTCCTGCCATTGCTGCTCGACTCCGGTCACATGCTTGATCAGCCCGCCGAGGGTCAGCTCGCTGACTGTGGTTCGAGTGGCTGCCTGCTCATCGGTGAGGTTCTGGGTGGTGAACCGCAGGAAATGCCGGGCATTGGCAAGGGCCTGGAACAGGTCGGCGCGTTCCCCGGTGAGGGTGGTGTTGGTGTTGGCCATGGTGCTCGTGGTTTCCTCCTGGCATAAGCTGCAGCGGGTATTTCCAGCTGGTAATAACCAGAGTAGAAGCCAAAAGTGCCAGTTCTTGTCCTAAATCAAGGCAGACTTGTTGCATGAGTACCAGCACCAGATTCCTGCGTTTGCTGTCCCTGCTGCAGACCCACCGCTACTGGTCCGGGGACGAGCTGGCTGAACGCTTGGACGTCAGCCTGCGCACCGTTCGCCGCGACATCGACCGGTTGCGCGACTTGGGCTACCCGGTGCAGGCGGATCGCGGTGTGGGCGGCGGCTACCAGCTGTCTTCTGGCGCCGCACTGCCTCCGTTGGTGCTTGACGACGAGGAAGCGGTCGCGCTGGTTGTCGGACTACAGTCGACGGTCCACGGCGGCGAGGATGCGCTTGCGGAGGCGGGGCTGCGTGCCCTGTCCAAGGTGGTCCCGGTGCTGCCGTCCAAGCTCCGGCAGCGGGTGCAAGCGCTGGCTTCCAGCACCGTCCCGCTGGACTCCCCGACTTCCTCACCTGATTCCGTGGACCCGGCAGTTCTGGTGGCTTTTGCCCAGGCATGCCGCGACCATGAACGAATCGCCTTCGACTACAAGGATGCCAAGGGAGTTGCGAGCTCGCGCAGGGTCGAGCCGGCCCAGTTGGTGAATGTCGGCAACCGCTACTACCTGGTGGCCTTCGATCTGGATCGCGATGATTGGCGCAGCTTCCGCGTGGACCGCGCCGAGAACGCAGATCCGCGGGCGTTGCGCTTTGCGCCGCGGCAGATCCCCGGCGGCGATGCAGCCCAGTTTGTCCGCAATGGGCTGCGCGGCTCCGGAGTGCAGCCAGTCAGCGCACGGGTGCACGCCGGCGCGGAAGCGCTGGCACCCCTCATTGGCCGGTGGTTCGAGATCGATCCGATCGATGACCGCAGTTGCATGGTGCGCACGGAGAACGCCGACCTGCGGTGGGCGGCTTTCGGGCTGGCGCTGAGCGAAGCACCGGTCAGCGAGGTGCAGCCAAAGGAATTGCGGGAGTTGCTGTCGGAATGGTCGGCCAGACTTGCACAAGAGCCTGGCACGTAGAATTCCAGCTGTCGAAACCAGCTAGCTGCTGTGCTCGCCGAAAAATGCCGTACGATTGCTCGCTGGCCTGGAAGCCGCGCGCAATGAACAGACCACGAAACGTGGGCTTGTTGAACCGTGAAGCGTCAACCTGGTGACTTGGCTCGGCTGCTGGTCGATTCAATTACGCCGTTGCCAAGATTAATTGCTTTCGAAGCTGGCCATGGCCACGCCCCCGCGAAGTCCGGATCTCCACGTGCTAGCGCACGGAACCAACCGAATTGTTAAAGCCCAACCCATTCGGAGCTGCCGGAAGTGAAGTGCTGCTTTTTCCAAATCGGCACCTCGGCCTTGATGCGTTCCACCAGGTTCTCGATGGCGTCGAAGGCTTCCTTGCGGTGCGCCGCGGCCGAGGCAGCTACCAGCGCCGCATCACCAATCTTCAACGGACCCACGCGGTGAACTGCCGCAAGCTTCAGCCCAGTGCGTTCTTCTTCCTCGGCGATGATCTTTTCCAGGAACTCTTGTGCCTGCGGGTGGTGGGAGTAATCCAAGGAATTCACCGACTGGCCGCCATCATGGTTGCGGATGATGCCATGGAACATCACCAAGGCTCCCGAAGTATCGGATTCCACGGCAGCCTTCACCGCAGCTTCATCGATCGGTTCTTCGGTAATCAGTGCGTAGCTCATGCTCAAGCTCCTTCAATGTCTGCTGGTTCTGCCAGCAAGTTCGGGGCAACTTCGGCCAGGGCCGGCAACCCGCCGTCAAGATAATTTGCCTTGATGCCTCGTGTGGCGAGCAAGGATGCCGCGCGTTGCGAA
Organism: Glutamicibacter sp. HZAU; assembly: GCF_004100365.1. Taxonomy (NCBI): domain Bacteria; kingdom Bacillati; phylum Actinomycetota; class Actinomycetes; order Micrococcales; family Micrococcaceae; genus Glutamicibacter; species Glutamicibacter sp. HZAU. The sequence goes on along the minus strand of NZ_SCKZ01000009.1, from coordinate 76,674 downwards.
CGCGGTCCGCGTGCGCAGTACACGGTGACGTTTTCAGGGATCTGTTCCAGCTCGGCACCGGATTCGATCGCCGCTTCCAGCTGGGGCAACGGCAGGTGCAGGGACCCTGCAATGTGCTGCTGTTCGCGTTCGTCGTCGTTGCGCACATCCAGCAGCACCGGCGCATCCGCACCGGCCAGTGCGTCGGCGAGCGCTTCGGCGCCGACGGATTCGGCCTCCGGCAGCGATCCGGCGCAGAAGAGCACGTAGTCGATCAGCCCGGAGATTTCGGGGGCTTGCGGGTCGCGGGAGTATTCCAGGGTGCGGGTGCTGGCGGCGAGCGCATCATAGATCAGCACCTTGCCCACCAGCGGCTGGCCCAGTCCTGCGATGAGCTTCAGCGCTTCGGTGGCGAGCAGCGAACCGATGGTTCCGCATAATCCGGGCAGCACTCCCCCGGCCGCGCAGTCCGGGACGGTGCCCGGGGCTGGAGGAACCGGGAAGAGATCGCGGTAGCCCGGACCTTGCTCATGCCAGGCCACGGAGACCTGGCCGTGGTGCTGCAGGATGGATCCCCAGATCAGCGGGATGCCGGTGAGCTGCGCAGCATCATTGGACAGGTAACGGGTCGGGAAGTTGTCGCTGCCGTCGATCACGAGGTCATAATTCGCAAAGATCTCCAGCGCATTGGAGGAATCCAGGCGCAGGTTGTGCTCGATAATCTTTACGTTCGGATCCAGCGCGGTGGCCGTCTGGGCCAGCGACGCGGTCTTGGATTTGCCGATATTCGCGGTGGTATGGGTGACCTGGCGATGCAGGTTGGACAGTTCCACCACGTCGTCATCCACGATGCCAATGGTGCCTACCCCCGCCCCGACCAGATACGGGATGCAGGCGCTGCCCAGGCCTCCGGCGCCGATCACCAGCACGCGGGCGGCGGCCAAGCGGCGCTGGGATACCTCATCGAATCCGGGCAACGAGAGCTGGCGTGCGGCCCGCTTAGCCTGTTCGCCGCTGAGTTCCGCACCGGGTGCGACTAGGGCTGGGAAGTAGCCTTCGCTCATCATCGTGTCCTGTTCGCTCTAGCGCGATAGCATGAAGTCATGTCGAAGATCACGATACGCTACTTCGCTGCCGCCGCGGCGGCGGCGGGCACCGAGCAGGAAACCTGGGATCGGCCGGAAACCCTGGCGCAGCTGCGCACGCAGCTCATCGACACCCACGGGACCGAGATGGCCCAGGTGCTGCGTGCCGGAAGCTTCCTGGTCAACGGTGTGGTGCGCCGCGATGCCGGCGAGCTGGGTCCGACCGGGGAGCTCACCGTGGACGTGCTGCCGCCTTTTGCAGGCGGATAGCCAATGACCTGCACCCTTGAAAACCATCGCGCCGAGCTGGCTAGCCTGCTCAAACCGGTCTTCGATTCGCTTGGCACGCAATGGCTGCCCGTAACCAGCGAGCAGCTGTGCGACCGGATCACCAGCGAGGACACCTTCGCCGTGCTGCCCATCCCAGCGTTCACGAATTCGCAGATGGACGGCTACGCCGTACGCAGCGCAGATCTGTTGTCCGCGGCACCCGATGCCCCGGTCTCCCTGCCCTTGGGCTTCACCGCCGCCGCCGGGGACCCGCAGCTGGAGCTGCAGCCGGGCACCGCCAGCCCGGTGATGACCGGCGCAATGATCCCGGCCGGAGCCGACACCGTCATTCCCGTGGAGGAAAGCGCCGCCGGAACCTTTCCCGAACTCGTGCGTTGCGGCCACGGCACTCCCAGCGGCCAGGCAGCATTCACCGCGCCGAGTCCCGAAGGGCGCTTCATCCGCCCGGCCGGCGTGGATCTTCAAGCCGGTGCGCTCGTGGCACCTGCCGGAACCCGACTGGCCCCTGCCATGATCGCGGCACTGGCTTCCAGCGGGCTATCCGAAGTTCCGGTGCGCCGGGCACTGAAGGTGGCGCTATGCACCACCGGCGATGAGCTGAGCAATGGCCAGCTGGCCGAAGGGCAGATCCCGGATGCCAATTCGCCTATGCTCGCGGCCCTGCTGCGCCGGCACCAGGTCGAGGTCCGCACCATCCAGCTGCCCGATGATCCGCAAGGCTTCGCCAACGCCATCGACAGGCTGCAGGCAGAAGTGGACCTGATCGTGACCGTCGGCGGCATCAGCGCCGGCGCCTACGAAGTGGTCCGCCAGGCCCTGTCCGAAAGCGGCGGGAACTTCCACCACGTGGCCATCCAGCCCGGCGGCCCGCAGGGTTATGCGCAGCTGGACGACGCAGTGGTGCTCTGCTTCCCGGGCAACCCGGTCAGCGCGCTGCTCTCGGCCGAGCTGTTCCTGGTTCCGCTGCTGCGCGAATTCAATGGCCTGCCCGAGCCTAGGCCCGAGCAGTACCTGCTGGCATCCGATGCCAGCTCCCCCGAGCACAAGCACCAGGTGCGCAGGGCAGTGATCCGCGATGGACAGGTCACCATCCTGGATCCGGGGTCCCATCTGGTCCACGACCTGGCCCGCGCCGATGCGCTGGTGCATATCCCGGTAGGCGTCAGCCAGCTGGCGGCCGGCCAAAGCATTGAAACTTGGAGCATGAATGTCTGAGAAACTCACCCACCTGCGCGAAGACGGCAGCGCCCACATGGTCGACGTCAGCGACAAGGCGGTCACCAAGCGCGTGGCTACCGCCGAGGCCATCTTTGCCACCCGCCCGGATGTCGTCCCGATGCTGATGACCGGAGACCTGCCCAAGGGCGAGGCGCTGGGCACCGCACGCATCGCCGGCATCATGGCGGCCAAGCGGACCTGGGAACTAGTCCCGCTGTGCCATCCGCTGCCGATTTCCAAAGTGTCCATTGATTTCACCGCCGAGGAATCCGCAGTGCGCGTCACCGCCCAGGTGACCACCAAGGGTGTCACCGGAGTGGAGATGGAAGCGTTGACCGCCGCCAGTGTCGCCGCGCTGACCCTCTACGACATGGTCAAGGCCGTGGACAAGCACGCCGAGGTCCGCTCGGTGAAGGTGCTGTCCAAGTCCGGAGGCAAGAGCGGGGACTGGGTTCGTGGAGACTAGCCGCACAGCGGCGGTGGTGGTCGCCTCGACCAGCGCCGCGGCCGGCAAAGCAGAAGACAAGACCGGCCCGCTGATCACCCGGTGGCTGTCCGAGCGCGGTTTCGACACCGGGCAACCGACGGTGGTAGCCGACGGGCAGCCGGTGCGTTTCGCCGTGGATGAGCTGCTGGCCAATGGCAGCCAGATAGTGATCGTCACCGGCGGGACCGGGGTCTCGCCCGATGACCAATCCCCCGAAATGGTTGCCCCGCTGCTCGATGTCCAGCTGCCAGGTATCATCGAGGCCATCCGCCGGCGCGGAGAGGCCTCAACCCCGATGTCCATCATTACCCGCGGGGTGGCAGGATTCGCTGGCAGCAGCTTCGTGATCACGCTGCCCGGATCCACCGGCGGAGTGAAGGACGGGCTGGCGGTCCTGGAACCGATCCTTGAGCACCTGCTGGCCCAGCGCAGCGGCGTCGGTGCCGGGCACGGCTCGCGCTGAAGTTTTCCTGCATCCCAATTGACCAGAAAGGCCGCCACGGTGAGCATCGAACCCGGCATCTACCAGCATTTCAAGGGACAGCGCTATGAGGTGCTGGCCGTGGGAAAGCACAGCGAGACCGAAGAGCCGCTGGTCTTCTACCGCAAGCTCTACGATGACTACAGCTTCTGGGCCCGGCCGCTTCAAATGTTCGCGGAACACGTTGAACGCGACGGCTACAGCGGACCGCGGTTCGCCAGGATCGCATAGGTCCGGTCGCGGAATTCCCTGGCTCTACTGCGAGTCGGCCTCGTTGTAGCGTGCCAAGGCTTCGGCAAAGGTGGAGATCTGCTCTTCGCTCCAGCCATCCAGGCGGTCGGCTACCGCGGCGCGGTGCACTGCGGCGGATGCCTGAAGCCGATCGCTTCCCAGCTCAGTCAGTTCCAGTACGCGCCCGCGCCCTGATTCGGCAGCGTCATAGGCGATGTATCCCAACTCCAGCAGCGTGCCCACTTGCCGGGAAACTGTCGACCGGTTCAGCGAGAATGCCTCGGCAATGTCGGTAGCCCGGGTTCCGGGAGTATCGGCAATGAAGCGCAGCAGGGAATGCTCCACGAGGGTCAACGGCTCGGCCAGCTGGCGGGAGCGCGAATTTGCCCGCCGGGTAATCAGTTGCATGTGGTGGAAAATCGATTGGATGTCGGCTTCGCGCTGTTCCTTGCCCATGTACCGAGTCTAGTACCCAGGGCTTCATCGGAATCTTAAAGTTGCATCATGCAACATTAAGAGTATTCTTGGGTGCTGATGACTCTCACCGACACCGCCCCGCGCCCATCCTCCGACTCCACGCAGACCGTCTCCGTGGACGCAAAGCCGTCCCCTGCGCCCAAGCGGGCACCGCTGGGCTGGGGAAAGCTGGCCTTGACCATGCTGATCCCGTTCTTCCTGTGCGCAATCATGGGCTTGTTCTATCTGGGCGCGTTCCATGCGCCCAGTCCGCACAACGTGCAGGTAGCAGTCGTCGGCGGTTCCGCGCAGTCCAAGGTCTTCGCCCAAACCTTGCAGGATGAATCCGACGGCGCCTTGGGAGTGCGCACCGTCGCTGATGCCGCGCAGGCTCGGAAACTGGTCGGACAGCGCGAGCTCGCAGCCGCCTACGAAACAGTCAACGGCACCGCAACGCTGTACATTTCCAGCGCAGCATCGGAAACGTCGGCGAATATTGCCCAGAAGATCTTCATGGACGTGGCCTATGAGCAAGACCTACCCTTGCGCATCGAGGATGTCGTGCCCACGGGAGCGCAGGACACCACCGGGCAGGGCCTGTTCTTCCTGCTGGTTGCATTGAGCATTGGCGGCTATGCCAGCGCCGTTCCGCTGGCCGGGTTCATGGGCAAGGTCAAGCTGCCGGTGCGCCTGGTCCTGGCGGCGGTCGCCGCCGCAGTGGTTGCCACGATCGCAGTGATCATCGCAGGCCCGGTCTACGGGATCATCGAGTCCCGGTTCACGGGCATCTGGTTGACTTCCTGGGTTTATGCCGCCGGCATCACCTTGCTGGGCCTGGGCCTGCATCCGCTGCTGCGCCACTGGACCACCCCAGTGCTGACGCTATGCTTCGTCGCGTTGAACTTCACGAGCTCCGGCGGCATCTTCCAGCCCCAGATGCAGCCCGGCTTCTATGGTGCACTGAACTCGTTCTGGAATGGCGCAGGGTGGCTGGATGCTGTGCAGACCCTGGTCTACTTTCCCGAGCAGTCCATTAGCATGGATATCCTGCGACTGCTGTTGTGGCTCATTCCCGGGATCCTGCTGGTGATCCTGACCCACGCCTGGAGCGTGCGCAGAACCCGCATCGCGAACGAGCATGCCTCGATCCAGGACGTCGAAGAGGCTGTCGCGGCCTAGCCGGCAGGCAGTCTTGATCGTGCCTTGGCCAGCGCGCGCCGCAGTCCGTCGACCGCATCACCCATCGCCGGGGTGCCGGCATCCTGGAATGATCCCATGCCGCCTTGGTAGTGCCGCATCGCCTGCGCCGCAGCGGCACGCAATTCCTTGCGGGTCGAGACCAGCCCGAACAGCTCGCCGAGCGACTGTGCCACGCCCGCCCGCTGCGCATCGCCGTCCATTGCCGCCGCCTCGCGCAGATTCGAGATGGCTTGCCGGATCTCGCGCAGGCGCTTCTCTACTGCGTGCATGCTTCTAGGCTAGCCGCCGCCTTGCTGCCGGCGCTATTGGCCCAACGCGGCGCGCACTTGTGGCAGGACTTCTGTGGCCAGCAGCTCGATGGAACGCAAGGTCTGCGCCTGCGACAGGCCGCCCAGACCCACCTGCGCCAGGAAACGGGTGTGGCCTAGGATCTCGTGCTCCCACAGGATCTTGTCCACGATTTCTGCCGGGCTGCAGGCAAAGAGCGCCCCGCGCGGGGAGGCCCATGCCTCGAAGGATTCACGATCCAGAAATCCTGCACGCGGCATGTTCTGCCCGATGCAGGAGCTGTAATGCGGGTAGAAGCTGTTCCGGGCGCCCTGCGAGGTTTCCTCGGCATAGAAGTGCGAAGATACCCCGATGCGTCCTGGCTCGCGCCCGGCTTCGTGCGTGGCACGGCGATAGAGCTGGGCCAGCGGCCCGAAGCGTTCAGGTGCGCCGAGGATCGCCAGGTACAGCGGCAACCCTAGCCGGCCGGCACGCACCGCCGAGGCTGGCATCCCGCCCACGGCTGCCCAGATGGGCAGTTGCTCCTGAACCGGACGAGGCCAGACCCCCGCCTCATCCAGCGGCGCGCGGGTGTTGCCGCTCCAGGTCACGGGGTTTTCGTCGCGGATCTTCAGCAGCAGATCCAGCTTTTCCTCGAAGTACTCGTCGTAGCGTTCCAGCGACTGGCCGAAGAGCGGGAAGGATTCAAGGTAGGCCCCGCGGCCGGCGGTGATTTCCGCGCGTCCCCCGCTGATCAGATCCACGGTGGAGAAGTCCTCGAAGACGCGTACCGGGTCGGCGGATGAAAGCACCGTGACGGTGCTGGTCAGCTTGATGTTCTGGGTTTGCGCGGCGGCGGCCGCGAGCACTATCGGAGGGACGGACACCGCGAAGTCCTCGCGGTGATGCTCGCCCACGCCAAAGACGTCCAGTCCGGCCTGGTCTGCGACCCGCGCCCATTCAAGGATGTCGCGCATCCTGGTGGCCGCATCGACGGGCTTGCCGTCGGCATCCCTGGTCAATTCCCCGAAGGTGAAGATGCCGATTTCAAAGGGCGCGCCCTGGCTCATGCGTTGTCTGCTGCCATCGCATCCAGTTGCGCGGAAATGTGGCTGCGCACGTCGTACAGCTCATCCATGTTGATGCCGTGGGCCAGCCCCGGGTAGGTCCGTTCATTCAGGGTCGAGTGCCCGGGCAGGAACCCGGCGGTCCGTTCGATGGCGACCGGGGCAATGACCTGGTCTTCGGTGCCGCGGCCCCAGAAGACGGCGGGTCGCTGGGCGGCGATGATTTCATCGGCTGGCTGGGTGCCGCCAAGCACGAAACCGCCGAGGATCGTGGTGGCCAGGACGCGCTCGGGACGGGTGCGCAGCAGCTGGCTGGCCATCAGCCCGCCCTGGGAGAAACCGACCGGAATAATCTTGGTGGAGGCGTCCGCATTTGCGTCGATCCAGGCCCAGATGGCTGCGGTTGCCGCTTCCACCGGTGCCGCGTCGGGGACGCCCGGTGTGGTGATCTGGAACCAGGCGGCCCCGCCGTGGCCCAATTCCAGCGGTGCGCGCAGCGAAGCCCACGGCAATTGAAGGCCCAACGGTTCGGCCAGCGAAGCCAGGTCGTGCTCATTGGAGCCGAAGCCATGCAGGAAGACCAGCACGGCGCCGGATTCCGCGGCGTCATCCCAGTTGGAAGAACGCACATCGCTCAACAGGTTGCTCATGGCAGGTCAGCTCCTCATCAGTTGCCGGGGGGCAGTGCCGGAGGCGGAAGTTCAGCTTTCACGGCAGCCTTCCCGGCAAAGTTCATAGTCCAAGCATACTGGAATTGATTGAAGATACAAGTAAATTTTTTCAATCCAACTCGTCACATACACCCGACCAGACCCATTCGGAATTTCCGAAGCGAGCTACACTGCGATCCAGTTCACCCTCTGCCAAGAGCCGCGCGGCAGCAGTACGAACCTGCTGGTCAACAAAGATGATCCCGGCCCGGAATCGGCCCGAAGCTAATGCGAAAACTCGGGGATTCGCCTTGGCGGAATCATTGAATCCGGAGGTATCCCATCCCACTTCACGCAAGAATTCGGCGGCAGAAAACTCTGGACAGCGATCAAAATTACTGTGATCATTTCGTTTTACTACTGGCCGGTAGCAAGTTTCTTCCAACTTTTACCCGAAGGACAACCATGCAACGACGCATACTCTCCGGTCTAGGCGCACTGTGCCTGGCCGCCGCAGCACTCGCTGCTCCGGCCGTCGCGCCAAGCCCGGCAAGCACCGCGCAAGCCGGCACGGTTTCCACTCTTGGCATCAGCCCAGTGGGGGCCAACGATTGGGACTGCACGCCCGATGCAGAACACCCCTACCCCGTAGTCCTGGTTCACGGCACCTTTGAAACGATGGACGTCAACTGGATCTCCCTGTCGCCCAAGCTCAAGCGCAACGGCTATTGCGTTTTCGCACTGAACTACGGCTTTGAAAACGGGCTTTCCGGGGCCGCGCATGTCCCCGACTCGGCGGCCGAACTGGGCGATTTCATTGACCGCGTACGCCAGGCCACCGGCGCCAAGAAGGTGGACATCGTCGGGCACAGCCAAGGCGGAATGATGCCGCGCTGGTACATGGGCCACATGGGCGGAGCGAAGTACGTCAACGACCTGGTGTCGATCGCCCCATCCAGCCACGGCACCCAGGGCATTCTGGTCCCGACCGCCACTGGCGTGGCAATTGCCAACAGCATTGACACCTGGATCTGCGATTCCTGCGCCGACCAGGTGTCCGGCAGCGATTTCATGACCGAGCTGAATGCCATCGGCGACACAGTCGCCGGCCCGGACTATACGGTAATTGCCACCAAGTACGACGAGATCGTCATGCCCTACAAATCGCAGCTCCTGAAGGGAAACAGCGCGCAGGTGACCAACGTCCTGCTTCAGGACAAATGCCCATTGAATATCTCGGGACACCTCGGCGTGAACGTTGATCCGGTGGTCCATCGCTGGGTGCTCAACGCCCTGGCCACCGATGGCCCGGCAGACCCCGGCTACCGCCCATCCTGCTACCTGTAAGCAGGCCAGTACGCGTCCAGGCATCGGCTCCCGGTGCCGGGACGCACCCGGAGCACCCCTAGGCAGTGCGCCAGCCAGCTACTAGATTGGTGACCATGGACGTACTTTCCAGCAGGGTGCTGCTGCGGCCGGTGGATCTGGCCGCAACCCAGCGGTTCTACCGCGAAGTGCTGCAGCTGGCCGTGGCCCGGGAATTCGGTCCGGCCGAGCAACCAGGCATGGTGTTCTTCCTGGGCAATGGCCAGCTGGAAGTCTCCGGGCGCAGGGCGCCTGGCACGCCTTCCACCTTGGTGCTCTGGATGCAGGTGCGGGATGTGCGTGCGGAACTGGAACAACTGTCCGCCCGCGGCGCGAAGGTGCTCCGCGAGGCATGCCAGGAGGACTGGGGCCTGGTCGAGGCATGGATCGAGGATCCCGACGGAACCAGGATCGTGCTGGTGCAGGTGCCGGCAGATCATCCGCTGCGCCGGGATGCGCGCGAGCCGCGGAAATAAAAGCTGGCGTGCGTGCCGTGCCCGTGGCAAGCTGAAACCGAGCGCCGCTGAGGAGGTCGGCGGCCCGTGGAAAAGGGGCATGCCATGCGTTTCGACCCGTCCAGGACTGCAGTGGTGTCCATCCACAATCAAAGGGACATCATCGGGCCCGACGGCGCCTTCGCGCACCTGTTCCACGAGCAGATCACCGCCCGGAACGTGGTGGGCAAACTGTCCGGGCTGCTGGACCAGGCCCGCACGGCCGGCGCCACCATCATCTACACCCGCATCGCCTTCGCCCCGGACTACAGCGACCTGGTGCCCAATTCCCCGCTGCTGCAGCTGGTGCAGCAGGCAGGCGCCCTGGTGGACGGCACCGAATCGGCGGCCATCATCCAGCCGCTGCTGCCTGGCCCTGGCGATGCCGTCATCACCAACCAGCAGGTCGGCGGCTTCGGGACCGAACTCGCTGGATTGCTCGAATCCGGCGGCATCGACACCCTGCTGATCGCCGGGGTGGCAACCAATATCTCGGTGGAAAGCACCGCCCGGGCGGCTGTGGACCATGGCTGCCGGGTGGTGATCGTGGAAGATGCCTGCTCGGCGGCCACCGAGGCGGCCCATGCGGCGAGCATCGAATCACTCGGGCTGCTCGCCACGATCACCGGCTGCGGCGATATCCAATGGGATCCGGCCGCTGGCTGATCCGCAGGGTCGGCTCGCCGCTGGCCGCTAGCGGCTGGCGGCCAGCGCCTCGCGCACCTGCTGCGCGGCTTCGAGAAGCCGTGGCAGCACCGCCTGGGCGGCATCATGCGCAGTATCAGCGGTATTCGGATGCACGCTCATCGACACGTTCATCGCGGCCACTACGGTGCCATCGGCGCTGAATACCGGCACCGCCACGGAGCGCAGCCCGATTTCCAGTTCCTGGTCCACCACCGCATAGCCCTGGACGCGGATCTTCTCCAGTTCCTCGCGCAGCGCAGCCGCATCTCCAATGCCCAATCCGGTCATCGACTGCACCCCGGCGGACAGCACCTCCTGCTGGATTTCCGCCGGCTGGTGGGCCAGCAGCACCCGGCCCATGGAGGTATTGGCCGCAGGGAAGCGGGTGCCCACCGAAATGCCTACCCGCATGATCGAACGGGTATGCACGCGGGCGATGTAGACGATATCCGAACCGTCAAGGATGGAAGCGGAAGCCGATTCGTGCACGGCGGCCGAGAGTTCCTCGAGCACCGGCTCGATCAGCTGCGGCAAGGTGGCGCTGGACAGGTAGGCATAGCCCAGCTGCAGGACCTTGGAAGTCAGCTCGAAGTGCTTGCCGTCGGTGCGCACATAGCCCAGATCCACCAGGGTCAGCAGGAACCGCCGGGCGGTGGCCCGGGACAGGTTTGTCCGGGCGGCGACCTCGGAGAGGGTCATCGACGCGTGTTCTGCGTCGAAACTGCTGATGACCGCCAAGCCCCGGGCCAGTGACTGGACCGATGCGGTTGGTGCTGCCTGCTCGCTCACCGTGCTCCTTGCGCGTGCTCAAATGATTGCGGGGTGCGCGTCCGGGTTCCCCGATGCGCACCCCACTAATCTACTGTGTCTGCTATGCCTTGGTCAGTTCCACCGGAACCTTGGCCGCCAGCTGATCGAAGCTGATGCCATGGGTGGAGCGCACGAAGACCTTCGAATCGCGCAGCTCGAAGACCGCGACTTCGGTGTAGATCCGCGAGACGCAGCCGAGGCCGGTGACCGGGTAGCTCAGCGCCTCGACGAGCTTGGATTCACCGGCCTTGGTGAACAGGCTCATCATCACCCAGGTCGCCTTGGCGCCGATGGCCAGGTCCATGGCGCCGCCCACTGCGGGGATGGCGCCTTCGGCACCGGTGTGCCAGTTCGCCAGGTCGCCGTTCTTGGAGACCTGGAAGGCGCCGAGCACGCACACGTCCAGGTGCCCGCCGCGCATCATCGCGAAGGAATCAGCGTGGTGGAAGAAGGAGGCGCCGGGCAGCTCGGTGACCGGGATCTTGCCTGCATTGATCAGGTCCTCGTCGATGTCCTCGCCGGTGGCGACCGGGCCCATGCCCAGCATGCCGTTCTCGGTGTGCAGGGTAACCCCCTGCTCCTTGGTGAGGTAGTTCGAGACGTTGGTCGGCTGGCCGATGCCCAGGTTCACGAAGGCGCCGGCCGGGATGTCGGCGGCCACCAGCTGCGCCATTTCATCGCGGGTGAGCTTCGCCTCGGTGGTGCTGAATGCGCTCATTACTTTTCCCCTCCCAGTTCCACCACGGTATCCACGAAGATGCCCGGGGTGATGACGTTTTCCGGATCGATGGCACCGGCCGGCACGACCTCGTCCACCTGCACGATGGCCTGCTTGGCCGCGGTGGCCATGATCGGGCCGAAGTTGCGTGCGGTCTTGCGGTAGACCAGATTGCCCAGCGTGTCGGCCTTCAGCGCCTTGATCAGCGCGAAGTCCGCATGGATCGGGGTTTCCAGCACATAGCCCTTGCCATCGATGATGCGGGTTTCCTTGCCCTCGGCCAGCAGCGTGCCGTAGCCGGTGGGAGTGAAGAACCCGCCAATGCCGGCCCCGGCGGCGCGGATGCGCTCGGCCAGGTTGCCCTGCGGCACCAGTTCCAGCTCGATTTCCCCGGCCCGGTAGGCCGTATCGAAGTGCCAGGAGTCGGACTGGCGCGGGAAGGAGCAGATGATCTTCTTCACCCGGCGCTCCTTGATCAGCAGGGCCAGGCCGGCATCGGCCTGCCCGGCGTTGTTGTTGACCACCGTCAGGTCGGTGGCGCCGCACTCCATGAGCGCGTCGATCAGTTCCATCGGCTGCCCGGCGTTGCCGAAGCCGCCGATCAGCACGGTGGATCCGTCGGTGATCTCGGCGACGGCGTCCGCGGCCGAGGTGGCAATACGTGGTGCCATGATGCTGCCTTTCTACAAGCTACTTGGTTGCGTTCACGTTCTCGACGACGACTGCCAGCCCCTGGCCCACGCCGATGCAGATCGCGGCGATGCCGTATCGTTCGCCGGATTCCTGCAGCCGACGGGCGACGGTGCCCAGGATGCGCAGGCCCGAGGCGCCCAGCGGGTGGCCGATGGAGATGGCCCCGCCCCAGGCGTTGACGATCGCCGGGTCGACATCCCAGGCGCGGATGCAGGCCAGCGACTGGGCGGCGAAAGCCTCATTCAGTTCCACCGCGGCGATGTCCGACCACTTCAGGCCGGCCTTGGCCAGCGCCTTGTTGGCCGCCTCGACCGGAGCGAAGCCGAAGAACTGCGGGTCCAGGGCGGCAGCGCCGTTGGAGACAATGCGGGCAATCGGGTCTGCGCCCAGCAGTTGCCCGCCGCGCTCGGAGCCGAGGAAGGCGGCCGAGGCGCCGTCGCTCATCGGCGAGGCGTTGCCGGCGGTGACCGTGGCGTTCTCCCCGGTGCGGAAGACGGTGCGCAGCTTGGAGAGGGTTTCGGTGGTGGAATCGGCGCGGATGGTCTCGTCGCGGGTGACTTCCACCCCGCGCTTGGTTGCCGGAGGCACCGGGACCACCAGGTTCTCGTACTTGCCGGCCTCCCAGGCGGCCGCCGCCTGCTGGTGCGAACGGGCCGAGAACTCGTCCTGGTCCTCGCGGGAGATGTTGTGCTTCTCGCGCAGCTGCTCGGTGGCCTCGCCCAGCGACACCGTCCACTGACCCGGCATGGCCGGGTTGACCAGGCGCCAGCCCAGGGTGGTGTTGGCCAGTTCCAGATTGCTCATCGGGAACGGGCGCTCGGTCTTGGGCAGCACCCAGGGGGCGCGGGACATGGATTCGACGCCACCGACCAGAACCAGGTCCGCGTCGCCGGTGGCGATTTGCCGGGAGGCAGCGATGGAGGCATCCAGCGAGGAGCCGCACAGGCGGTTCATCGTGGTGCCCGGCAGCGAGGTGGGCAGGCCAGCGAGCAGGGTGGCCATGCGGGCCACATTGCGGTTTTCCTCGCCGGCGCCGTTGGAGTTGCCGAAGATCGACTCGTCGATTTGCGCGCTGTCCAGCTGCGGAGCGCGGGCTACCAGTTCGCGCACCACGTGGGCGGCCAGGTCGTCGGGGCGGTGGCTGGACAGGGAACCGCCGATTTTGCCGAATGGCGTGCGGATTGCGTCGTATAGGTAGGCCTGCTGCATCGTCTCACTGCTCCATCGCTATAAGATGTTCACATCGTGAACTTATGTTCGTATGTTGAACTTTATCAGTTTCCACCCATCGGGCACAAGAGTTTGGCCAGTCCCACCTGTTCGCTGTGCGAACTTTTGGTCACTATGCGAATGAGGTGCTAGTCTCACTTGGTCATGAGCTGCATCACTGCCATGGCGTCGCGTCGTCGAAAGGATCAAGATTGTCCGCGCCCCCCACTAGCACCGCCCCACAACGACTCGGTGGCTGGATCGCCGTCCTCTGCTTTTTCATCGTGGTCTTCGAGGGCTACGACATCGTCGCACTGGGCGCCACAATCCCAATGCTCACCGACCCGGATGTCGGCGGCTTCAGCGTCGGAGCCATGAACTGGGTCAACACCTTCTCGCTGATCGGCGTGGGCGTGGGCGCCGCATTCATGGGCCGCTTGGCCGACCGTTTCGGGCGGCGCCGCCCACTGCTGCTCGCAGTGCTCGTCTTCTCGATCTTCACGCTGGTCTTCCCGCTCATGCCCTCGGCGTTCCTGATGGGCCTGGTGCGCTTCATCGCGGGCCTCGGGCTGGGCGGCTGCATGCCGGTAGCGCTGGCGCTGATGCAGGAGAACGCGCCGGTGGGACGCCGCGCGCTGGCCAACAACTTGCCGATGGTCGGCTACCACCTCGGCGCGGTGCTGGCCTCGCTGGCTGGCAAGGCCGCCGGCGTGCACTGGTCGCTGCTCTACTACCTGGGCGGCGGCCTGGGCCTGGCGCTGCTGGCGCTGCTGTGGTTCAAGCTGCCGGATAGCGAAGTGGCTGCCGCGGATGAGCGGACCTCGGCAATGGATGTGCTCAAGCCCAAGTACCTGCGCAGCTCCATCGGCTTGTGGATTGCCGCATTCATGGGCCTGGTGCTGGTCTACGGCCTGAATGCCTGGCTGCCGAAGATCATGGGCGCTGCCGGCTACCCGGTGGCCGATTCGCTGACCATGCTCTTCGTGCTGAACCTCGGCGCGATTGCAGGCCTGATCATCAGCGCCTACGCGGCGGATGCCAAGGGCATCAAGCTCATCTCGCTGCTCTGGTTCGCCGCGTCCGCGGTGTTCCTGTTGCTGCTGGCCGTGCCATTCGGCAGCCAGGTGCTGCTCACCGCGGTCCTGTTCGTCACCGGCATCTTCGTGTTCAGCGCCCAGTGCCTGATGTATGTCTATGCCGGGCACGTGTACCCGCGCGACATGGTGGCCACGGGCATCGGCCTGGCCTCGGGCATCGGCCGCTTCGGCGCCATCATCGGCCCATACGTCACCGGCCTGATGGTCGCCGCGGGTACCGCCTACCCGGGCGCGTTCTTCCTCTACGGCGGAGCGGCGCTGATCGCAGTCCTGGTCATCGCGCAGATCCCGAAGCCGAAGAGCGCGTAGCCGCGCGCAGCAGCTGTTCCCTGCAAGCAACGCCGGGCCCCTTCCAGAAGGGGCCCGGCGTTCTTCATGCTGCGATCGAGGCGCCTTTCACCTGTGCACTGCTATTGGGCGTTGAATGCGACATCCAGCGGCCGCCACCCGGTGGTTTCGTCGAACTCCGGCTCCTGCACAGCCAGCCGGCAGATCGATCCGATGAAGTTCCCATCCTTGTCGTAGGCGACCTCGTCCCAGGTGCTGTCGATGCCCTGGCAGGACACCGGCCCAATCTGGCCGCTCGCCTTACCCTCGGAATCGAGCACCTCGCCGGCGGCGCGTTCCATCCCGAAGTTGGCAAAGGCCACCTTGTCATCGCCATCTTCTTCCTGGAACTGGTCCAGGCTGCTGGAGATCTCGACGATGCTGAACTGCCCGTCGGCAATGCTCCCGCCCTCGGCGTACACCCGGTCGATTGCGGCGATCTGCTCCTGGCACAGCGAGCAGTCCGGAGCGGAGAATTCCTTGAGCGTCGCAGTGTCTCCAGTGGCCACCGCATGGTTCAGCAGGGCTACCCAGTAGTCGACGGCAGCTTCAAGGCCCTCCTCGGTTTCCTCCTCCAAGCCCGCAGGCGGTTGCGGCGCCTCGACAGCCTGCTGCGCAGAATCCGAGCCGGATGCCGCCGTGGCGTCCGGCTGATTGCCGGCACCCTCCTCGGACACTCCGACGCAACCGCTGGCGGCCAGCGCCACGGCAGCCGACAGTGCAACCAGTTCCACTTTATGAATTCGAACCATGTCCACCCGCTCCTCAATAGGTACGCCCCCACCTGCAACCGACAATACATCAATCGGTTGGAAAATAGGATGCCGAGAGGCTAATTCATTCTCCGCTTCTTCGGCCTACTGGCCGCGGTCTGGAGTGGGAGGCGTTGGATGCTGCTCATCGGGCGGATTGCCGGCACCCGGGTCGGGCTCCGTTCCCGGCTCCGGGACGCGGCGGGGTGAGCACCGAGGCATAGTCGTGCTCGTCCGAGTACCGCAGGAAGGACAGGTGCGTTTCGTAGCGGTCCAGCACATCGTTGATGACCTGGTCGCGTTCCAGGCCCATCAGGTCGTAGCCTTCGGAGCCCGTCTGGGTGAAGACCTCGAGCCGGAAATACACGTCGATTTCGCGGGACATCGAACGCGCGCCGAACATCGGCACAGGAGCTTCCACCGCGGCCACCTGGTAATGGAAATCCCGGTGGTCCGGGATGTGGATGACCAGAGCATGCTCGGGGATCTTCGTCTGCTCGTTGGGCGTGGTGGACAGCTCGGCATGGTAGCCGAGTTCCTCGAATTCCTTCGCCACTTCCACCAGCGCCGGGTGGATGGCCTTTTCCACGTAGCGGGCCACCTGCTTGTTCGACGGGTAGGAGCGCAGCTGGGCCAGCCGCTGGCGCCAGGTCTTGTCCGGGGCCGCGCCGCCATGCGCGGCGGTGGCCTTGCGCCGGTTCCTCCGGCCCTCGCGTTCGGCGCGCTCCATGCGCAGCACCTTGGAGAAGGAAGCCATCACAAGGTAGGCGATGATGGTCACCGGCAGCGCGAAGATCAGCGTGGCGTGCTCCATGGTGGTCACCCCGCCGGCCACCAGCATGGCAATGGTCAGCATCGCGGTGGCCAAAGCCCAGAAGATGCGCAGCCACTTCGGCCCGTCCTGCGACGGGTCCGGGATGGTCGAGGAGAAGTTGGACATCACCATCGCGCCGGAGTTCGCGCTGGTCAGGTAGAACAGCAGGCCGGAGAGGATGGCCAGGCCGATGAGGAACGGGGCGCCAGGGAACATTTCCAGCAGCGCATACCATCCGTGCTCCGGCTCGGCGAAGCCGGTATTGCCGTCCATGACCACCTTCAGCGCGCTGTTGCCGAAGATCGAGACGATGAAGAAGTCGCAGAGCACCGGGGCGGTGATCGCCGCGATGACGAATTCGCGCAGGGTGCGCCCGCGCGAGATGCGCGCCAGGAACATGCCGACGAACGGCCCCCAGGCCAGCCAGAAGGCCCAGAAGAACAGCGTCCAGCTGGCCATCCAGTCGGGCCCGTCGGCCTCGTAGGCGAAGGTCTGCAAGGTGCGTTCGGGCGGGGTGAAGATGAACCGGCCGATGTTCTCCACCAGTGCGCTGAGCAGGAAGGAGGTCTTGCCGGTGACCAGGATGTAGAGCATCATGGCCGCCGCGGACCACAGGTTCAGCTCGGAGATGATGCGGATGCCCTTGTCCACCCCGGAGGTGCAGGCGGCGATGGTCAGCACCACTGCCACCCCGATCAGCGCGATCTGCAGGGCCAGCCCTTCGGGCAGCCCGAAGATCATCGAGAAGCCCACATTCAGCAGCACGATGCCGATGCCCATGGAGGTCGCGACGCCGAAGACGGTGCCCACCAGGGCGAAGATGTCGATCACGTCGCCGGTGCCGCCGCGCACGCGCTTGCCCAGCCGCGGGTAGAGCGCCGCGCGGATGGACAGCGGCATGCCCCAGCGGTAGGCGAAGTAGCCCATGGCCATGCCCAGCAGCGCGTACATGGACCAGCCGGCGATGCCGTAGTGGAACATCGTCCAGACCACCGCGTCCTGGGCGGCCGCGGCGGATTCGGGATCAGCCGCCGGAGGGGCGATGTACTGGGTAATCGGCCCGGTCACCGAATAGAAGAGCATGTCGATGCCCACGCCGGCGGCGAAGAACATCACCACCGCGGTCACCGTCAGCACGTAGAACCAGCCCAGGTTCGTGGAGATCCACGATACCGCCGAGCGCATCGCCGAGGCCGCGGCATCCGGGGCGAGCATCGCCCACAGGGAGAATCCCAGAATGACCGCGGCGGCAATCACGAACACCCGCCAGTTGACCTTGGGACCGGGGTGCTCGATGAGTTCCCCGAGCCTCTTGCTCAGTTCAGTACTGGTGATCGGCGCCCTGAATTCCTCGGCTTCGGGGTTCCTCGGCTTCTTGCTGACACCGAACTTGCTGCGTCCAACGGTAAGATTCGGCTTCTCATCTGGATCCGGCGACGTACCGCTGCGCTCTGCCACCATGATCTCCCTGAAGTCCAGGTGCAATCACGGCTCCGGTCTCCTCGCCCGCCTATACTGCGCCACTCGCCCGGCGGGCGCGTGGCCCCCTCCGCAAGGCCGTGGTCATCGGTGTACCTGTGCTCAGCCTAGGCACGTTGCGGTTCGCGGGTCTAGCATCCCGGGAGTTGAATCGCTCTCTTTCGCCTGCCACCAGACCGCTGGCCTGCTGGTCTAGAGTAGTGCCATGGCCAATTCGCCCAGCGGGGATTCGATGCTGGACCGCCTGGTGCGGATCCTTGACGCCTTCGACGCGCACAACCCGCAGCTGACCGTCAGCGCGCTGTCCCGCCGGGCCGATATTCCCAAAGCCACCATGTACCGCTTGCTGGATGAATTGGTCTCCCACGACTTGCTGGCCCGTGACAATACCGGCCAGGTGCGCCTCGGGTTGCGCCTGTGGGAACTGGCCAATCGAAGTGCTGCCACCTACGATCTCCGTACCGCAGCGCTGCCCTTCATGGAGGACATCAACCAGCTGCTGGGGCAGAACACCCAGTTATCCGTTCTCCACCAGGACGAAGTGCTGATCATCGAACGGCTCTCCCGGCCCGGCTCCGTGGTGAACCAGGCGAATGTCGCAGGGCGCATGCCGGTGCACCGCACTTCGATGGGCATGGCCCTCCTGGCTTTTTCCCGGCCCGAGATCATTCGCGGTTTCCTTGAACGCCACCGCGAGCTGATGACCGCGGCACATCCTGATTTCCACGCGGAAATAGCAGAAATCCGGCGCATCGGGTTCGCCTCATTGGACGGATTCATCGACTCGGAAACCACTGGTGTGGCTGCCCCGATCCTCGACGAAGCCGGATACCAGGTTGCTGTCATTTCGGTGGTGGTCCCCCGGGACTCGGGAGCCTTGCAACCAGCGGCTCTGGCCTTGCGCACCGCGGCCCGTGGCATTGCCCGCGCTCTGCATATCAGGGACAGCTAGCGGCGAGGCCAGGACGGACAGCTGCCCGCCGTGCGAGACCGCCGCTGCATGGATATGCGGCCCATTATTCTCATTCATTGAGAACGTCGCTGTCGTCCAGGTCACCCGCGTCGCATGCTTGTGGAAGTTCCCCAATACTTCCCTCGGCCAGCTGACCCGGCCCGGCAACGCAGCCGGCCGCACGGCTCACGGCCCAGACGACAGCAAGGCAAGGTCCCATGGTCCAGAATCCACGCATCCTCAAGACCAAGGTCGGCATCATCGGCGGCGGTCCGGCCGGGCTCATGCTTTCGCATCTGCTGGCCAAGACCGGCATCGATAACATCGTCGTGGAAATGCGCGACCACGAAACCATCCGCAACACCCACCGCGCCGGAATCCTCGAAGCCCAGGCGGTGCAGATGCTCACCGAGTCCGGCGTCGACGGCCGCGTGCTCACCGAAGGCGACGAGCACGCAGGCATCGACCTGCGCTTCAACGGCGAATCCCACCCGCTGGACTTCCGCGACCTGGTGGACGCCACCGTCACCCTCTACGCGCAGAACGAGGTGTTCGTGGACCTGTCCGCGGCCCGCCAGCGCGACCAGGGCGACGTGCGCTACTCCTGCGAGGTCACCGAGATCCTGGACATGGAGACCACCACCCCGAAGTTCCGCTTCACCGACGCCGAGGGCACCGAGTTCGAGGTACACGCTGATGTGATCGTCGGTGCCGACGGCTCGCGCTCCTTCGCCCGCCGCCAGATGCCCGAGACCGTGAAGCAGGACTTCAAGGTCACCTACCCCTTTGCCTGGTTCGGCATCCTCACCGAAGCGCCGAAGTCCGCCCCCGAGCTGATCTACGCGAACTCCCCGCATGGCTTCGCGCTGATCTCCCAGCGCAGCGAAACCGTGCAACGCATGTACTTCCAGTGCGACCCGAACGAAGACGTGAACGCCTGGAGCGATGACCGCATCTGGGCCGAACTGCAAAAGCGCGTGGACGGGCCGGATAACTTCCAGCTGAAGACCGGGCCGATCTTCGACAAGACCGTGCTGGGCTTCCGCTCCTTCGTGCGCGAACCGCTCTCCCACGGGCGCCTGTTCCTGATCGGCGACGCGGGGCACACCGTCCCGCCCACCGGCGCCAAGGGCCTGAACCTCGCCTTCGCCGATGTGAAGGTGCTCTTCGAAGCGCTGGATTCCTACTTCTCCACCGGCAGCGACCAGTTGCTGGAAGGCTACTCCGACCTGGCACTGAAGCGGGTGTGGAAGGCGCAGAACTTCTCCTACTGGATGACCTCCATGCTCCACACCCCGGTAGGCGGCGACCCGTTCATGGCCAAGCGCGCCCTGGGCGAGCTGGAAACCGTCACCTCCTCGCGGTTCGGCCAGCAGTATCTGGCCGAGTCCTACACCGGCTGGCCCCACGCCTGAACTTCCTGACTTACCACCGCATCCTTGAAAGGAGCCCGCATTGAGCACCGGCACCACGCCCCAGGACGGCACCGAAGCCGAATCCTTCGCCAACTCGCATCTGCTGGACCCGGCGGCAACCACCGCCAGCCAGGATGAGATCAGCGGCGAAATCGCAGACATCCACGAGGCCTACCGCCAGGAAGTCCTGGCCGGCAAGAAGGCCGAAACCCAGCCGCGCATCGATTTCGCCCCCTACCGCTCCTCGCTGCTGCGCCACCCGACCAAGAACCTGCATCACGCGGATCCGGAAACCATCGAGCTGCACTCCCCGGCCTTCGGCCAGCGCGACGTGCACGCACTGGAATCGGATCTGACCATCCAGCACAACGGCGAGCCGATCGGCGAGCGCATTGTGGTGGCAGGCCGCGTGCTGGATGGCGACGGCCGCCCGGTGGCCGGGCAGCTGGTGGAAATCTGGCAGGCCAACGCCGCCGGACGCTACATCCACAAGCGCGACCAGCACCCGGCCCCGATCGACCCGAACTTCACCGGCGTAGGCCGGGCGATCACCGGACCGAACGGCGAATACTCGTTCACCACCATCAAGCCGGCGCCGTACCCGTGGAAGAACCACCACAACGCCTGGCGCCCGGCGCACATCCACTTCTCGCTGTTCGGCACCGACTTCACCCAGCGCATGATCACCCAGATGTACTTCCCGGGCGATCCGCTGTTCTCGCTGGATCCGATCTACCAGTCGATCACCGATGCGAAGGCGCGCGACCGGCTGGTCGCCACCTACGACCATTCGCTGACCAGCCACGAATGGGCCACCGGCTACAACTGGGACATCGTGCTCACCGGCAGCAACCGCACCTGGATGGAAGACGAAGAGGGAGAGCACTAAATGGCACAGGCACCTGGACTGAAACTCGTCCCGACCCCGGGACAGACCATCGGCCCGTTCTACGGCTATGCATTGCCCTTCGAGAAGGACAACGAGCTGGCCAGCCAGGCCAACCCGAACTCGGTGCGCCTGCACGGGGTCATCACCGATGGCAACGGCGAGGTCATCCCGGACGCGCTGCTGGAAATCTGGCAGGCCGACGAGCACGGCAAGGTCGTCTCGCGCGACGGCTCGCTGGTCCGCGACGGCTACACCTTCACCGGGTGGGGCCGCGTGGCCGTGGACAATGTCGGGCACTACACCTTCACCACGGTGAACCCTGGCCCCACCGAAGCAGGCAAGGCGCCGTTCATCATGCTCACGGTCTTCGCCCGCGGCCTGCTCAACCGGCTGTTCACCCGCATCTACCTGCCGGAGGACACCGAGGCGCTGGCCAATGACCCGCTGCTGGCATCGCTGAGCGAAGCAGAACGCTCCACGCTGATCGCCACCCGCGAACAGGACGGCTCGCTGCGCTTCGATATCCGGTTGCAGGGCGAGAACGAGACGGTGTTCCTCTCCTACCCGCGCGAAAGCTAGAACCCATCGCGCCACCCCGCCAGGCTGCCCCGGCGCCCGTACTGTTACGGGCGTTGAAGCACCCGGCGGGGTTTCGCCCGTTGCCGGGCACTAGAGTTCTAGAAGAACGGCGTGCACGCTTAAAGCTAAGAATCGAGGGACTGAATGGAAGGCGCAGACTACGGCGTACTGGCCCCTGCCTGGGCTGGTACCGCGGCCTCGGCGCTGGCCAGCGACGCGGCTTTTGTCCAGGGGATGCTGGATGCCGAAGCCGCCTGGGTGCAGGTCCAGGCGGATGCCGGCCTGTGCAGCATGGAGGATGCGCAGGCGGTGCGCGAGGTGGCCAGCGTGGACCGCTACGACCTGGCGCTGCTGGCGTCCAAGACACCGGATGGCGCCAATGCGCTGATCCCGCTGCTGGGCATGATGCGCGAGTTGCTCACGCATGATGGCGCGGCGAAAACTGCCAGCACCGCCTTGCACCGCGGGGCGACCAGCCAGGACATCATCGACACCGCGCTGATGCTGGTGCTGTCCAAGACGATCACGCTCACGCTGGCCGATCTGCGCAGCACCGCCGGCGGGTTGGCGGATCTGGCGCGCGAGCACCGGTCCACCGTGTGCATTGCCCGTTCGCTGACCCAGCATGCCCTGCCCACTACCCTGGGCTGGAAGGCGGCCAGCTGGTTATCTGCCGTGCTGGATGCCGAACGGCAGCTGGATGCCGCGGCCGGGCAGCTGCGCCTGCAGTGGGGCGGAGCGGTGGGAACGCTCGCATCCTTGGAGCAGCTGCTCTCCAGCCATGCGGAAACAACAGCCACGAGCAAGTCGCTGGCCTCGCAGCTGGCAGGCCTGCTGGGCCTGGCGGATCCGGGAACGCCTTGGCACACCAACCGCATGCCGATTCTCCAGCTAGGCTCCGCGCTGGGTTCGGCCATTGCCGCGCTGGGGACCTTCGGCGCGGATGTGCTCACCGCCTCCCGCCCGGAAATCGGCGAGTTGTCCGAACCGCGCGAGGCTGGCAAGGGCGGCTCCTCTGCCATGCCGCAAAAGCAGAATCCGGTGCGCTCGGTGCTGCTGCGCAATGCGGCATTCAGCGCCCCCGGCCTGCTCTCCACCCTCTTCACTGCCGCCGGCACCGCAGTGGATGAACGCCCCGATGGCGGCTGGCATGCCGAATGGAGCGCACTGCGCGAACTGGCCCGGCTGGCTTCCGGTGCCGCCTTCCACGCCGCATTCCTGGCCAATGGCCTGAGCGTGAACCTTGCAGCCATCGAACGCAACCTTGCCCTGGGCGGCGATGCCGTGCTCTCCGAGCGCCTCGCGGCCGTCCTGTCACCGCTGGTGGTTGGCGGAAAACCTGCCATCCAGACGCTGGTGCGCCGCAGCCTCGACGAGGAGGTATCCCTGCGCGAGCTGCTGCGCCTGGAAGTCCCCACCCATGATCTGGGCGACAAGGACCTCGACGAATTACTTGATCCAGCCGGCTACCTCGGTGCCGCGGATCGCTTCACCGATACCGTACTCGCCGATTACTCGGCACGGAAGGAACTATGGCAGTCCCGCAACTAACCCCTTCCTTGCTGCATACCAGCAAGGAACTTCCCACCCTCATTGCCGGCCCTTCGCTGGGCACCGCCGCCCTGCCGCTGTGGGCACCGGCCTTGCCGTACCTCAAGGAGCACTTCCAGGTCATCGCCTGGGATCTCCCGGGGCATGGCGAAAGCAAGCCATCCACCGAGGAATTCACGCTGGCCGAACTGGCCACCGGTGTCACCGAGGTTGTCCAGGCACTGCGTGCCGACGGCGTCATCGCCGAGGGGTCCAAGCTGTACTACGCGGGAGTCTCGGTTGGCGGGGCCACCGCACTGCAGCTGGCGGTAGACCACCCAGGCTTCTTCAACGGGTTGTCCTCCATATGCTCGGCGGCGAAGATCGGCACCCCGGAAGCGTGGACCGACCGTGCCGAGCTGGTCGCCAAGGCGGGTACCCCGACCATGGTCGCCGGTTCCGCCGAACGCTGGTTCGCGCCCGGTTTCATCGAGAAGCAGCCGGTGATCAGCACCGAGCTGCTGCACAGCCTGCAGGACGCCGACCGTTTCGCCTACGCCCACGTCTGCGGCGCCCTGGCAGGCTTCGACGTGCGCGAGCAGCTGGCCTCCACCAGCGACCCGATCATCGCGATCAACGGCGCGCAGGACCAGGTCTGCCCTCCGGCCGACGCGGAATTCGTTGCCGAGCATGCACCGCACGGAACCATGGCGATCATTGATTCGGCAGCCCATCTGGCCCCGGCCGAGGCACCGGAAGAAACTGCGGCCTTGCTGTCCGGGTTCTTCCTGTCCAACTAAGCAGAGAGGATTAGCAGACAATGGCTGAATCATCGCGCCTTCCCGGCGACACCTATGATGCCGGCATGGCGGTGCGCCGCCAGGTCCTGGGCAATGAGCACGTGGATCGTTCCACCAAGAACTCGAACGAGTTCACCGACGAGTTCCAGGAAATGATCACCCGCTACGCCTGGGGCACCATCTGGACCCGCGAAGGCCTGCCACGCACCACTCGCAGCGCCATCACGCTGACCGCAATGATTGCCGGCGGATACTGGGAAGAGCTGGAAATGCATGTGCACGCCGCCCTGCGCAACGGCATGACCCCGGAAGAGATCAAGGAAGTCTTCTTGCAGTGCGCCATCTACTGCTCCGTTCCGGCAGCGAATGTGGCGTTCAAGATCGGCAAGAAGGTGCTGGACGAGTACGCGGCGGCCGAAGGCAACTAGCCGCTAGCGCCGCGCATCCGCGGCCTGCTGGATCGAGTGCAGCAAGGCCCACGGGACGATGCCGCTGGTGCGCGGGTTGCGCGGCGATGGGTAATTCCTGACCGAGAAGCTGTACTCGCCGGCTGGCCCGTGCGCTTCGATGAGGTGCTCGGTCAGCTCTGCCGCCGGATCGGCGAGCAGCCTGACCTGCACCGCGTCCCAATCCCCCACTGTCAAGGCCACTGCCGCGGCGACATTCAGCGACTTCTGGAAGTCGCGGGCCGCCACCGCAGCCGGACCGTTGAATACCTCTACCGGGCCGCTGGCCTGCTCCAGTTCGCGGCGCCGCCGCGCATCCATCCACGGCTGCACCAAGGTGGCCGGCAGCTTGCGCGTCGTAACCAGCACCTGCTCGATGCCGCCCATTCGTGCCGCCGCACCAAACAGGTCCAATCCGCCAATGGCCCCGGCGGTGCTGATCAGCCGGCCTGGCCCGGCAGCTTGCACTGATGCGGCAAGATCCGGGTCGGCCAGCGCTCCCATGGAACTGGCCAGGAGGTCGACCCCTGCCTCCAGGATGCGCACCGCATGCTCCCGCACAGCGTGCTGGCCCGCGCATTCGACCACCAGGTCGCAGCGCTCCAGCGCCTGCTGGAGATTCAACTGTTCATGTTCCAGCCCCGGCTGATGCCGGCGCAGGATCACCCCTTCAAGCTGGGCGCCCGCCACGCTCCCGGCAGCCAATTGATCCGCCACCACGGAGCCGATGGCGCCATAGCCCATTACTCCCACCCGATACATGCTGCCCGCGGCCATGACCGTCCTGTCCGAATTCTTTGATGCCAGCTATCGCCAGCTTAGCCAGCTGGCGCGACCATCACGAACCGGCGTGGTCCCGGAACGACAGGAGCTCCGCGCTATTGCCCGGCCGCGGAGGCATGGTCGCCGCGCTCCATGAGCCGGGAGGCGGCATAGCCGAAGAGGATCCCCCAGAACGCCGCATGGATGTTGAACAGGTCCAGGCCGGAAATTGTCACGACAAATGTCACCAGCGCGCCAAAGGTGAACTTCGTGGCGAAGGCGGTCACGAATGCCTGTTGCAGGGCCTTGAGCATGGCGATCCCTCCCAAGGCCAGCACGAACGCCTCGGGGGTGGCCAGCATGAATCGGGTCAGCGTCGGGGCCAGCAGTGCGAAGACCAAGGACAATGAATCCATAGACCACCGCCGACGTGTAGTGGCGGTGCTTCTCCCCCGATGAGGTGAGCAGCGCGTTGGTCGGCCCGGTGACGCAGGCTGACACCGCGCCGAGGCAGGCGTTGAGGATCGAGAAACCGCCGGAAGCCAGCGCGGAGGCATTGACCGGAGGCTGGTGCTCGGCGGCACGCAGCACCGCAACGCCCTGGCCGTTCTGCACGATCAGCACGGTGATGGCCAGCGGCACCACCAGTTCAAGCTGCGCGGCCCAGGTGAATTCCGGTGCGGTGAACACCGGGGTGGCAAGTATTGGCCCGCCCGCAGCGTCCAGCGCGAACTGCCGACTGGCTGCCACGGCAATGACGCCGGCGATCAGCGTGCCCAGCACCGGGGGCAGTTTTCGGCCCAGCGCAGGCACCGCGGAAAGCAGCACGAAGACCAGCACCATGGGAGCGGCCACCACCGGGTTGGCTTGGGTGGATGAGACGATGTCGGTGCCAAAGCGCAGGAAGACCGCCGCCACCATGGCCATCACAATCGGCATCGGGATGGCCGCCATGATCCGGCGTACTACCCCGGTGGCTCCCAGTGCCAGGGCCAGCACCCCCGAGACGAAGAACGCCCCGACCACTTCCGGGAAGGACAGGTGCTGCAGCGAAGGGCCCAGCAGCACCGTGCCGGGGATGGACCAGGCGAATCCGAGCGGCTGGCGGTACAGCAGCGACATCACGATGGTCGCCAACCCGGCTGAAAGGAAGATCCCGCAGACCCAGGAAGCCATCTCGGCCTGGGACAATCCGCCGGCGGCCCCCACGGCAAGGGTGACCGCGATGGGGCCCGAAGCGGAGAAGACCAGGCCGATCACTCCATTGCTGGCATAGGCTCCGCCCAGATCGCGCAGCAGCGCGCGGATCCCGGCAGGACGCGTCGCGGGCCGTTCCAGCAGCGGGTCGCGCGGTTGCTGGGGTCGATTCGCGGGTAGTCAGGTTGCTGGATGGCTTGGGCATGCGCGCTCCTGGATGACGGTGGCAGTGGCACTAATAGTCCATCACCAATGCAGCGCTTAGGGTGCCGTGGGAAGTGGCGCGTTGATCCGGGGTATGCCAGTCCTAGGATAGTTCTGGCCTCGGACCAGCACCGCAGGCAGAACTAGGATGAGACCGGGGCAATGCGGCCCGCGGATGAAAGGACAGCACCGATGAATTCCAATACCGAGCTCGGCGAGTTCCTCAAGGCCCGGCGGGCTCTGGTCAGTCCGGCAGGCGATGGCGGTCCCCGGCGCCGCGTGCCCGGGCTGCGCCGCGAAGAGGTCGCGGTCCTGTCCGGGGTGAGCACCGACTAATACACCCGGCTGGAACAGGGCCGGCACAAGCGCCCCTCCGAATCCGTGCTCGGAGCGTTGGCCAGGGCCCTGCAACTGGATGAGGCGGCGACCGGGCACTTATTCAATCTGGCCCGCTCGGTCTCCGGCTCCGGGCGCAACAGCCCGTCGAGCAGCGTCCAGCGGGTGCGCCCATCCCTGCATAAGCTGCTGGATTCCTTCACCGCCCATCCGGCCTTCATCCGCGGCCGGCGCACCGAGGTGCTGGGCATGAATCCGCTGGCCGCCAGCCTGCTCACCGATTTCCTCGCCAAACCGGTGCGCCACCGCAGCCTGATCCGCTGGGCCTTCCTCGACCCCGAAGCCAGGCAGCGCTATGCCGACTGGGAACAGGTCTCCGCGTCGATGGTCGGCACCTTGCGCCTGGATGCCGGGCGCCATCCGCACGATCCGCTGCTCGCGCAGCTCGTCGGAGAGCTGTCCATGAACAGCGAAGAATTCCGTACCTGGTGGGCAGACCACCGGGTGGTGGAGCGGCGGGATGGGATCAAGAGGTTCACCCACCCCGACGTGGGTTATCTGGAGGTCAACTACGAGGCGCTGGACGTGACCGGGGCAACTGACCAGACCCTGTTCATCTACACCACGGAGCCGGGCTCGGAATCCGAAGCGAAGCTGCGCGATCTGGAGGCGCGCCTCAAGAGCCCGGGCGCGGCGCCGAGAGGCTAGCCGTGTGCCGGGATCAGCGATTCGCTGAGCCAGCTGCGCTCCAGCTCGTTCAATGGGCGGGACGAAACGCCATCGGCTGCCAGCGGAACCATGACCGTGGTCGAGTCGAATACCGGCTGCCCATCCTGGTAGCCGATGCCGCGCACGGTGAATGACTTGTTGCCCAGCCGGCTGATGCCCATGCGGATGAGCATCTCGGGCTGGTAGTACAGCGGGCGCAGGTAGTCGATCTGGATGGATGCCACTACTGTGCCGAATTCGAAACGGCCTGTGGTTCCGTCTTCGCGCGTCCAGCGGATGCGCGCTTCTTCCATCAAGGTCACGATGCGCGCATTGTTCACATGGCCCAGGGCATCCTGATCCGACCAGCGCAATTGCAAGATGATCTCGGTTGCGGCGGCCAGTTCATCGTTTTTCGCTTCACTCATGAAACCCATTGCACCAGAAACCGGGGCTGGCCACTGCGCCCGTGACAGCTCATGAACTTGGAACATTGCCAGCAGGCACCCACCGTGCTTCCTCGTTGCTGGCGTCCAGGCAAATCCATTCCTGCGCTGGCCCGTAGCAGCGAAGCTCACCGGTGAACCAGAACGTCTGGTCCGGATCCCACCCGGCAATCACGCTGGCGTACTTCTCATCGATCTCCAGGCATTGTCCGGCGAGCGCCAGATAAGCACCAATGCCCAGATGCACCCCGTCATAGTCGCGCGCCACTGCCAGCCAATCAGGGATCATCCATGCGCCGTCGCGCCCAGTAGCCAGATACCAGTCGTGGCGCTTCTGCGCGGACACCTCGAGGCCGTGTTCGCGGCAGAGACGGATCCAGTCCTCCGCCGTGGCGATCTCCAGCACGTTCGCTGCGGGAGGCACACTAGCGTGCCTGACGCTGGCCTGCTCCCACCCGAAACCGTCTTCCACGCAGCTCAGGCCCACAGGCTCGCCGCCAGGGAAGATACCGGTGCTGGCGGGCAGGCGGCTGCTGGGCTTGGACCACCATTCGCCACTGAAGCTGCCCAGCTGGCTGTTATGCAGTTCCGCGGCATCGCGGGCTTCCGTCGCGAGAACCGCGCCTCTCCAGTCCTGCAAAATGCCAAGGGCATCGTCATCGGGAGCTTGCGACTTACCCACGGGATCATGCTGGTCGAACTCCACCTTGAACTGGTTGCGCAGATCCACGGGATCCATCCACCAGTCCGCGAGCCCGCTGTCCGCCAGATGCCGGGCGACCCGCTCAAGAGGCGCGGCGAAAGCCGGCAACGCCAGCAGGGTGTCTTCCCCATCCGGTTCCTGCCAATAGCGCGCGTAGTCCACCGAACGAACTAGCGCGTGTTGCAGGAGCGCCGCAGTGGGCGTCACCAGGCTGGCGACATCAAGGAGCCGTGCAATCTCCTCGACACTGATATCGGGCACGCCTGACTCGTCCATGCCAAACAGGCCAACGCTCTCGCCACGTTCGACCGCGACCCGATGCGCGGCATAGAACATCGCCGCCCGCAGTGGATGCTCCGCGAATTCCGGTTGCAGCTGCTCTTCGCTGGCAATTGCGAATTCCCACAGCAACCTGCGTCCCCGCGCGCCTGCCATCAGCGCCTGCACCAGTTCCATCGCCACCACTTCATTTCATTAGCTGGAGATACCTAAATCCTGCCAAGACAGTCGATAACTATTTACGGGATCGATGAATCGACAATACCTGGGCATGGGTTGCAATTCACCTGTCCTTGGCACCGTGGGATACGGCTGGCCAACGGGCCGGCAGATTGCCCCCCACCCGGAGGAACGTACGTGAAATTCTTCGCTCGACCCGGCAAAACCAATCATCTCACCCCACTGCATCTGACCGCCGGAAGCCTGGTTGCCATTGCCGCTTCCACCGCTTTGATCAGCGCCAGCCCAGAAGTCGAAGCGGCGCCTGCCGCCAAGACCACCGCGGATTGGAGCTCCTCGGCCTACCGCGGGTCCGTCGAGGTCATCCCTGCTAAAAATAGCGGCAACGCCGCCGATCAACAGACGCTGGACGGCGTGGTCTTCGAGGACCGCAACAAGAACTCCAAGCAGGATGCCGGTGAACCCGGCCTGCCGAACGTCACGGTGTCCAACGGCCGCGACGTTGTGTCCACCGACGAACAGGGCCGCTACGAACTGCCGGCCTACAACAACATGACCGCATTCGTCACCCAGCCGCGCGGCTTCCAGGTACCGGTTGACGAGGACAACGTCGCCCAGTTCTTCTACAATCACCTGCCCGGAGGCTCCCCGGAATTGAAGTACGACGGCATCGCCCCGACCGGCCCGCTGCCCGAGGCGGTCAACTTCCCGCTGGTGCGCAGCAGCGCCACCCAATCGCCGGAGCAGAGCTGCGTCATCGGCGCGGACGTGCAGACCTACACCCAGCAGGAAGTCGAATACGCCAGGGACGGCGCCTTCGCCGATCTGGCGGCCCGCACCGACTACACCGGGTGCGGCGTCTTGTTCATCGGCGACCTCGTGGGCGATGACCTGACCTTCTTCCACCAGACCCGCGAGCTTTCTTCCATGCTCAACGGCCCGGCCCGCTTCCTGCCGGGCAACCACGACATCGACTACGATTCGCTGGACGGGCAGCATGAGTTCGATTCCTTCCGCGCCCAGTTCGGCCCGGAATACTACTCCTACGACACCGGCAAAACGCACGTCATCGCACTGAGCACCATCGATTACCCCACTGCGGTTCCAGCTAAGAAGAGCGACTACACCTATGATTTGGGCCAGCGCCAGCTGCAGTGGCTGCGCGAGGACCTGGCCAAGGTTCCCAAGAACAAGGCCATCGTGCTGGCCGGGCACAGCCCGATGCTCGAGTTCTTCTACAGCGACGAGCATTCCACCAAGCAGGTCAAGGAGATCTACGAGCTGCTTGAGGGACGCGAAGCCGTTTCCCTGGGCGGGCACACCCATATGTCGGAGAACCTGCGCACCGGGGACCTGATGGACGGCTGGCGCGATGAGGTCGGCGAAGCAGGCTTGCCCTTCACCCACCTGACGGTCCCGGCAATTTCCGGGCAATGGTATGACGGCCGGGTCTCCGAGAACGGCTACCCGACCTCCATCCAGCGCGACGGCACCCCGCCGGGCGTGCTCACCTTGGACATCAAGAACACCGACGTCGTGGAGCGCTTCACCGCCACCGGCCAGGATCCCAGCAAGCAGATGTCGCTAGGCCTGAATACCCCTGAGTACCGGCAGTGGTACGAAGAGAATCTGGACAAGGAACGCGGCACCGTCCAGCCCCTGGCCGACCCGCTGGCAGTGAGCCGGCAGGGATTGGCCCAGGACACCTGGCTGACCGCGAACTTCTGGATGGGCAGCACCGGTTCAACCGTCGAGGTATCCATTGACGGCCAGGACCCTGTATCCGCCGAGCGGACCCAGCAGATGGCTGGCGAGCGCCCGCTGACCGGCGCCGAGTACTCGGATCCGACTGCCATCGCCGAGCAGTTCGTCCACGGCGGCGGCTTCGCCGAGAAGACCAGCCACCTGTGGCGCCTGGAACTGCCCGATGACCTCCCGGTTGGCGCGCACACCGCGACGGTTACGGCCACCGACGTGCATGGGCGTTCCTACACCGAGCAGCTGGACTTCACGGTTCTCCAGTAGCATCGCCGCTTTGAGCTGGTGCCTGCATGATGCAGGCACCAGCTTTTTGTTACGCCAGTGACAGGACAGCAGCGGCCGCAGATGCCTAGGATGAAGCCATGCGCATTGCAATCCTTGATGATTACCACAACGTGGCCCGCTCGCTGGCCGATTTCGATGGCCTCGCCGCCGAATTGGACGCCGAGATCACCGTCTTCACCGAGCACCTGGGCCATGAGGACCACACTGTCATCGAGGCATTGCTGCCCTTCGACGCCATTGTCGCCATGCGCGAGCGCACGCCCTTTCCGGCCGCCCGGCTCAACGCTTTGCCCAACCTGAAGCTGCTGGTCACCACCGGTCGCCGCAACGGATCCATCGACCTGCAGGCAGCACAGGACCGGGGCATCGTGGTCAGCCACACCGGCTATGTGGCCACCGATGCCGCTGAGCACACCTGGGCGCTGATTCTTTCCGCCGTGCGCCGACTGGATGTGGAACTGTTTTCCGCGGACCGCCCGCTGGCGGCCGACTCGGGCTGGCAGACCACGTTGGGGATGGGCCTGTCCGGCAAGACCCTGGGCGTCTACGGCCTGGGAAATCTGGGGTCGAGGGTGGCGAAAGTTGGCCTGGCCTTCGGCATGCGGGTCATCGCCTACAGCCAGAACCTCACCGAAGAGCGAGCAGCCGAAGCGGGCGTGGAGCTGGTCTCGGAGGCCGAACTGTTTTCCACCAGCGACATCGTGACCGTGCACCTGAAGCTCTCCGAACGCAGCACCGGGGTCATCGGGCCCAAGCAGCTGGCTTGGATGCGGCCCGATTCCATCCTGGTCAACACCTCGCGCAGCCGGATCGTGCAGACCGACGCGCTCATCGACGCGCTGGAAAGCCGGCGGTTGCACCTGGCCGCGGTGGATGTCTTCGATGTGGAACCGCTGCCGGCCCAGGACCGGCTGGCGAACACCAGGGGCGTGATTGCCACCCCGCATATCGGCTACGTGACCATCGAGCAGTTCGAGATGTTCTACCGCGATGCGGTGGAAGATCTCCGCGCGTGGGCTAGCGGCGCGCCGATCCGCGTGCTGGCCTAGAAGCTGCGGGCCGCGGCACGAAGAAGTAGTGCAGGATTGCCACCACGGCGGCCCAGGCGGCTCCGATCAGCAGGCCCACCAGCACATCCGAAACCCAATGGTGCCCGATGTAGATGCGCGAGGCGCCCATCGCCAGCACGAATAGCGCCGCGATGATGGCGATCAGGTACGCGTAGCGGCGCAGCCCGTAAATGATCGCCAGGTAGCTGGCGATACCGATCAGCGCCGCCGAGTTCAGCGTGTGCCCGCTGGGGAATGAAAAGGTTTCGGGCGGCGCAGGTCCCCCGGGGATGCCCTGGGGACGCGGCACCTGGAGGTTGGCCTTGAGAATAACAGTCAGCAGCACCGAGACCAATGCCGTGAACGCGACGGCCGCCAGCGGCCACGCGCTGCGCGTTTTCCAGCACAGCAGCCCGGTGATCACCAGCATGATCATGGTCATTCCCGGGGTGGATCCCCAGAAGTACAGGAAGTCGGAGACCGCGAACAGGAACGGCGACTGGTGCTCCAGCGCCAATTGGTATGCCGGGGCGTCCAGGTCCTTGGCCCATCCGCCCGCATGCAGGGACACCAGCACCCTGCGGGTGAAGTAGAACATGGCGACGACCAGCCCGAAAATGATCCACAGCACCTGTGCGCCGCCAGGACGCTGGCCGTGCCGGAAATACCAAGAGGATCTCATGGCTTCCATCGTATCGGGGTGGAAGCGAAGCGCTGAACCCGCTGGATGCGGAACAATGGAAGCATGACGATCAAGGTCCTGGCAGTTGGCAAGAAACACGAATCCTGGGTGGACGAGGGAATTTCCCGCTACGAGAAGCGGCTGAAGAAGCCCTTCGACCTTTCCTGGCAGCTGCTGAGCCACTCCTCGCGCGAGAACGACGCTGCCCGCAGCGAGGAATCCGGACGCATCCTAGCCAAGATCGATGACCGCGACTTCGTCGTGCTGCTCGATGAACGAGGGAAGAACGTGGACTCCCCCGCGCTGGCCGACACCCTGCGCACACCGATCGATTCCTCGCGCAATGTGGTGATCATCATCGGCGGCGCCTACGGCGTGGACCCCACTGTGCATGCCCGCGCCAACTTCATCTGGTCGCTGTCCAAGCTGGTCTTTCCGCACCAGCTGGTGCGCTTGATCCTCACCGAGCAGCTCTACCGGGCGCAGGACATCCTGGCCGGCGGCAAGTACCACCACATTTAAGCCAATCCCTTGATTTTCTGACATGGAAAGACGAGACTTTCCGTGACGGAAAGTGAGTAATTCATGGCTTCATCAGGCGATTTCATGGACGGACAGCACGCGGCCAAGCTGCTGCAATCTGCCGAGCAGGACTCACAGCAGATGGTCCAGACTTCCGGGAGTCCTCGCGGCTTCACCACCACCTTGGTCGCAGTCTCGGCCGTAGTCCTCACGTTGTTCCAGGCTTACCCGCCCCAGGCTTTTTGGACAGCACTGCTGTATATACCGTTGATCCTTTGGTACGTGCTGGCCCGGCGCCGTCGCGCAAAGCCACGGACATTGGCCGATACCCCGAGCCTGCTGGCGGGCGCCTATGCAGGATATTTCTTCCTCGGCATCCTGCTGGTCAATTGCCTGAGGTTTTGGGAAGCGGCACAGGTAGAGGAAGTTGTGGCGAAGATTCTTGTCACCTTTATAACCTGCATGTTCTTGGTGGCCAAGATGCAAGCTGCCTACAACATGGCGCGCCTGGAGGACGGCAATGACCAAGTCGTCTAGCGACGCCCGGTTCGACGAATTAATCCACGCTCCATTGCGGCTGCGCATCTGTGCCAGCCTGGCTCCGGTTCAGTGGGCTGAATTCGCACACCTTCGCGGTCTCCTCGATATCGCCGACTCGGTTCTGAGCAAGCACCTCAAGCAGCTCGCCGATGCCGAATATGTCGGCATCGAGCGGTTCACCAAGCTGGGCCGCAGCCACGTGCGCGTTTCGCAGACGAAGGCAGGCCGCAGAGCATACGTTGGCCACGTCGCCGCCCTTCGTGAAATTACCGAAGGATAAGAATTCTCGCGAGCTGAGCATGTGAAACGGCACCACAGCACCCCGCAACATAGCTTTGGCTTCGCTAATCGATGGCAAGCATTACTCATGCCAACGCTTATTCCAACAACCATTGGCATGGCGGATTCATGTGAATGCCTGAGCAGGGTTCTACTTGGCCACCGCTTCAGTTTGGGCGGTTCCTGTTCCCGAACTGTCGAGTCCAGAACGTAGTATCGATTCCATGAGTGATGTGCTTTCCCGGTTTGGTGTGGCCACCCGCAAGTGGTTCACCGACGTGTTCTCAGCGCCCACAGCGGCGCAGAGCGGCGCCTGGGAATCCATCTCCGACGGGAAGCACACCCTGGTCATCGCCCCCACCGGGTCAGGCAAGACCCTGGCCGCGTTCCTCTGGGCCCTGGACCGGCTGCATCATGCGGAACTCGACGCGCCAGCGCTGCCCGGAATGGAATCCGATGCGGACCACCCGGCAGGCACCGGAACCAAAGTCCTCTATATCTCCCCGCTGAAAGCCCTGGGCGTGGACGTGGAGCGCAACCTGCGCTCCCCGCTGGCCGGCATCCGCTCCACCGCACACGAAATGGGGCTCTCCCAGCCATCGGTCACCGTGGGCGTACGTTCCGGAGACACCCCGGCCAATGACCGGCGCAAACTGCTCAAGGACCCACCCGACATCCTGATCACCACGCCCGAGTCGCTGTACCTGATGCTCACCAGCCAGGCCCGCAAAACCTTGGACCAGGTGCATACCGTCATCATCGACGAGGTCCACGCCATCGCCAATACCAAGCGCGGCACCCACCTGGCCCTGTCCCTGGAGCGGCTCGACGCGATGCTTGCTGCCCCGGCCCAGCGCATCGGGCTCTCGGCCACGGTGGAACCGCCCGAAGAAGTCGCCCGGTTCCTGGCAGGCTCGGCACTAGTAAATATTGTGCGCCCGAAATCCACCAAGAAGTGGGAGCTCGCGGTGCGGGTCCCGGTCGAGGACATGACCGACTTGCCGTCGGCGGCCGGCGCCCACGACCTGGGACCCGGTTCCTCACCGGCGGCCTCGGCCAGCATCTGGCCGCACGTTGAAAACCAGCTGGTGGATCTGGTGCTGGAGAACCGCTCCACGATCATCTTCGCCAACTCCCGGCGTTTGGCCGAACGCCTGACCGGGCGGCTGAACGAGATCTATGCCGAACGCGAGGGGTTCAGCACCGCGGATACTTCCACGTCCACCCCGGCAGTGCTGATGGCCCAGGCCGGGTCCACCGCCGCCTCTAACCCAGAGGCACCCCTGCTGGCCCGGGCCCACCACGGCTCGGTCTCCAAGGATGCCCGCGCCCAAATCGAAGAAGACCTGAAGCTGGGCAAGCTGCGCGCCGTGGTGGCCACCAGCTCGCTGGAACTGGGCATCGACATGGGCCTGGTGGATCTGGTGATCCAGGTCGAATCACCCAATTCGGTCTCTTCCGGGCTGCAGCGCGTGGGCCGTGCCGGTCATCAGGTCGGCTCGGTCTCCCAGGGCATCTTCTTCCCCAAGCACCGCGCGGACCTGCTCTCTACCGCACTGGTGGTCACCCGCATGCGCGAAGGCAAGATCGAGAAAATGGTCATCCCGGCCAACCCGCTCGACGTCCTCGCCCAGCAGACCCTGGCCGCGGTGGCCATGGAGGACCTTGAGGTCGAAGCCTGGTACGACACCGTGCGCAGGGCCGCGCCCTACCAGCAGCTGCCGCGCAGCGTGTACCTGGCGACCTTGGACATGATGGCGGGCAAATACCCGTCGGACGAGTTCGCCACCCTCAAGCCGCGGCTGATCTGGGACCGCGATGCCGGAGTGCTCAGCGCCCGCCCCGGCGCCCAGCGCCTCGCGGTGATTTCCGGTGGCACCATCCCGGACCGCGGACTGTTCGGCGTCTTCCTTGCGGGATCCGAGGATGACAAGGCCCCCAAGCGGGTGGGCGAGCTCGACGAGGAAATGGTCTACGAGTCCCGCGTGGGCGACGTGTTCGCGCTGGGCGCCACCAGCTGGCGCATCGAGGACATCACCCACGACAGGGTGCTGGTCACCCCGGCCTTCGGCCAGCCCGGCAAGCTGCCCTTCTGGCACGGCGACGGTCTGGGCCGCCCGGTGGAACTCGGAGCGGCGCTGGGCGAATTCACTACCGGGCTGCTGGCCGGCGAGCGCAGCGAATCCGCCGCCGCGCTGCGCGAGCACGGGCTGGATCCCTTCGCGGCCGAGAACCTGCTGAACTACCTGGGCGAGCAGCGACAGGCCACCGGGCAGGTGCCCAACCACCAGACCTTCGTAGTGGAACGCTTCCACGATGAGCTGGGCGACTGGCGGGTCATCCTGCATTCGCCCTTCGGCCTGGCGGTGCACGCCCCGTGGGCGCTGGCCATCGGGGCGCGCGTGCGCGAACGCTGGGGCCTGGACGCCTCTGCGATGGCCGCGGATGACGGTATCGTGCTGCGCATCCCGGCCATGGATGATGAGCCGCCGGGTGCCGAGCTCTTCGCCTTCGAGGCCGATGAGATCGTGGATGTGGTCACCAGCCAGGTGGCCAACTCGGCGCTGTTCGCCGCGCGATTCCGCGAATGCGCGGCCCGCGCCCTGCTGCTGCCCCGGATCAACCCGACCAAGCGCACCCCGCTGTGGCAGCAGCGCCAGCGGGCCAGCCAGCTGCTGGACGTGGCCCGCAACTACCCGGATTTCCCGATCATCCTGGAGACCGTACGCGAGTGCCTGAACGACGTCTACGACCTGCCGGCCCTGACCGAGATCCTGGGACAGGTCTCTTCCCGCGCCATCCGGCTGGTGGAAGTCACCACCGAGCTTCCCTCGCCCTTCGCCCAATCGTTGCTCTTCGGCTACGTGGCCCAGTTCCTCTATGAGACCGACGCCCCGCTGGCCGAACGCCGGGCCGCCGCGCTGAGCCTGGACCCGGTGCTGCTCGGCGAGCTGCTGGGACGCAACGACGTGCGCGAAATCCTCGACCCGCAGGTCATCGCCGCCCTCGAACAGCAGCTGCAGCACCTGGCGCCCAACCGCCGGCTATCCGGGATGGAAGGCGCCGCCGACCTGCTGCGCCTGCTCGGCCCGCTGAGTGCAGAGCAATTGGCGCAGCGCCTGCGCTCCCCGGACGATGAGCAGGAAGCCCTTGATGCCGAGACCGCCCGGGCCCATGCCGAATCCCTCGTGGCCACCCGCCGCGCCTTCACCCTGCGGGTCGCCGGGCAACTGGCCTATGCGGCCATCGAGGACGCGGGCAAGCTGCGCGATGCCCTGGGTACCCCGCTGCCCACCGGCATCCCCACCGCCTTCCTCGAACCGGCGGCCCAGCCAATTGAGGACCTGGTGTCCCGCTTCGCCCGCACCCACGCCCCGTTCACGCTCTCTGAGCTGTCCGCCGCACTCGGCCTGGGCGTCGCGGTGCTGCGCCCGGTGCTCGACCAGCTGGTGGCCGCCGGCCGCCTGTCGCTGGGCGCGTTCCGTCCGGTGGAGCTGATCCCGTTTGGAATCAGTGGCGATGAATACTGCGAGGTCTCGGTGCTGCGCACCATCCGCACCCGTTCGCTGGCCGCGCTGCGCGCCGAGGTGGAGCCGGTGGACCAGCCCGCCTTCGGACGGTTCCTGCCCGCCTGGCAGCAGGTGGGCTCCCGGCTGGAAGGCAGCGACGGGCTCTACGAGGTGCTCACCCAGCTGGCGGGGGTTGAAGTTCCCGCCTCGGCGCTGGAGTCGTTCATCCTGCCCGCCAGGCTGCACGGCTACCAGGCGTCGTGGCTTGACGAGCTGACCAGCAGCGGCGACGTGCTGATCTGCGGTGCCGGAGCCGCCGGCGGCAAGGACGGCTGGCTTTCGCTGCACACCGCCGAGTTCGCCTCGCTGAGCCTGCCTGCCCCTGACACGTCCCAGCTGGATTCGCTGGCCCGCCGGATGCTCGATTCCTTCGACGCCACCGGCGCCTATTTCGTGCAGGAACTCGCCGCCCGGCTACACCCGGACGAAGGGCTGCCGCCCACCGAGCAGGAGCTCACCGAGGCCTGCTGGCAGCTGTTCTGGGCGGGGTTCATCTCCCCCGATACCCTCGCCCCGGTACGCGGCTACCTGGCCGGAGGCACCACCGCGCACAAGATCGCCAAGCCGGCACCGCGCGCCCGTGCCGCCCGGCTGAACCGGCTCTCCGGGCTTACCCGGCTGGCCCGGGAACAGGCGGCCGGACCGCTGGCACGCAACACCCGCGGTTCGGCCCGCTGGTCGCTGCTGCCCGCCCCGTCACTGGACCCGACCATCGCAGCGCATGCCACCGCGGAAATCATGCTTGAACGCTACGGGGTGCTTACCCGCGGTTCGGTGGCCGCCGAATCCGTGCCCGGCGGATTCGGCCAGCTCTACCGGGTGCTGTCCAAGCTGGAAGAAGCGGGCCATGCCCGCCGCGGCTACTTCATCGAGAAGCTCGGTGCCGCGCAGTTCTCCACCGCCAACACCATCGACCGGCTACGCACCTTCACCCTGCCCGATGACCCGCAGCGCCAGCCGCAGGCTGTGGTGCTCGCCTCAACCGACCCGGCCAACCCCTACGGCGCGGCCCTGCCGTGGCCGGCCACGCAGACCGGGCATCGCCCGGGGCGCAAGGCCGGGGCGATCGTGGGTCTGCTGGACGGAGAACTGGCGCTCTACCTGGAACGCGGCGGGCGCACCGTGCTCGCTTTCGGCGAGCCAAGCGATGAGGCATGGCGGCTGCTGGCAGGTAACTTGGTGGCAGTGCTGCGCACCGCGACGGTGGACAAGCTGGCCATCGCCACGGTCAACGGCGACCCGGTCCTTGAGCACCCCCTCGCCCACGCGCTGCTGGCGGCCGGATTCTATTCCACCCCGCAGGGGATCCGCTTCCGGCGCTAGGCCGCAGCGGGAGCAGCCGCGGGAACTACTTGCGCGCCCTGCCCCAGATCCAGGCGGTATTGGTGATCTCGAAGAGCACCTGCCCGTCGCAGCTGAGCGTGCCCTGAAGCGTGACCAGGGCGCGGTCCTCGCGCTTGAACTGGATATCAGTGATTTCCATCTGCCCGTGCAGTTCCATGCCGGGCCGCACCGGAGCATGGAACTGGATGTTCTCCATCGCCCTGCCGGCCACTACCCACCAGTGCCGGTAGGCTCCCAGCACGGCAAGGCGCTGGAAGGATCGCCAACGAGTGGATGCCGCTGGCGATGATGCCGCCGAAGTGACCCTGCTGCGCAAATTCCTCGTCGGTGTGGAACCGCTGCGGATCCCACTGCATGGCGAACTCGTGCAGATCCTCTTCGGTCATCTTGCACGAGCCCAAATCGACTATGTCCCCGACTGCCAGATTCTCGGCATAGATGGTCGGTTCGGTTGGATCGATCTGCTCTTTTGCTGCACTGTCATGCGCCCAGCGTAGGCCACGGCCGCGACGAACTGCGCTTCGTTACGGCTGCACCGTACGATGGGTTCCTGGATCGATTCGAGGGAGGACGCATGCCAGAAGGAGATTCCGTTTACCGGGCCACCGCGCGGCTGCATCGCGCGCTGGCCGGAAAAACCATCGTTCGCTCGGACTTCCGGGTTCCGTCGCTGTCCACCGTGGACCTGGCCGGGTACATGGTGTCCGAAGTGGTCCCGCGCGGCAAGCACCTGCTGGTGCGCCTGCATCCGCCCACGGACCCAGACCCTGCCTTCAACCATCCTCCCCTGACCCTGCATTCGCACCTGCTGATGGAGGGCCGCTGGGATCTCTACGGCGCTGGCGAACGCTTCAAGCGCGCCGCGCACACCGCCCGGGTGGTGCTGCACTTCGCCGAGATCACCGCGGTCGGCTTCGACATCGCCCAGGTCAAGCTCGTGCCCACGGCCGATGAGCAGAAACTGGTAGGCCATCTGGGTCCGGACCTGCTCGGCGCGGATTGGGATGCGCAGCAGGCGGCGGCGAACTTCCGCGCCCAGCCGCAGCGCGGGATCGGCGAGGCGCTGCTGGATCAGCGGCTGATGGCCGGAGTCGGCAACATCTACCGCAGCGAGGTCCTGTTCCTCACCCGGCTGCATCCGCTGACGCCGGTGGGGCAGGTAGTGGGCCTGGAAAGGGCCATCGAGATGTCCCGGCGCCTGCTGGAGGTCAACAAGGACCGTCCGCGCCGGGTCACCACCGGCCTGGCGCGCACCCGCGAACCCTATTGGGTGTATGGGCGTGCCGGCAAGCCCTGCCCTCGCTGCGGCACCACAATCCAGGTATTGAAGATCGCCGCCGACGACGCAGGGCTGGAACGCGACTGCTACGTTTGCCCGTCCTGCCAGCCGGCACCGCGCAGCTGAGGCCGCGGATCAGCGTGCTCCCGGCAAAGATGGGAGAATAGCCGATATGGCTATGGAATCCCCGCTTCCCGTTCGCAACGGCGTCAATGCAACTCGGCTTCGACTCCCGCGGACCGGTTCATGGGCAACTGTCGCCGATTATCTGCTCGAACGCTTTGGCCATGTCGATCCCGAGGGCATTCTGCGCCGCTTCGATGAGCAGCAGATCGTTGGCCTGGGCGGCACTCCGCTCACCCGCCAGACTCCCCTGGGCGAGCATGAATTCATTTGGTACTACCGCTCCTTGCCGGAAGAAACCCCGATCCCATTCGAGACCAGAATCCTGCACCAGGACGAGCACCTGCTGGTCGTGGACAAGCCGCACTTCCTCCCCACCACACCCGGTGGACGCTTCATCCAGGAATCCGCGCTGGTGCGCTTGCGCAACCAGACCGGCATCGACGACCTGGTGCCGATGCACCGGCTGGACCGCGCCACCGCCGGCGTCATCCTTTTCGCGGTGAATCCGCAGACCCGGGGCGCCTACCAGATGCTTTTCGAGCGCCGGGAGATTGCCAAGCGCTACAAGGCGGTCGTCGCCCTGCAACCCGGTGATGGCCTGGAAACCGGACGGGTGCTGCAACCCAACGGCGGGCATTCGCAGGTCAAAACCGAAACAGAACTGCGTGATCTGCTGCAGCGCATGCCGCTTGTCTTCGAGAACCGGATGTCCAAGGTCAAGGGCCAGCTGCGTTCAATTGTGGAAGAAGGCGAGCCGAACGCGCAGACCCTGATCAACGTCGAGACCATTGGAACCAGCCATGGTTTCCATTCCGGGGCCGAGGTTGCCTTGATGGATCTGGAACCGCATTCAGGCAA
Source organism: Glutamicibacter sp. HZAU (assembly GCF_004100365.1). NCBI lineage: Bacteria > Bacillati > Actinomycetota > Actinomycetes > Micrococcales > Micrococcaceae > Glutamicibacter > Glutamicibacter sp. HZAU. Next base: position 35,097 of record NZ_SCKZ01000009.1, on the reverse strand, counting down.
GACCCATCAGCTGCGGATCCACTTGGCTTCCCTGGGTCTGGGCATCATCAATGATGCGTTCTATCCACGGCTGTGGGATCTGGCTCCTGATGACTACCGGCGCCCACTGCAGCTGCTGGCGCACACGATTTCCTTCACCGATCCATTGACCGGCGCCGAACGCAGCTTCAGCAGTGAACAACGGCTGACGGAAGCCCCTTCAGCTCAATAACCCCTTCTCATGTGGGAGGAATTGACCTAAGCTGGTGCCCAATAGCCCGTGACACATAAGGATGAAGGCAAGATGGCCGAACACGAGTCGACCCCGCAACTTGATTCCCTCGTGGCCTCGGCCCGTTCCGCCATGGCATCGGCCAGCGAACGGACCTCCTTCGAGTTGCCCTATGCACCACCGGATCATCGCCCCAACCCTGTGGTGGAGCCCTTCGACAAGATACGCGGATATCTGCTGGGCGCTTCGGGCCTGCTGCTGTTGCTGACCACGTTGGCGTTGTCTTCCGGATTGCATGGACGAGCCCAAGCCAGCTTGCTGGATACCAGCCTGGTGCACTCGGTGCTGTGGCCGGCACTTGCCATCGCGCTGGTCCTCAGCGCAGCGTTCTCGCTGCGCAGCGACCAGCTGTCGGCCCGGCGCCAGCGGATCATTTCCATCTACTCGATCCCGGCAACAGCGTTGATGGCGTGCGCCGTCACCCTGGCGTCCGGCTTCATGCCCGTCGGCGCTGCCATCCTAGCGACCATCGCTTCGCTGCTCTCCCTGTACGGAGTACTGCAGCTGAACAAGAATACTGCGCGCAACCGCTTAGAGCGTTGGGCCACCGACGCCCCGATCAGCTTCTTTGCAGGTGCGAGCACGGTTTACGCCCTGCAGCTGTGGTTTGCCGCGGTCGGATGGCATGACGGCGAGCACGGAATCCAGGCCGCCCTGATAACGGCCGGAATCTCGGTGGCCGCCGGCGCTTTCGCCCATTCAGAGCGCGGCCGCCATGCCCTGGCCAGCGGCTACGGAATCTGCATGATTGCTGCCGCCATCCAGGGCTGGCTCAATGATTCAGCGCCGCTGTGGGTCTGCGCGATCTGGATCTTCATGGCCCTGCTGGTGTTCCTGATGGCCGAGAACCGCCGGTTCCAAATCAGCCATGCCGAGCACCGTGCGCAGCGCGGCAAAACCGTAGAATTCTAGGTTCTGCCACGCCCGCCACAAATGCTTAACGCGGTGCCATGCGGATGGCGCCATCAAGGCGAATGGTTTCGCCGTTGAGCATCGGATTGGCCACGATATGCTCCACCAAGGCCGCGTATTCTTCCGGACGTCCCAGGCGCGATGGATGCGGCACCTGGGCACCGAGCGAGTCCTGGGCTGCCTGCGGCAATCCTGCCATCATCGGCGTATGGAAAATGCCCGGGGCGATGGTCATGACGCGGATCTGGTGGCTCGCCAGCTCGCGAGCCAGGGGAAGGGTCATCGCGGCCACGGCTCCCTTGGATGCCGCGTAGGCGGGCTGTCCGATCTGGCCGTCAAAGGCGGCCACCGAAGCGGTGTTGATGATGACGCCGCGTTCGGTGGTTCCCTGCTCGTCGTTTAGCGCTTCGCTATGCGCCATCGCTTCTGCGGCCAGGCGGATCACGTTGAAGGTGCCGTTGACATTGATGTCCAGCACCTTGGCGAAGCGTTCCAGCGGCAGCACCCCGTCACGGCCCAGCACCTTGCCAGGTGTCGCAACGCCGGCGCAATTGACCAGCACGCGCAGGGTGCCCAGTTCCTTGGCACGTTCGATGCCGGTGGCCACCTGCTGCGCGTCGGTGACATCGGCCGGCACGAAACGGACATTCGTCCCGATCTCAGCCGCGATTTCATCGCCATCCTCGCGCGGCAGGTCGAGCACCACCACGTGCTTGGCCCGGTCGGCCAGCATGTGCGCCGTGGCGCGCCCCAATCCCGACAGGCCTCCGGTGACGAGTGCGACTGAATCCTGCAACTGCATGCTTGCTCCTTCGTAGACAGTGAACCTGTGATCTACATTACTGGCCAGTTGCGTCCAGGCGAAGAAGCTTGCCAGCAGGCATGGAAAAACCGCTGGATCCCTTGATGGGATCCAGCGGCTCTCGCACGCTTCTGATGCCTAGTGGCTCGGAACCTTTGCAGGTTCGGCTTCAGCGGCAACGGACTTGTTCTTCCCGCCGAGCAGGAAGCCGATGACCACGATGCCCACGCTGCAAGCGGCACCAACCAGGAAGCCAGGCTGGAAGCCTTCAACCGAAGCGGTTAGCGGGTCGACGCCGTCCGCGATCTTCGAGGCGGTGGCCGCGGCGACAACGCCAACGAGCAGCGCGGTGCCCATGGCGCCAGCCAACTGCTGCAAGGTGGACAGCAGGGCCGAACCATGCGAGTGCAGGCTGTGCGGCAACGGGTTCAGCGCAGTGGTGAACGCCGGGGTGAAGATGAAGGCCAGGCCCAAGCTCATCACCAGGTGCATGACAACCAGCAGCCAAATCGGGGTATTCGCGTTCAGGATCATGGCGTACCCAAGCAGGGATACCAGCAGCACCACGGCGCCGGGAACGATCAGCGGACGGGCGCCGACCTTGTCGTAGAGCTTGCCGACCATCGGTGCCAGGATGCCCATCAGCAGGCCGCCCGGAAGCATGATCAGGCCGGTGGTCAGGGTCTCAATGCCCAGCACGCTGGTGAAGAACATCGGCAGCAGGATAATCACGCCGAACAGCGAAATCATCGAGAACATCATCAGCACCAGCGAAAGGGTGAAATCCTTGTAATTCAGCGGACGCAAATCCAGCAGCGCCTTGTCCTCCTTCTGCAGGTTCAGCTGCAGGAAGACGAAGGCGACCAGGCACAGGACCGCTCCGACCAGGATGCCCAGGTTCAGCGGGGTGACCCCTGCCGAGAGGCCGCTCAGTCCGTAGACCAGTCCGCCGAATCCCGGGATCGCCAGGATCAAGGAAGGAACGGACAGCGGAGTCGAGGCACCGTCGACGTCCTTGGAAAGTCGCGGAGTACCAATCAGCAGTGCCGCTACGGCGATCGGGATGATCACGATGAACATGAACCGCCACGAGAGGAACTGCAGGATCAGGCCGGAGAGCGTCGGGCCGATGGCCGGAGCTACGGAGATCACGATGGAGACGTTGCCCATCAGCACGCCACGGCGCTCGGCCGGGACCAGATGCAAAATGGTGGTCATCAGCAGCGGCATCATGATGGCGGTACCGCTGGCCTGGATGACGCGGGCCAGCAGCAGGATGCCCAGGCCCGGGGCAGCGGCAGCCAGCAGGGTGCCGAGTGTGAACAGGCCCATAGCCAAGACGAAGACATTACGTATGCTCATCCGCTGCAGCAAGAAGCCGGTCATTGGAATGACCACGGCCATGGTCAGCATGAAGATGGTTGACAGCCACTGAATTGCGTCAGCGGTGACATTGAATTCAACCATCAGCACAGGCAGGGCCACATTCATGATGGTTTCGTTCAGGATGACCACGAAGCTGGAAACAATCAGCACCGCAATCGTGGTGAAATTCTGTTTGCTCAGTCGTTCTGGAGCGTTCGTCACGGCAGGAATCTGCTTCCACGAGGATTCGGAAAAAGGAAATGCCATTTGATGCCTGCAGCTGTTCGCCGGGCTAGAAATTCAAATAGCTCTACCGATTTTATCGCCTGGGATTGCGGCGCACTAGGGTTGCGGGAAATCTGCATCAGTGAGTTCGGCAACACAGATCCAGCTTCATGGAATGTCGGGGGTTTGTGTACCAAGATAGAACCATGAATGTGCGCACTCCTGACCCATACCCTGGATGGCTCTCCGAAGAAGACCTCTACGAGGCACGCCAGCGCCTGCCGATGCTCTATGTCGAGGCCATTCCCGTGCGCCTGGATCCGCTGGGCTACGTCAACGAGGTGGGCCTGCTGCTGACCGGCGATGACGACGGCCGCATGCTGCGCACCTTCGTTTCGGGCCGGGTGATGTACCGCGAGACCATTCGCGCAGCGTTGATCCGCCACATCGAAAAGGATCTGGGCACCATGGTGCTGCCGCAGCTTCCGGCATCACCGGTGCCCTTCACCGTTGCCGAGTACTTCCCGGCACCGAGCGAAACCGGCCTGACCGATGATCGCCAGCACGCAGTGTCCATGTGCTACATCGTGCCGGTCCGCGGCGAGACCAGCCCGCGCTCCGACGCCTTGGAACTGACCTGGCTTTCGCCAACCGAAGCGCTCAGCTCGGATATCCAGGGCGAGTTCGCGGGCGGCCGTGAAAACATTCTCCGTCAGGCATTAGCCCACGTCGGAGTGAATATCTAGTTCTGCTTTCCGCCCTTGGGGATGATTCCCTGACGACGCTTGACGATCGATCCGACCCAGCTTCCCAAGAGCACGCCGAGCATGCCCACGATGCAGCCGATCAGTGTTTCGACCACGCGGTCGTACATCACCGAGCCGCTCAGGCCTGTGGCCAGCGAGACGCCTACCAGTGCCATCGGGGTAATGAAGACCTGCGCCAAGAAGTAGTTGCGCATGACCAGCAGCTCGGCCATGAACTGGCAGAAGCCGATGAAGGCAAGCAGGATCCACACCTGCGGATTCAGGAAGATCAAGATCGCCATCAGGATCACCCCCACCAAGGTGCCGAGCATACGGTGCATGCCGCGCCGGATGCGCAGGCTAGTGGTGTGCCCAACCAGGGGAACCACCGCCGCCACCATAGCCCAGTAGTTGTGCCCGGCTTCCAGGTTGTTGCCCAAGGTATTGGCCAGGGCACCGGCGACGCCGGCCGTCAGGATATAGAACAGCCCTTCCCACCAGATGGCTTTGCGGACGTTATCCGACAGCGGCGGCAACGGGGTGCGCTTCCACAGGCTGGTCCACTGCCCGAGCGCCCCGGCAGCGCCGATGGCTATCGACAGCAAGATCGTCAAGCCCGCCACGAGCAGGGCCTCGCCAAAGGGCACGGGCCCAGGAATCGAGGCAATCGCCGCAAAGGCGAAGATGTGGAACAGCGAACCGCCAGGCCGCAACCGCATGAAACCGACCAGCACCGAACAGGCACCGGCAACGAGGGTCGTCGCGCCAACGACTTGCCACTGCTTGATCCCGGGGTCCGAATGGTCGATCCACCAGTGGGAAGCGGCCAGCGCCAAGGCAATCACCGCGAAGAACAAGGCACCGGAACGGACCTGCATCCGCAAGCGGTTCCAGTAGCCATCCACGCGCCCATACACGCCGGTGAAGGCACCGAAAACGGCAAAGACCACCAGGTCCAGCCGGTCAATCGCGAAAAGGGCAAGCAGTGGCGCAAAAACACCTACGCCAGTGCGCAAGCCGATCCAGTGGTCTTTGCGGGCAGGCCCCAGCGTCACCAGCGTCTTGGCGGACTCCTTCAGATTCTGCAGGGCCACATCTTCCTTCCGTCGCGTTGGACACAACACGTATGCCCCATTATTCGCGCTTTGCCTTGTGACACGTTAGGTTTTGGCGCACATTGACCCTGTCGTTTTCCTCACCGCGCGATTAATACGGCAAACTTGTTACGTGCCCGAAAAGAACTTTGACCCCAGTGCCCCGCATGCCCGCCAGAACGAATTCGGCTTTGAAGTCGGAACCCGGCTGACCGCTGAAGACGGTTCCCCGATGCTCGGGCGTACCGGCGTGATCCGTACCCCGCACGGCGAAATCAAGACGCCAGCGTTCATTGCCGTAGGCACCAAAGCCACCGTCAAGGCGGTCACCCCCGTTCAGGTCGAGGAGCTTGGCGCGCAGGCAGTGCTGTCCAATGCCTACCACCTGTACCTGCAGCCGGGGGCGGACATCCTCGATGAGGCCGGCGGCCTGGGCAAGTTCATGGGCTGGGAAGGTCCAACCTTCACCGATTCGGGCGGATTCCAGGTCATGAGCCTGGGTTCGGGCTTCAAGAAGGTCATCGACATGAAGTCAGTCGACCAGTCGGGTCCGGATGATGCTGTGGCTCCGGGCAAGGAACGCCTGGCCAATGTGGATGAGGACGGCGTCTGGTTCAAGTCCCACCTCGACGGCACCAAGCACCGCTTCTCCCCTGAGATCTCCATGGGCGTGCAGCACCAGATCGGCGCGGACATCATGTTCGCCTTCGACGAGCTGACCACCCTGCAGAATTCCCGCGGCTACCAGGTCGAGTCCCTGGAGCGCACCCGGCGCTGGGCCGAGCGCTGCATTGCCGAGCACTTCGCCCTGACAGATTCCCGGGCGGGCAAGGATTACCAGGCGCTGTTCGGAGTCATCCAGGGCGCCCAGTACGAAGACCTGCGCCGCAAGGCCTGCCAGGATCTGGGAGCCATGGCCTTCGACGGCTTCGGCATCGGCGGCGCCTTGGAAAAGGAGAACCTGGGAACCATCGTCGGCTGGTGCGCCGAAGAACTGCCCGAGAACAAGCCACGCCACCTGCTGGGCATTTCCGAGCCGGATGACATCTTCACCGCCATTGAGAACGGCGCTGACACCTTTGACTGCGTCTCGCCCACCCGCGTGGCCCGCAACTCGGCGTTCTATACCCCCTGGGGCCGCTTCAACCTTTCAGGTGCACGCTACAAGCGCGACTTCACCCCACTGGTGGAAGGCTGCGAGTGCTACGCCTGCAAGAACTTCACGCGTGCCTACATCCACCACCTGTACAAGGCCAAGGAACTGCTCAGCCACACGTTGATTTCCATCCACAATGAGCAGTTCACTGTTTCGCTGGTGGAGTCCGCGCGCCAGGCCATCGAAGACGGCACGTTCTTCGAGCTGAAGGAAAAGGTGCTCTCCAGCTACTACGCTGGCAAGCCTGATCCGCAGGGCCAGCCAGTTACCCAGTAGGCAAGGATTGCAAGAACAGCCGAGGCATCGGTTCGCCACGCACTGCGTGGCGAACCGATGCCTTGGTCTTTTCTAGGCTGGAATGCCCTGTCCTGCGCGCATCATCGGCAAATGCATGATCCCGTCGTCGTCATAGTCTTCGCCGGAACGCTGGAAGCCGAACTTGCCATACCAGCCCTCCAGCTGGGTCTGGGCGCTGAGCTGGATCTGCGCGTCCGGGGCGCACAGCTCCACGGCACGTTGCATGAGTTCCCCGGCAATGCCGCGGCCTCGGGCTTCCGCTGCTGTCGCAACGCGTCCAATGCGCGGAGTGCCGCTGTCGATGTCCATGATTCGAATCGTGCTCAGCACTTTTCCATCCTCGGCAGCCACCAGGTGCACCGTGCCGGCATCCAGATCGCGGCCGTCAATGTCCGGATAGCACGAGCGCTGCTCGACAATGAAGACCTCGGCCCGCAGTTCAAGTATTGAGTAGAGCAAATCTATGGAAAGCTCATCGGGGTTATAGATGGAAATCAGATCGTTCACATTACAAGACTAGTTACGCCTCCAGCTTCCTGCCCGCAATGTGTAGCAGCGCATTTGAGCCAAAGAGCATCGCGGCAACCCATAGCAATGGAGGAATGGGAGCAGCCGGGCTGAGCACCAGGCAGAAGATTGGCGAGAACGTGGCGGCCGCCCGAATGAAGGTGGCGGTTTCCATGAAGAGGTGTGCGGCCATGGCCGCGTCATTGGTCGCTCCCCCGAGTACGGCGGACCAATCGCGTTCTGCTCTCCTTGCATGCGCAATGCTGGCAGCAGCGCATCCCAACGCGGCAACCACGATTGCTGCATTCCAGAGCCAGATGCGCTCCAGCTGGATCATGCCAAGCAGTCCCAGCCCGCCGGTCAACAGCAGCAGGCTGATGGCCGAGAAGAGCATCGCGTACACCGTTGCGGACCGCACCAGAGCCGCTTCCGATATCCCAAGTGACTGGGTTAGCTGTTGCCGGGAGACCAACGGCGCAATGGTCGTGGAAATGCTGAAGACCAGAATCAGGCAGAGCACCAGGTAGAAAGCCGCTGCACTCAGCGGATTGGCAATCCGCTGGACAGTGGAGGCCAGCGAAAAAGCAAGGAGCAGGAATCCTGCTACCGGAAACCAGCGGCCTGTCCGCAGCAAACGCAGGCAGAGGATGCGCCAGGCCACGGGCAATGCGGCGGTGAGCTTGCTGCCCAGGGTCCGCCTGCGGCTGATGGCGGACTGCGCCGGAGCTGTGATGCCCCGCGAGTCGCCCTGCATCAACGTCCCCATGGCCAGTTGCTGGTGCTCTCCGGCCAAGCGCAAGGCCGGGCCCGGAATCCGTTCGACATGGCGATACGCCCAGTAGGTGCTCGCCGCGCCCAGTGCCAGGACGACAAGCAAGGTGAACAGCCACACGGCCGGATCCAAGGTGGCGGCAGCCACTGCGCCAACCAGATCCTGCGCCCAGGGAATCTGGAACAGCAGGAGCCACCACAACATCGCCACTGCGGTGAGCAGTCCGAGGCCCACCCCATCGCAGATCCGTCGTGCAGCAGCTTGCCGGTTCATCCCCTGGATCGCCGTGGCTGCGTTGGCAAGCCCTGCCCCGGCCGCCGCAAAGCAGGCGAGCCCCAGGACGGCGACTGGCAGCGGGAGCGATCCGGCCAGCCCCAGCATCACTATCAGCCACAGCACGCCTGCGAAGCTGCTTGCGAAGAGCCCAGTGAGCATTGCATTGCGCCACGCTGGTCGGCGGATTGCCCAGAGCTTGACCGGCAGCGGCAGCCACCAGTCGGCCTTGGCCGCGCTGAGCCCGCACGGTCCCAGATAAATCATGAGCCTGAAGATTGCCAAAGCTGACAGCACCAAAAGCGCGAAGGACAGATCCTGCATGCGCCAAACGGCGCTGGGCAGCTCTTGGTGGGCTACGCCTTCGCCCAGGAGCACGAACAGCATGCCGAAGAGCGCACTGAAGAGGTAGGCCAACGCAATCAGCGCGGCCAGCACCCAGACATAGGCATCGGAAAAGCTGTCGAATTTCTCGGCGAAGTTCCTGCGCTTCCTGGCTCGACGGAGCAGTTCGCGCGGATCGAAGGCACCGCTTTGGCTGGCGGCTGGACTAGCGTTCAAGCCACTGCGCCCCTCGGTGCGGATCAAGCAGCTCGCCCTCGTCGGCGTCCAGCAGCAGCGTCTGGTCCATGCAGCTTCGCAGCATGAGCGGATCGTGGGTCACCGCCAGCAGCGCTGTTCCGCCGCCACGCAACCCGGCGAGCCGATGGTAGAGCTTGTGCCTGATGCGCAGGTCCAGGCGCTGCTCCGGTTCGTCGAGAATCAGCAATTCTGCCGGCCGGATCAGGGCCGCGGCCAGCAGCAGCTTGCGACGCTGGCCGGACGACAGCTCGCCGGGCAGATGATCGGCAACGGCAGTGATTTCGAAGAAGTCGAGTTCCGCTTGGACAGCCTGGCCCCAGTCCTGAAGCCCGTGCCCGCGAGCGACCAATTCCAGATGCTCGCGCACCGTAAGTTCGTCGAAGAATGCGCCATCGGTGATCTGGACGGCGACGGTACGGCGAAAATGCGCCGAGCTTTCATCCACGGGAAGGCCTTGGAACGAGATGCTGCCTTCAAGTGGAATGAGATGCCCCAGGATTGTGCGGATCAGTGTCGACTTTCCGCTGCCATTGGCTCCGATAATTCCCACGCCAGCGCCCGGAGACAGCCTCAGGTTGATTGGCCCGCAGATTACCCGGCCGGGATAGCCGATAGCCAGGCCTCTGGTTTCCAGCTGGAATGTGCCGTCTTGACCTGTCTGCATATCCTCGACTCTAATGTCCGGATACAGCTGTGGGCATCGCCCTCACGGATGATGCCCACAGGATGATCAGCTTTCGACAGCCGCTTGGCTGTAGCCGGGTTCGCGCTTCTTGAACCATTTGATGACCATTGAGGTCACCGGAACGAACAGGATTTCCACTGCGGTCTTGTAGATGAAGCCCACCACCACATAATTGATGAAGCTCGGTACATCGGCGATGCCGATCACCGGCGCGGCAATGGCGCAGAAGATCAGGGTATCCAGGAATTCTCCAACACCGCTGGAACCGATCAATCGGAGAATCAGTCCACGCTCGCCGGAGCGTTCCTTGAGCTTGACCAGCACCCATGAATTGGCGAACTGGCCCACAAGGAAGCCGCAGGCCGAGGCGACGACGATCTGCCAGATCGGGCCCAGGGTGCGTTCAAGCGCTTCCTGCCCGTCGTAGAAATCGGCTGCCGGCAGCTGGATCATGATCCAGAAGCAGAACACCGCGAAGAAGGCCAAGATGAACGTCACGAGGATCGAACGGCGGGCTGCCTTCAATCCATACACTTCCGAAATGACGTCGCCCAGGATATAGGCCAGAGGGAAGAGGAAGAAGCCGCCATCGGTGATGAGCGGTCCGAAGCTGACGCCTTTGGAGGCGCCGATGTTCGAAAGAATCACGACGGCACCCATCAACGTGAGCACCGTGGAGAAGTAGGGGGAACCCGAAGAAGCGAATACCGCGTTCTTGGTTCGAATCAAATTGTTGCCGGCGGTGGAATCGCCCATGAAATTTTCCTTGTCAAAGTGGTTCGCCAGAACACCGCTCACATGGCACAGCCCAACCCATGAATCAACAGGGTGGGGTTGCATGCCTACGCGCTGTCCCGCTGTATTAGCACTTACGCAACAAGTATCCCACGCATAGCTGGGGCCAAGTTCTCACCTGTTGCCCGCCAACCATGTTTCGAGAATCAGGATTTTCTGAAATTCATATCTCACTAGCCATTCTTCGGACTATGAATTCGAGGAAACAAATAGAGCTGTAACCGCCCTCCCGTACTCGAGCGTTAAATTTTTCCTTTTTTGAACGCGTTCAAATACTTGCTAGAATCGAAGCCACCCGCTTTCCGTTCAAAGGCCCCATGACAACGCAACCCCGCACCGAAAAAGGTCAGCAGACCCAAGCCAAGCTCTTGGCGACTGCTTTGGAGTGCTTTGCCAAGGATGGGTATAAGGCCTCGAGCATGCGTGCCATTGCCGCGAACGCAGGAGTCTCCCTGTCGCATGCCTACTACTACTTCAAGTCCAAAGAGGACATCGTTGCCCAGTTGCTGCTCAACCTGCGCAGGGAGCAGTATGAGCAATGCTCGGGAATGCTCAATGAGGGCAACACGCTCGAAGCCAATATCCGCGCCGTGCTCGATTCGGGCGTCGAAGCGTTGGCCCGTTATCACGATTTCGGGCCGGCATTCCTGCGCTTGATGCTCTCGCGCGACGTGGGCAACGACGAGATCTCGCGCATCGAGTTGGAGCTCTGGGAGAAGGTCGTTGCCGGATCCCGCCCATTGCCGCCAATGGGCATCCGACGGGATCTGCCGAAGTTCCTGCTGCTCGTCTCCCGCCAGATCTTCTCCGCGTGGGCCTTCGACCAGTCGCCGCAGCAGCGCCGCTCCAGGCTGCTGATGAAGAATATGGCACCGATTGCCGCGAAGTTTGCGGTGCTCTGCCGTTTGCCCGTGGTGCGCTCGCTCTTTGAAGATGTCCTCGCACTGATGGATCCCGGACCAGCAGAACCCGCCGATGCAGCCGAGGCGAAACCTGCCCAGCTGCGAAGGCCCAAGGCCTCCTGAAATGCTGCGCATCGCGCTAGCTGGCAAACACCCAGACACAGAGTTCCGTATCACCGCGGGTTAAGGCGTAAAGTCAAAGATGCCAATAGGTGATCCCTAGCGAACCAAAGGAGAGCGCAGCACTATGAGCGCAATGGCACGAGCACTGCCAAGCTGGACCCACGACTACGCCACGCTGCGTGATCGCATTGCTTCTTTCCCGAACCAGCATGAGATTCGCTCGGTCAACCAGGACGGTGAGGACGTGGAAATCCTCCGCTACTGGCCTGATGCTTCCTGGACAGTGCCAAAGGATGCGCAGCGCTTGATCCTCTTGGGCCCGCCCAACGACAGCACCGCTGCAGAACTCGCCAAGGCAGGCTGGCAGCAAAGCACGACCATGCACCTGCTGGCCGGCAAGCCTGACGATGTCGAGCAGGTAGTCAAGCTCGCCGACACATCCGGGATTTTCGAAGCTCCCATGGACAACTATGACGTCGTCGAGGTGACCGACTTCGACCGCCCGGTAGCCCGAGGACGCATGCGCTACGGCGAGAACTACGGCCTGCTCACCGACCCGGACCTTTTCTCCCCTGCAGATCCCGATACGGCCCGCCGTGCAGTGCTGGCAAACTTCGCTGGGGCCGCGTTCGGCCACGGACTGCCCTGGCTGCTGCTGGTAGCCACCGCAGAACATGCCCAGCAGCTTCCAGAAGGCTGGTCCAAGGCAACAATGCTCAGCTTCTGGCAGCACGACTAAACCCATTCCCTACCCGCACTACCCGCAATTGAGACTATGACTAATACAAACACCGCCTCTCCGGCAATGACCCTGACCATCGCTGGTTCCGAAGCCACTGGCGGCGCTGGCGCCCAGGCCGACCTGAAGACCTTCCAGGAACTGGGAACCTACGGCATCGTGGCCTTGACCTGCATCGTCTCCTTCGACCCGAAGGAATCCTGGAACCACCGCTTCGTTCCAGTTGACCAGCAGGTCATCGCCGATCAGCTCGAAGCCATCCAGGCGTGCTACGAGGGCAAGCTCGGCACGGTCAAGCTGGGCATGATGGGCTCGCCGGCAACCATCAACACCGTCGCCACTGCGCTGAAGTCCCAGGACTGGGACAACGTGCTGCTGGATCCGGTGCTGATCTGCAAGGGCCAGGAACCAGGCCACGCCCTGGACACCGACGAAGCACTCAAGTCCACCCTGCTGCCGCTGGCTACGTTTGTCACCCCGAACCACTTCGAGGCCGAGCAGCTCTCGGGCATCAAGATCACCACCGAAGATGACCTGGTCGAAGCCGCCAAGAAGATCCACGAGGTCTCCGGTGCAGCGGTCCTGGCCAAGGGCGGGGTCCGCATCGCCGGCGAAGACGCCGTGGACGTGTTCTACGACGGCAGCACCCTTGAGGTATTGCGCGAGAAGAAGATCGGCGAAGTCGCGGTCTCCGGCGCGGGCTGCTCGCTGGCCGCAGCCGTCACCGCCGAGCTGGCCAAGGGCGCGACCCCGCTGGAGGCTGCCCGCACCGCCAAGGCGTTTGTCACCGAAGGCATCCGCAACCGCGTGTCCGCCAAGACCCCGTTTGACGCACTGTGGCAGGGCGGCCGCCGCTAGGCCCCAGGCGCTGGACTTGTTGCTGGCCACTGCCGTTCACGGCGGTGGCCAGCAAATTGCTTTAAGCGTGATCGCAGTCATTGGCCTAAGCCAACCGCACTTGCTATCGTTATTTCGGAAGTGCTCGGAATCAATGCGTGGAGAACCACAGGAAGGGGCGGTCGGCTATGCAAGCCACTTTGACGCTCTGCCCGTTCGTCTGCGCATCGAACGGGGTTGTCAACGCATTTTCCGCTTAGGGCACCTGCCTTGGGCGTTGTTCTAGCGCCCCAATTTCTCGATGCCTCGCAGACCTCAAAACCTTTGACGATTAGAGACTCCGCACGCCGGTAAAGTGCCCGCGGACCATTTGAGGATTTCCCATGCAGCCATTGACCGAAAAAACCATCCGCTCTTCCTTCATCAACGCCAGCCGCCAAGAAGCGAAGAAATTGACCCTGCCCGAAAACTTCGACTCCCTCGATTGGGATTCGCTCGATTACCTGGGCTGGCGCGACCCGAAAATGATGCAGCGCGGCTACCTGCTCCACACCGATGGAACGGGAAGGACCCGCGGCATCCTGCTGCGCCCCACCGACGGTGGCCGCAAGCCGAATAACGCCACTATGTGCGAGATGTGCCGCGATGTGAATATCCCCTGCACAGTAGGCATGTGGACGACCAAGCGCGCAGGCCAGGCCGGGCGCGACGGCAACACCTTGGGGACCTTGATCTGCCTGAACTTCGAGTGCTCCCGCAACGTTCGGATTCCGCCTCCGAAGAATCCGATCTATCCGGATCCGATGGTCGTCGTTGCCGAGCGAATCCAGCTGCTCGACGAACGCGTGCATAGCTTCCTGAACCGCCTCTAGAAGGCAGGAGGAGCCAAGCCGATTCCGGCTCAACCCGCCCAGCAGGTAGTGAACTGATGAGTAACAAAGCGTCTAAAATTTTCTCAAGGATTAGCGCGCTCATCAGGCCTCGCTGGGCGGGTTTGTCGCAGTGGTTCGCGGATTTCATTATGAAATTCCCAAGCCAGCCCGATATCCGACCAAAGGTCACTATTCAATAACCCCTTGATATATGAGCTGGGTCACCTAAGATTCCAGCTAGGGGTATACGCACTAGCGGACGTTTACCCCGGACGATCATCAAGGCTCGCACTGCTTTAATGTCGCCCGCCCATGACGGGAGCAGTACCGCTATCCAGCCCAGCTAGGAGAATCATGGTCACTCGCCGCACGCAGAGAGTGCCGCGCCTGATTTTGGGATCAGCCACTGCACTTGCATTGGCCGTTACCCTCTCAGGACCGGCAAGCGCAGCAGGAATCCCCCAACCAGGCGACGGCGAAAACGCCGCTTCCCTGCCAATCACCAATTCATCAGCGCTCTCCAATTTGAAAGTCTCCGGACCGCTTGCCAAAGCTACTGGCGAGGTGTCGGTTTACGTTCAGCTCCAGGGCGATGGCGCTTTCGAGACGGTGAAGAAGTCCGGCAAGAAGAAGGATGCCGCCAAGGTCAAGAAGATGGACAAGGAGGTCAAGGCCAAGGGCAAGAAGCTGGCCGCCGAGTCCAATTCGAAGGTCATCTACACCACGCATAACGCACTGCAGGGTGTCGCCCTGACCGGCGATGCCGCAGACCTGCGCAAGCTGGCCGAGCGCAGCGACGTTGCCAAGATCAGCTCCATCGTTCCCAAGAAGCCTTCAAACCGCAGCTCGGTAGTTGACACCGGAGCCCTGGAATCCTGGAAGGCCCTGGACAAGACCGGCGAAGGCGTCAAGGTGGCCGTGCTGGACACCGGCGTGGACTACACCCACGCCAGCTTCGGCGGCCCGGGCACCCTGGAGGCCTACAAGGAAGCCCAGGCCTCTGAAGAGCTGCCCAGCGCAGACTCCGGCCTGATCGACCCCGACAAGTTCATTGGCGGTTGGGACCTGGTAGGCGACGACTACAACGCCAACTCCGACGACCCCACCTACCAGCCAATCCCCCATCCCGACCCGAACCCGCTTGACTGCCAGGCCGCCGGGCACGGCTCCCACGTTGCCGGCACCACCGCAGGCTACGGCGTCAACGCCGATGGCTCGACCTTCACCGGGGACTACTCCTCGCTGGACGCCGACGCACTGGCAGAGATGAAGGTCGGCCCTGGCTCGGCTCCTGACGCACAGCTCATCGGCATCCGCGTCTTCGGTTGCGGCGGCTCCTCCGCCGTCGTCGGGCAGGCGCTGGACTACGTACTCGACCCGAATGGCGACGGCGACTTCTCCGACCGCGCCGACGTGGTCAACATGTCCCTCGGGTCGGATCATTCCCCGGCCAATGACCCTGAAAACGACATTGTCGACGCCCTGAGCGCAGCCGGCATCCTCTCGGTTGTCGCTTCCGGCAACGCCGGCGATGTCACCGACGTGGGCGGCTCCCCGGGCAACTCCCGTTCCTCGCTGACCGTCGCCAACTCCGTCGGCTCGCACGTCACCCTGGACAAGATCCAGGTGGACGCTCCAGAAGATGTTGCCGGCTCGGCCTCGGGCCAGTACTCGGCAAACTTCAACTACACCAATGCTGATCCGGCTGCCCTGTCCGGAGAAGCTGTGATGGCTCCGGCCGATAACGCATTCGGTTGCGAGGCGTTCGAAGAGGGTTCGCTGGAAGGCAAGTGGGTTTGGCTGCAGTGGAGCGAAGGCGGCGAGTTCCCTTGCGGTTCCGGCGTCCGCTTCAACAACGCTGAAGCCGCCGGTGCCACCGGCGTCCTCTTGGATGCAGAAAGCAACCTGTTCGATGCGGGCATCGCCGGCAACGCGACCATCCCGGGTGCGCAGTTCACCTTGGACGAGTCGAATCGGCTGCGCCCAGCAGCTGAAGCGGGCACGCTGAAGGTGACCCTGTCCCCTGAATTCGTTGGCGGTTCCTCCAGCGAGTCCGGCGTTGGCGACACGCTGAATTCCTCCTCCTCCCGCGGCGTCCACGGTTCCAACGGCGTGGTCAAGCCGGATGTGGCTGCCCCAGGCACCCAGATCGGCTCGGTTGGCGTCGGCACCGGTACCGGCACTGCCGTGATGACCGGTACCTCTATGGCGACCCCGCTGGTCGCCGGCATCGCCGCACTGGTGCTGGAAGGCACCGACTACACCCCGTACGAAGCCAAGAGCATCATCATGAACACCGCGGCCACCGACATCAAGGACGCCGACGGCGACGCCTACGGTCCTAACCGTGTCGGTTCCGGTCGCGTCATGGCCGATGCGGCACTGCAGACTCCTGCCTTCGCCTACGATTCCGAAGCAGCGGACCTGACCAGCGTGGTCTTCGGCGTCATGGAACTGGACGGCAAGAAGCCGTTCACCGCGAAGCGGGAAATCACCATCGAGAACACCAGCGGCAAGGCACAGACCTACGATGCCAACTACGTGGCAGCTACCGAGATCCCGGGTGCAACCTTCACCCTGGATCGCAATAGCGTCACCGTGCCAGCCGGCGGCAGCGCGAAGCTGAATGTCACCCTGAAGGTTGACCCGAAGCAGTGGGCCAAGACCATCGATCCGACCATGGATACCAGCCAGTCCGGTTTGGCCCGTGCTTGGGTTGCCGATGCAACCGGCCGTGTCGAGCTGACTGCCAGCGATGCTCCAACCCTGCGCATTCCAGTCCAGGCAGCACCAAAGCTGGCTGCTGACATGGAAGGCAAGCTCAAGAAGCTGAAGAAGGGCGCGGATACCACCAGCCTGAGCCTGAAGGGCAAGGACATCACCGCCGGCGAGGGCGCTACCTCGGTCACCTCGCTGCTTGGCGCTTTCGAACTCGGCGCTTCGAGCGAACGCGGCGATGACTCGCTGGACAGCATCCCAGCTGCCCGCTCGATGGACCTGCAGCACGTTGGCGCTTCGAGCACCGCAGGCCGCACCGGCATCGCTGACGGACTGCTGAATATCGGCATCTCCACCTGGGAAAACTGGGCCCACCTGGCCGGCGGCACCGAGCTGGATGTCGAGATCGACACCAATGGCGACGGCGAAGCCGACTTCGTGTCCTTCAATGCGGCATTCGATGAAGTTGATCTGGACCTGGTGGCAACCTTCAACCTCGCCACCGGCGAACAGGTTGATCTGCAGCCGCTGAACGGCGTGCTGGGCGATGTCGATACCAACACCTTCGACACCAACGCGGCGATCTTCCCGGTCTCCCTGTCGGCACTGGGACTCGACGAGGATTCGGCAGAGATCTCCTACCGTGTTCTGGGCTACTCCTGGTACAACACCGATGAGAACGGTGCGATGATCCCGGTTGACCAGACTGACTGGATCGATTTCAACGTGGCGACGCCACAGGTTGATTTCGGTGCAGAAGGCACCCTGTTCACCGATCTGTCCGGAACCAGCATCCCGGTAACTGTCGCTGACAGCTCCAAGGCATCGAAGGCGCTGCTGCTGCACCTGCACAACGGCAGCGGCGACCGCGCCCAGGTACTGGACGTGACTGGCGGAAAGACGAAGGGCAAGAAGTAGGCCTAACGTCTCCCAAAACCAGGCCCGGGGCGCTTCCTAGCGAGTAAGGAAGAGCCCCGGGCCTATCACTTTTAAGATCCAGCCCTGCGGCCTACTGGCCGCGCAGCTTCTCTTCCAGGACCAGCACCGCCGCTTCCCTGACCTTGCCCGCGAATTTGCTGTCGGATTTCGCCTCGGCAGCCAGCGCCTTCGCCATGGTGATGGCCGGAGCCGAATTCACGCATAACGGAACCGTTCCGCCAGCGGCAATGAATTTCACGGCACGCTCGCCCACCGGCACGTGGCCGACCTGCTTGGCTTCGCAGAGATCATCGGAAATCACGATTCCCTCGTACCCCATCTGCTCACGCAGCAACTCCCTGATGATCTTCGAGGAGAACGGAGCATCATTCTTCGCATCGAGACGGGCATAGCGGGCATTGGACACCATGACCCAGGACTTGCCCTGCTCGATAGCCTGCTCAAAAGGCTGCAGATCGCTGGAGCCGGCATCGATCTTCGTATCGGTCACCCCGGTATTGGTATCGGTGTTCTCTGCAACCCTGCCTAATCCTGGGAAGTGCTTGACCACCGGTTGCACTCCTTGAGCGTGCAGCGCTTCATTGACCGTTGCGACGGCTTTGGAAACACCGGCGGCGTCATGGGCGTACTCGCGGCCGAAGTAGCCGATGGGTGCGTTGCTGGTGCCGATGCTGGATGGAACAACGTCAGCCACCGGAGCCAGATTCACGTTGATGCCAGCTTCAGCCAGCTGCTTTCCGGCAGTGCCCACTTCGCTTTCCAGCTTTGAGGTGGACCACTGGCCCTGCTTCAACGCCGTGGGCAGTTCGGCAAAACCGTCACCCTGGAGCACCCGGACAAAGCCTCCCTCCTGATCGGTGGCCACCCAGACCGGCAGCTGCCCGGGAATATTGGAGTCCAGGTCCTGGGTAATTTTTTGGACCTGGGCAGCAGTCTGCTTGACCGCCAGCTGGGAACGCCCGCGCAGGAAGACATTGGAAATCCCCTGCTTCTTCATCGCGGAAATTTCCGCGGCGGATGCGCCGGTTGCCGGAACACCCGCCATCACCAGGCTCGCTGCCTGTTCGCTGGCGCTCAACTCGTCAACCAATTCTTCGGCTTGCTGGCGCAGCGAAAGCTCCTTGCTCTGGCTAGCGGTTGAACTCTCATCAACGCCAGCAGATCGGGACGGGCTTGGTGTGGACGATTGCGCGGGAGCACTCGTGCCGCTCGGGCTGCTGGCGCTGGGTGCGGACGTGCTTGGAGCTGGTTCTCCGGCATTCGGCGCACTGCAGCTGGCGAGCATTGCTGTCATCAGGATTCCGGCTGACATGATCTGCTTGGCACGGGTCATCATGAATTCATCTTCCCACCGGAAACTGCGAAGTTCCCGGAGAACCATCAACATTTGTCGTGGGCAGGCTTCAGGCGCGCACCACCAGCAACTCGTCCCAGTCGGTGGTGTAGCGCTGGGAAATATGCTCGCGTTTCATTGACCATTCGGGGCTCCTGGCCAGACCGGCATGGCCCAGGCCGATGGACTTGGCGCCGAATCGAAGCGAAATGTCCTGGACTACCGAGGAGACATTTTCTTGCTCCTGCGCAGCTGGGTCCACATTCTGGCCAAAGAGATCCAGTTGCTGCTCGCCGGGGGTGTCGCTGAGCCCGGAGAGGATCACTCCCCCGCGGACGTAGTCCATTCCCGGTTGCATCAGATCCCGCATCGCGGCGATGGCCAGCTTGCTGAGCAGGATCGGATCCCGGGTCGGCCGTGGCAGGCGCACCTGGGCACTGGGGAATGACGCCTCTCCGCGCGCGAAGCGGCTGGTGCCTGCGGTGACGGTGAGCAGTGAAGCGTAGCGGCCTTCGCTCGCCAATCGGCTGGCGGCCTTCTGCGCATAGATGGACATGACTTCCTCCATCGCCTCATAGGTGCGCACCGGCGTGGAGAAGGAGCGTGTGAACATGACTTGGCCGCGGTCCGCGCGTTCTTCCACCGGACCGATGCAGCGTTGCCCATTGAGCTCGAATACCGTGCGCTGCAGGACAACCGAAAATTTCTTGCGGATCGCCAATGGGTCAGCCGCTTGGAGGTCAGCGATGGTTTCAATGCCCATGGCCGCAAGCTTGGCACCGGTTTTGCGGCCTACGCCCCAGACGTCGGTCACCGGGACCCGGTTCATGATGCTGCCCAAAACCTCGGGGTCCATGAGCTGCTGGACGCAAACGCCGCCAAGTCCCGGATTGTGCTTGGCGATGTGGTTGGCCAGCTTCGCCAGGGTCTTGGTGGAAGATACGCCCACGCAGACCGGCACGCCAATCGTCTTGTCGATGGCGGCACGGATCTGGGCGGCGGTGCTGCGCACCTGCTCCAGGTTGCCTTCCAGCCCGACGAACGATTCATCGATGGAATACACCTCATGCCAGGTCCCGAAGCGCCCGAGCAGTTCCATGACCCGGGCGGACATGTCCCCGTACAGCTCATAGTTGCTCGACCGCACCGCGAGGTTGTGAGAGTCCATGTAGCGCTGGACCTTGAAGAACGGCTCGCCGGTGGGAATGCCCAGGTCCTTGGCTTCCTGCGAGCGCGCCACCACGCAGCCGTCGTTGTTCGACAGCACCACTACCGGGCGATTGCGCAGCGAGTAGTCGAAGGCCCGCTCGCAGGAGACGTAGAAATTATTGACGTCCACCAGGGAGACGTGATCAGCGGACATGATGCAAGCACCTGGTGATGACGCCGAAGACGCTGACTTCATCGCCTTCGGCCAGGATGACCGGCAGGGGCGATTCATCGCTGAGCAAACCGACCTGCTGGCCGTCGATCTGCCAACGGCGCACCAGCATCTGCCCGTTCAGGTTGACGATGACTACCGAACCGTGGCGCACAGCAAGCGAACGGTCCACAATCACCTCATCGCCGTCGAAGATCCCGGCTGACTGCATCGCGTGGCCCGAAACGCGCATGATGAAGGTGGAGACCCGGTCGCGGACCAGCAACCGGTTCAGGTCCAGTCCGCCGTCGAAGTAATCGCGCGCTGGCGAAGGGAACCCCATCGCCGAAACCGCTTGCACCGGCCCTTGGGATGCTCCCGGAGGCATCAGCTCCTGCTCTTCAGCCACACCCCACCACTTTCTAGTACAAATATTCGAATACTAGAATTGTAGCGCGTTAATCAGCTTCACGCTTCCGGCGAGCGCTTACCCCTCGGACTCGGCCACCGCGCGCTGCCCATGAACGCCGGCCTGCGCCGAGCCACCCAGGAGCACCACGGACAGGACGATCACCAGCAACGTCGCGGCACCAGAGATCACGATGATCGTGCGGGCGGGGCCCACGAGCAGTCCCGGGGTGCCGATCAGGTAGCCCAGGGCAACCATGATGTTGATGAGCATCCGCAGCTGGGCCCAGGCAGCGCCATGGCGGCTTTCCGGCACATGCTCGTAGATGGCAGTGCGCACACCGGTGTTGTGCAGTCCGTTGCCCAGACCGCCGGCCAGGAACACCATCGCCAAGCCGACCGCGTTGGCCCAGAGCCCTTCGATGAGGATCGCTGCACCCACCAGCCCGCCACCGAGCAAAATCGGCAGGGAACTTCTGGCACCGAAGCACCGATTGCCTCCCAACAGGGAACCGAGCACCGCGCCGACGGACCATGCACCGAGCAACACCGCATATCCCGTGTCGCTATCGGTGATCTCGCGCAGGTAGAACACCCCCGCAACCCCTTCTGCTGCGGTAAACAGGACGATCGCCGCTACTGGCAGCAGCAGGATCCGCAGTCGCGGATGGCGTACCAGCGCGGCACCGCCACCAGTAATCCTGGCATTGGGAGCGGGCTCAGAACCTGCCTGAACCTCATGCCCTCTGGCTGCCAGCGAGCGCGACAGGACCACGGCCGCCATTGCCAATCCCAGGAATCCCGCCGTCGCACACCACAGCACCGCACCGATCCCTGCCCTCGCGAAGGCGATCGAAGCGATTGCCGGCGCAATAATCCCGGCCAGGGAGGTAGCCACGACAAGGAAGCTGCTGGCACGGGCAAGGCTGAAGCCACCGCGGATGCGCGGAATGATCTTGAAGACAACCGCACCGTTGATCACCGCGCAAACACTGGCCACCGACATCAAGGCAAGGCTCAGGAGAATATTGGCGAAAATAGCCATCACCGCAAAAATCCCGATATGCACGCAGAGGTTCAGGATCCACACCCGGAACAGGGCAGCACCGTCAACCCAACGCCCAATGGCCGGAGCAGCAAGGATCGGCGGAACCAGGCCAATCAAAAATAATGCTGTCACGCCCCATGACCCCAGCTGGTCCGCGGATTCAAGGGTCAAGGCAAAGAGCGCCATCCCCTCACCAAGCATGGATAGCAGCGCAATCACGCAGAACAGGACGCAACGCACTGACGACCGCACCTGCACCCCGCCCCTTCGCACATGCCGCATGGATCTGGAGGTTCTATCCTATGGGTAGGAGGATCCGCCTCCAAGG
This sequence comes from Glutamicibacter sp. HZAU, assembly GCF_004100365.1. Lineage (NCBI taxonomy): Bacteria > Bacillati > Actinomycetota > Actinomycetes > Micrococcales > Micrococcaceae > Glutamicibacter > Glutamicibacter sp. HZAU. The sequence goes on along the minus strand of NZ_SCKZ01000009.1, from coordinate 13,008 downwards.
ACATCTCTCACCCAAGGAGTCTCGTGAAAGTTTTACTTGTCAGTTGCGGAGATGTCGCCACAGAGGCCGGACTGCGCTTCCAGCAGGCGGGCCATCGCATCACCGCTTGGCGACGCAACAGCAGCAAGCTGCCCGCCGGATTCGACGGACACAGCGTAGATCTGCTCGATGCGTCCCAGTGGCCAAGCATTGATCCCGGCACCGAGATCGCCGTGCTCACCCCCGTACCGGCAACCCGCGATGCCGAGGGCTACACGCGCAGCTATCTGCAGGTCGCCCAGGAACTGGTTTCCCGGCTGGAAACCCAATGCCCCGCTCTTCGCCGGCTGATCTATATCTCCTCCACCGCGGTCATGGGCGGCGGCAACGGAGAACTCGTCGACGAATCAGCACCCCTGGCACCAGCCACCCCCACCGCGAAGGTTCTTGCGCAAACCGAGGAAGCGCTCGCCGGAAGCGGCCTGCCGGTCACCATCCTGCGGGCCTCCGGGATCTACGGTCCGGGCCGCACGCGGCTGATCGACCAGGTCCGCGCCGACACCGCCCAACTTCCGACGCAGTCCCACTGGACCAACCGCATCCACCGCGATGATCTGGCAGCGGCGATTGTCCACGTCGCGGGGCTGGGCGAGCATGCTGCCGGGCTCTATCTGGCCAGCGACAGTGCCCCCGCCCAGTTGGGCGAGGTCTACCAGTTCTTGGCCAAGGAACTTGGTCTTCCGGAGCCGGAAAAGGCGGGACAGGCCCCGGTTCGAAGGGCCGCCGACCGCAGGCTCGATAATGCCAGGCTGCTCGCCAGCGGGCTTGAACTGCAGTATCCGGGATATGCAGAGGGCTACCGCGCGATCCTTGCCGGGACGTCAGTCCGACATCCGTAAAGGGCAATAAGGACAGCAATAAAAGCAAACCGGCTTGCGGCGCATCTGAACGATGCACCGCAAGCCGGTTCCCTTATTTCGTTCCGGGTGTGGACCGAAACGCCTAGAAACCCTTGCGCAATGGGTTGAAGTGCCGGGCAATGCCGGGAACCTGCTGGCCGGCAATCTGGGCGGCCAGGATCTTGCCAGTCAGCGGGCCGAGGGCAACGCCCCACATGCCGTGGCCGCCACCGACCGAAACCCGCGAAGATGCGGTCTGGCCGATCAACGGCAGGCCGTCGGCGGTGCATGGGCGTCCGCCCACCCATTCCTCCTTGCGGTTCTCCCAGTTGATGCCCTTGTAGACCGGGGTCGCCGCGGCAACGATGGCCTCGATGCGCTTCGGCTCCAGCTTGTGGTTGGCGTCGCGGAACTCCATGGTTCCGGCGATGCGGAAGCGATCGCCCAGCGGGGTGCAGGCAACGCGCTGGGCCGGGAAGTAGATCGGATGCGTTGGCATGTCCTCTGGCTCAACGGTGAACGAGTAGCCGCGGCCCGCCTGGACCACGACGTTCACGCCGAACTTGCTGGCCATGTCGGTCATCCACGCGCCGGTTGCCAGCACCACGTGATCCGCGGTGATTGCACGGCCTTCGGAACCGATGACGGTGACCGAGCCGCCGTTGTCGCGCACATCAGTGACATTGAACGCGCCAATGATGTCGCCTCCGCGGGCAATCACGGACTCGGCCAGCGAATCCATGAACTTCGGCGGGTTGATGTAGCGCTGGTTCTTGATGGCCACACCGGCAGCGACTTTATTGGACAGGGTCGGTTCAATGCCGCGCAGCTCATCGCCGGTGAGCAATTCGTACTCGACATCGCCGCCGGTCTTCTCGATCATTTCGAATTCGTGCAGCAGCGCATCACGGTCGCTGAGCGAGGTGAAACCGGTCAAGAATGGTTCAGCAGGCTTGGTCAGCTCCTGCACGCCAGGTCCTGCTGTGGTCGACTGCGCGATTTCGTCAAAGGCATCCAGACCGGTTGCGCCGATTTCCGAGAAGACCCGCATGGCTTCTTCCCACTTCTTCGGGGTCGAGTGCCATGCGAAGCCGATGAGGAAGCGCAGCAGTTTGGCGTCGGCTTTCAACGGGATGTAGAGCGGCGATGCAGGGTCAAGCATCATCTTCAGGCCGTTCTTGAAAATCGACGGCTCGGCGATAGGCAGGGTCAGGGCCGGGGTCAGCCAGCCGGCATTGCCCCAAGAGGATCCGGATGCGACGCCGCCACGGTCCACAACGGTGACTTTAATGCCCGCTTCCTGCAGATACCACGCGGTCGACAGTCCAACAAAGCCGGCGCCCACAACAACTACATGATCTGGCACGTTTCCTCCAGCCACGATCCACTCTCCTAGCATTTCGGCGGGCTCTCCACACGAGCCCGCATGTGTTCACTGTCGCGCGATCCCCAGGGAAAATCAACGCGTGCTGACGATTCCACGGTGAGCGTCACCACAGTGGCGCCAAGTTCGCTCTTTTTGCGGAAAATTGCGGCCTATACCGAACTTCCAACAAAGTCTTGGCCGCGAATAACAACTTTCCCCATTGACCGCGTCACCAATGCCCATCTGGAACTTCTGTCGAATCACGTCCTGCGTAGACTGGAGGCAAGCGAATGACCAACCCTGCCGATCAGCCATTTCTAAGGAACCGCACCACACTTATGGCCTCACGTAAACCAGCAAAGAAGAAGCCTGCCCAGGGCCACCCAGCCCGGCGTACCGGCGCCAGCAACGTGCCTTTCGAGTCGGAAGTGCGCCAAGCCCTTCAGCCATTCAAGTCCTCGCTCTTCCGCCACTTCCATGAAGAGGGCCAATCAGCCAGCGAGACCCGTGCAGCATTGGAAGGCCTGACCACCCTGCTGACCGTTCACGCCCAGCTGCGCAAGAGCGTTGACGTCAAAACTCTTGATCCAACGATTCTGGGCGAGCAGCTCGGCCACCTGACGTCGCTGGGCAAGGAAGTTTCGGAAGCCAGCGCCGCGATCCTCAAGCATTATCTGACCTTCCTGGGCACGACGGCTAATTTCGGCGGAAGCGTGGATGATTTCAAGCAGACCTTCGAATTCCTTTCCCGCATGGCCGGGGATTCTCCGATCGTAGCCCCGTACCTCGAAGATGACGAGGCCAACGGCAGCCTCGAAGCGATGCCTTTCGTTTTCGCGGCTCGCGAATTGATCGACTGGGTCGGCGAAGGCAAGCCAACGACCCCTGCTGGAGTGCTCACCGGCGAGACGCTGCAGGATGCAGCCGGCGCACTAGGCTTATTCGTCAAGGTAGATGAGTCAGCCGGCATTCCAGAGGATTCCCAGTGGGAGCCGGAAGACGGCACGGTTGTTTCGTCGCTGGCCGAAATTCCACGCCTGTCGGCATATTGGGATGCCTTGATCGGCACGGCCATGCTGCGCTACGAGGCACCAAACGCGACCCCCACGGAGTCGCTCAGCGATGCGCTGCTGGCATCCAGCGGGCAAGGCGCACGCCTGGTCAAGGAGTTGATTGCCGAGGTTCTCTATTCGCATATCCTGATCAACACCTTGGAGGAGCCGGGCAAGGTGCAGATCGCCGAGATGGTAGCCGGCGTGCTGAGCAATGCCGCGTCATCAACCCCGCCGCGTGCCGAGTTTGCGTTGCAGGTTCCAACCAAAGAAGACCTGCCCGCCGAGCAGCATCACCTGATTGCCAGTCTCGAAGAGGTAGTCCCCCAGGTCGAGTCGCTGCTGCGGGTTTTCGAACGCGAAGGCCTTGTGGAGATCAACGACGAGATCACGGTTCCCGTTGTCTTGCGTTCTTCGCTGGAACGCGCTCTGGCCAAGGTTTCGGATCACGTCTTGAAGGGCGCCGAAGAAGCAGCAGATCCTCAGGCTTAGGGCTCCAAAAACGACGAAGGCGCGGGAACGATCAAGTTCCCGCACCTTCGTCGTTGAATCATCGATCAGATGCTGCGCGTCGCCAACTCGGCATCGTGCCGTGGCAGGCGATCAAACCATGGGTTCTCGCCCGGCTTGCCAACATTGACGACCAGGAAGGACTTGTGGTTGTTGTCTGCGTTAATCGCGGCATCTACCGCGTTGCTGTCAAAGCCACCCATCGGGCCAGCTGCCAGACCAACTGCGCGGACAGCCATGATGAAGTAGCCAGCCTGCAGCCACGCATTATTGCTACCCACTGCGGTGCGGACTCCAACGTCCTGGAACATCTCCTTGCGTTCCGGAGCATGGGGGAAGAAATTCGCGAATTCCTCGTGCCACTCGGTATCGAACGATAGAACAGCCAAGGCAGGTGCCGAAAGCGCCTTCGCGGCATTGCTTCCGGGCATGGTGCTCGCTACTGCCTGACGCGCTTCTGGGCTCTTGATCCAGGTGATGCGCAACGGTTGGTTGTTCATCATCGTCGGCCCCATTTTCATGGCCTCATAGATTGCGTCCAGCACGTCGTCGGTCACCGGTTCATCGCTGAACGAATTGGCGCTGCGGGCTTCGAAGAACAGCTGATCTGCGGCTGCCTGGCCGATTGCCATTGATTCATAAAGGTTGGTTTCTGCCTGGACGCTCATGCGGACTCGCTTTCAAGACGGGAAGTTCTCTCCCTAGGCACAACGCCACGTCGTTCAAGCCAATTCCAAGCCAAGATGTGAGTCAGCGCACAGAACTGTGGGCTGGAGTTAAGTTATAAAAGGTACGTTGCATCACTGACAGACAGCGGCGTGCGATGGGGGCACAGCGCCGATGAAAGATCAGTCCGTTTACGCAATGCAACGTACCTTTTAATCACCCTTGGATCCTCAGTGATGCCACTCGCAAAACACCACCGAGTACCTTCTCGGTGATCGGTCTTCACCGATACATGTCTAACTTATCGCGTCCTGCAAAATTCCGAAATCATACTTTAGTAGGAGGGCAGGAGTCAGAATGGGATACTTGCGCGCAGCGCCCAAACGCCGTTTTCGGAACTGGTTGCAAACTTTCCACCGAATGTCCGCATCCTGTCACCCATGCCAATCAGCCCAGTCCCGCCCTCCGGCAGCCCAGTCGACTTTTTGCCTGAATTCTCAATCTGATTAGTAATTTCCAGAACAGCTTCAGCTCCGGCGACCGTGAGGTTGAAAGTGCACTTCCCGCCTATAGCGCCGTGCTTAATCACATTCGTTGTACCTTCTTGCATGACGCGGTAAATCGCAGTCTGGGCAGAACGGGGCAATTCGGAAATTTTCTCATCCGTGGTGGAGCTCACCTTGAAATTTGCATCCTTTAGCCTCTGGACAAAAAGTTCGGCGCCCTGAAGCGCATACACAGTTGTAGCGGCCGGCTTGTCATTGCTGCGGGACAAAGGATCAGCCATGGTTCCGTCGGCCCTCAGGACATTGAGCATCAGGCGCAAGTCATGCAAGGTTTCCGTACTCAGCTTGGCGATGATATCGAGCGCTTCAAGAGCCTTCTGCCCATCGTTGGCGAATTTCGCGGCCTTCGACTGCATGGCCACAACCGTTATGTCATGGGCGACAATATCGTGCAGGTCCCGGGCGATGTTCTTTCTCTCCCGGTCGACAGCAAGACGAGTCTGCTCTTCGACAGTTTGCATTTGCCGAAGCGCAACAGCGTTCTTCTCGCGCAGCATGTATATGCTTCGGGTCAGGAAAAACGCCATCGCCGTCAACGGGGCGAGCCCAACGAGCAAGACCGCATCATCCCCTGCTTGGATACCGAACTGCACCATCCAGGCCGCGGACAAAGTCAGATACAAAGCCCTAACACTCATTGATTTGGCCGTCGCAGCCAGGGCCGAGAAAATCATGAAGGAAACGAAGGTCCAGAAAAACATGCCGCTGTCGGTGAGGAAGAAATAGGCAACGGCCACAAACAACCCGACAGAGACCGCAACCCATCGAAGACCAAGTGCAAGAATTACGCAAAGCCCCAGACCGAGCAAGGCGCCTCGAACCGATACATCTGACGAACCGCTAAATCCGTCTTCCAGCAGAGTCACGAACTCGCTACTGGAAACTGCGATCAGAACCGCAATTCCCATCCAAACAATGACACCCCGACCAGCGAAGAGCTTGGTCAGGGTGTCTTTGAGTCGTCCATTCATATGCCGAATAATTCCCGGCTCAGATGATCAAGTCAAATGCAACGCGTTATGGGCAACCGATGCCGTAGCGGTTGCAGAACCACTCGGAAAAGGCGGAACCAAAACCAGCAGGAGTCGCAACGCTGCCGCTGCTGACGTTTGGCGAGGTCGCGGCAGATGCTGGAGCTGCCACGGCAGTCAATGGTGCCAGTACTAATGCTGCTACGGCCAGCATTTTCAAACCCTTCATAACAAACTCCACATCAGGTCAACTTATATACTTTCAGGTGAACAGGCCATCTTGAGGCCCTCGGCATCGAATCAAAGGAATCAGATGGAACAAATAAAGGTCCTAATCGTCGATGATGAACCTCTAATTCGGCATGCGTTGGGCACAATCCTAGCAACAGATAGCGGAATTGTAACGGTTAATTCTGTTGAGAATGGGCGGGCCGCCGTCGAGTATTGCAAGGACCATCAAGTAGACGTTGTGCTCATGGATTTGCAGATGCCAATTATGGATGGAGTTAGTGCTACTAAAGCTATCAAATCCGTCGAAGACAGCCCATCAGTGCTTGCTATTACCGCCTTTTCCTCCGATGAATATCTGGTTCCTGTTCTGAGCGCTGGGGCCAGTGGATACTTGGTCAAGGATTCTGAGCCGGATGAAATTATCCGCGCGGTTCATGCCGTTCATCAAGGAACGGCAGCCATTTCCCCGTCGGTTTCTTCCGATCTCGTTTCTGCCGTTCGCGAGGCTTACCGCGACAATTCCCAAGACATTCAAGATCTTGCCTATGATCTGGGAATCACCAATCGGGAATTCGAAATTCTAAAGCTGCTGGCCCGGGGGCTAAACAACACCGAGATTTCAAGAACTCTGGCTATTTCCGAGACAACGGTTAAAACCCACATGGCCAAGATTTTCGTTAAGCTGGATGTTCGCGACAGGGTCCAGGCGTTGGTTGCCGCCGCCCGCATGGGACTCATCGAAATCCCGAAGGACTAGCCGCTGACTGCCTGCCATTTGTGTGAATTCAACCTCTTTGACACCTCTCCCGCTTGGTTCGGGAATATTTGCGCGCCATATACGTTGAACATGAGCATAGACCGCTCAAGTTTCTATTAGGAGGCTCACTTGCCAGCATTCTTCGGCGCACCATCAGATGGCTCGTTTGAGGAATTCCTCTCTCGGTTCCTGTCGTCGCGAGCTCAAGCTGCGCGGCCCATCGACATCACGCGTCTGCTTTCTGCCCGTACCCACGAAGCGGTAGCCACCGCGGCGGCGATTTCCCAAGAGCACGGTCATGACGAGATCGATTCGCTGCATCTGCTGATGGCTCTGCTGCGCACCGAACCAGTTGGCGAGCACCTTACCGCCATGGGAATCGACATCGAGGCTTTGAGTGCCGACGCCATCGCACGCATGCCCAAGGCACAGGAGCGGGACGAGAAGCCGTCCCGCCTCTCGTCGGCAGCCCAGCGCAGCCTCTTTGACGCCTATCAGGTTGCCCGCAACTACGGCTCGACCTACATCGACCCGGATCACCTTTTCCTGGCCTTCGTCTTCAATCCGGAATCACCTGTCAGCCAGCTCTTGGCCCAGCATGGCGTCACCGGACAGTCGCTGCAGCAAGCTGCCATGGAGCAGGCCCAGCGGGGCAGCAATGATGCCCAGAACCAGAACGATGCCGAGTCCGACGTGTCCATGCTCGAACGCTACGGAACCGATCTGACCTTGCTGGCAGCAGACGGCCAGATCGATCCGGTGATCGGCCGCAAAGAGGAACTGGACCAGGTGGTTGAGATCCTGGCCCGCCGCACCAAGAACAACCCAGTGCTGATCGGCGAGGCCGGCGTGGGCAAGACCGCCATTGCCGAAGGCCTGGCCCGAGCCATCATCGACGACGAGGTTCCAGCGCAGCTGCGCAATGCGGCCTTGATCTCGGTGGACCTTCCGGGCATGCTCGCCGGCACCCGCTACCGCGGCGATTTCGAACAGCGGCTGACCGGCCTGCTTGACGAGGTAGCCGCTGCCGAAGGCCAGGTGCTGCTCTTCATCGATGAGATGCACCTGCTGGTCGGTGCTGGTTCCGGCGAGTCCGGAAACATGGATGCCGCGAATATCCTCAAGCCGCGCTTGGCGCGTGGCGAGCTGCACATGATCGGCGCCACCACGCTGGATGAGTTCCGCAAGGTGGAGAGGGACAGCGCGCTGGCACGGCGCTTCGGCAAGGTCACTGTCGCCGAGCCCTCGGAGGAAACCGCGTTGGCCATCTTGGAAGGGCTGCGCGAATCCTACGAGGAGCACCACCAGGTGCAGTACACCCCCGAAGCGCTCAAGGCCGCAGTGACGCTCTCTGCCCGCTACCTGAGCGACCGGCAGCTTCCGGACAAGGCCATCGACCTGATCGACATCGCCGGCGCCCGCCGCTCCATCGCCGCGGGAGATGCCGAGGACGTTCAGTCCTTGCGCGCCGAATTGGTGGATGCCGAACGCGAGAAGTCGCGCGCCATCGGCGAGGAGCGTTTCGAGGAAGCTGGCGCATGGCGCGACCACATCGCGGAAATGACCGCGCGGATCAAGGCCGCCGAGGAATCCGGCGATGCCGAAGTGACCCGCGTGGTGGACGAAATGCAGATTTCGCAAGTGATCTCCCGCTCCACCGGCATTCCGACCTCGCGCATCTCGGGCGACGACAAGGCGCGGCTGGCATCGCTGGAAGATTCGCTGCATGCTTCGGTCATCGGCCAGCACGATGCCGTCGCCGCGGTGGCTCGCGCCGTTCGCCGAAACCGCACCGGAATGTCCCCGGCTGGCCGCCCGATCGGCTCGTTCCTGTTCCTGGGTCCAACCGGTGTCGGCAAGACCGAGCTGGCCAAGGCCCTGGCCGCAAACCTGTTCGGCTCGGCTGATTCGCTGGTGCGCATCGACATGAGCGAATACGGGGAGAAGCACACCGTGGCACGCCTGATCGGTGCGCCTCCGGGCTACGTTGGCCACGACGAGCCCGGCCAGCTCACCGAGAAGATCCGCCGCAACCCGTACTCGGTCGTCCTGCTCGATGAAATCGAGAAGGCCCACCCGGACGTGTTCAATGTGCTGCTGCAGGTGCTCGATGACGGCCGGTTGACCGATTCGGCCGGCCGCACCGTCGATTTCTCCAACACGCTGATCCTCATGACCAGCAACCTCGGCGGCGAGTACCTGGCCAACAAGGCCGGGAACTTCGGCTTCACTTCCGCGAATGCGGCCAGCGAAGCCGGCGAGATCCGCGCCAAGGTCATGGGCAAGGTGCGCGAGTTCATGCGTCCGGAGTTCCTGAACCGCCTGGACGAGGTGCTGCTGTTCTCCAAGCTCTCGCCATCGGAAATCGGCCAGATCGTCAAGCTGGTCATCGCCGAGACCGAGGCGCGGCTGGCAGACCAAGAGCTGAAGCTGGAGGTGAGCGACGCTGCCGTGCAGTGGCTGGCTGGCGAAGGCTACGATCCCGAGTTCGGCGCCCGCCCGCTGCGCCGGCTGGTGCAGCGCAAGGTGCAAGATGCCATTGCGGACCTGCTGATCAGCGATGCGCTTGCCGCTGGCGATACTGTGTCGGTGGACTATGTCGCGGACAAGCTGAAGGTGCAGAAGA
>NZ_SCKZ01000009.1:0-3222 GCF_004100365.1 Glutamicibacter sp. HZAU | reverse complement strand
ACCAGCGCCTTTTGCTTTTCCGCATTTGGCCTCGTCGACCCGCGGATTGCAGGCGGCCTCTAGCTAAGCGGAGAGACTGGCGGTACCTTTGTCAGCATGGCGAACATTGGAATGATCACCCTCGATGCCCTTGATGAACGGTCAGCGTCTGCCTGGTGGAGGGCGGTCTTGGGCGGGCAATATCTGGGCCAGTACCCGGGATTCACGATGATCAGCGTCCCCGGCTTCAGCGCGCGACTGGGGTTCCAGAAAGTCGATGAGGTAACCGCAGGCAAGAATCGCGTCCATCTGGATTTGGAAGCCGGCTCGAGCCGTGAACAGGAAGTCGCCCGTTTCGTTGCCGCCGGCGCAACCCGCGTTGAGGACCACACCGACGATCCCTCTTTCGGCTGGACCATACTGCGTGATCCCTACGGCATCGTCTTTTGCGTTTCAGACCCGCACGAGGATTGACGCCATGTCGCTGTTCGCCAGAAAAACATCAGAAGCCTCAACGCACCGGGTGCACATCCATTTTGCCCAGCCAATGACCGAACGGCTGCGCAAAAACCATGAGGCGGGCCTGATCGATACGCTGCTGCCCGCATGCAATTCTTCCGGGTCCATCACCAACGCCAAGTCCACGCTGGACGCTGCCGAAGAACCGATCTCCAGCGACATTGAACTCGAAGTGACCACCTCCGATCCGAAGATGGTGTTTGCCAAGCTGCTCTCTTCGCTCACCGAGAGCGGGCTGGGGCGGGGATCCTGGTTAGTCATCGATGACCAGCGCACCGACGTAGGCGACAGCGAGTACGTTTTGCTGAGAACCAGGCTCGCAGACGAATCGGATGCGCATCTGGAGCCAACCGTCAGGGCCCTGCAGCATGCCTTGGGCGACGGCAGCATCGGTTGGCACGAGGATGTCTACTACCGTCACGATGGCCCGGTATTCGTCTATAACGGCAACTCCGCCCAGGCCATCATCCATACCTTGGAAGCAGAACTGGTCAAGCATCCGTTGCTTAGCAAGGCCGAAATCGTTCCGGTTTCCCCTCAGCAGTAAAAGGACTCGATGGAACTCTCTACCACCAAGGTGCCTTCCGGAGAAGAAGTGCTCTCGCTCTACAACTCGGTCGGCTGGAGTGCTTACACAGACCAGCCAGAGGTGCTCTTCGAAGGCCTGAAGAATTCAGCCTGCGCGATCTATGCCTACGATGACGAACACCAGCTCGTCGGTCTTGTGCGTGTGGTCTCCGATAACGCCACCATCTGCTATGTCCAGGACATCCTGGTGCGCCCGTCTGCGCATCGCTCCGGCGTAGGCCGCGCTTTGTTCTCCGCCGTTCAAGCGAAGTATGAGCATGTTCGCCAGCTGGTCCTGATCACCGATGACGAACCCGGGCAACGGGCTTTCTACGAATCCATGGGACTCACCGAGGGGTCGGACTTCCGTCCCGGCGTCATCCGGACCTTCGCCAAATTCTCTTAACAGATCGCTCCTCGTGGCCCGGCCTATATAGACTGCCCGTTCATCACTTGCGAGGAGTTATTCATGCGCGCCAGGTCGGTAATTGCCCTATCATCGTTGGCTTTGCTTGCAGCAGGGTGCAGCGCCGCTCCTGAGCAGGCAACGACCGCTGATTCGACGGTATCTGCGGTCGCTGAATCCAGTCCTGCTACCGTCGCTGATGCCGACGCCAACGCTAATTCAGGACAGGCCTGGGCAGATTCCAAGATTGAGATGTGGAAAGAAAACTCCGGTATCAAGTCCATAAAAAGGGTTTTTGTATCCCTGCAATCTAATGACTTCTTGGGAATCTCCATCCCCCGGCATCATCAATATCTTCTTGGACAACAGCATGGAATTTCGCACTCAAATGCCGCAAAGCTACGAAACCAATGAGGATGAGTTGCGCACAATGGGACTCATCATGTTCGAGAGCGTCGGCGAGGCCTCGCCAGAGCTCGAGTCCGTCACTTTCGCGACAGAGAATGGCAAGCATTCCGGAACTTACACGCGTGCACGAACCGGGGCTGATCTCAAGGATCGAAAAGCATGGGCCGAGGAAAAGTATGTGCAGTGGCTCGACTCCATGAATGATACGTACGAATCCTTCTACCACAACGAAATCACCGAGCTCGAGGTGTATCGCAATTGCTTGCCAACCGATCCGCATGGCTACGTTGAGAAGGTATAGTCTCCTGCTTTCGGTGAACTCGTCGTTACCCTTGAAGACGGTCCATGGATCGATGGTGAATACGACATTCCCGCTTCAGTGTTCGTAGGTTCAAATATGCGTATCAGAATCAACCAAAAGGCCGCTCAAGGCGAGAAGGTCGAGAAACTGACCGTCATCGCCAGAAACGGTGCTGATTCTCATACAGAGACGATCTCGATGCCCATTAATTAGTACGTCTGGTTTCCGGACAACCATCCGCCACCTATCGAGCCGATAGGCTGGAAACCATGACGCAGGAATTTTCCATCCCCTTTGACGAGATCGAGCTCAGTGCCCTCTGGAACCGCGCACAGAATGCAAAAGCTGTTGTGGTGCTCGCTCACGGTTCCGGTGCCGGCAAGGATCACGACTTCATGGCTGGCTTTGCGCTAGCCGTTGCGAATCTCGGTGCCAGCGTCCTGCGTTTCAACTTCCCCTACATGGATGCCGGAAAGAAGTTTCCCGACAAGGCTCCCGTAGCGGTTGCAGTTTGGCACCAAGTCCGCCGTTGGGTGGAAGAAAACCTTGCTGAGGGCCTGCCCATCTTCACTGCAGGAAAGTCCTTCGGCGGACGCATCGCCTCGCTTGCAGTTGCCGAGGGCATGCCATCGGCAGGCTTGATCTTCCTAGGTTACCCGTTGCATGCGCCGAAGAAGGAAGAGAAGCTGCGCGATGAGCACCTTTACCCGCTTGAAGTGCCGATGCTCTTCCTCGAAGGCACCCGTGATCCGTTTGCCAACCCCGAAAAAATGGAGAACGTGGTCAGCAAGCTGAACTCGCACAGCGAACTTTCCCGGTTCGAAGGTGGCAACCATTCCTTCAAGGTCGCCCGTTCCGGCCGCACTGTCGCCCAGGACGGCGCATGGCTAGCCGAGGCTGCTCTCGACTTCATCGCCAAGCACGCCTCTTAGCCCGGGTATTCCATGGCAACGGCAGTCATTAACTGACTTAAAAGAAGAAAAGGTGACCTGAACTGGAAAAATAGGAGTTGTTGAAGCTCTAAATCACCAGATCAAAGGAT
>NZ_SCKZ01000008.1:0-181346 GCF_004100365.1 Glutamicibacter sp. HZAU | reverse complement strand
GCTGTGCCGAGCAGTGCCCCGGCGGGGACGCCCACGACGGTTGCGATCGTCGTGCCGGAGAGCAGGATCGACAGTGCACGCCCCTTCTGGTTCGCTGGCACGAGGGTAGTGGCCATGCTCAGTGCTACGGCGAGGAGTCCTGCGTTTGCGAGAGCGCTGAGCACCCGGGTGATGAGCAGGAGAGAGAACACTGGTGTCATCGCTCCGATGACGTGGCTTCCCGCGAACACGAGAAGGCAAACGATCAATGTGAGCCGCGGTGGCCAACGGCGAGCGAATGCCGCCATCACTGGCGCGCCGACGACCATACCGACTGCGAATGCGGAGGTCAGCAGGCCCGCAGTGCCGACCGAGACGTCAAGTTCGGTCGCGATCGCGGGGAGCAATCCCGCGAGCATGAATTCTGAAGTGCCCATGACGAAGACCGCCAGGGCAAGCATGTAGAGGGCAAAAGGCATCGAGTACTCCGAGGTGTGAGATCAAGAAATGGTTCTTCTTGTCACCACGGCCAGCGCCCCGGGTACGCCAGACATACGCCCACACAGATCGTGGGCGTCGTAACTAGTGGTTCAAGGGGCTGGCGGTGTGACCGACAACCCCTGACCTGTCTGATTCGGGACTCGACATGCCCTAAACTCTACCATGCCTTCAATGGCGAGCGGTCTGGACAGATACTTCTTGAATCGGCACGGTGTCATTACGGGCGGGGGCCAGAACAACGTCCCTAGACATCACACCTAGAGCCTCCACAATTGCTCTCATCGCCGTGCTTGACGTATCCGCGTCAAGCACGGCGATAGTCTTTAACTCCAGCAGTTCCCGGTCCGGAAGGCGTCCTCGTGAAGTCAGTGCGTTCTCTCTTAGATCCCTTCGACCGGACCAATGATCCTGACGCTGTGGTGCACCGCCGTACCAGGACTGCCAAGGACGAGATCACCAGCCCGTGGCCCCAGTGGCTCAGCGCCGAGCTCATCGAGATCTTCCAGGGCCTGGGCATCCAGCAGCCATGGCTGCACCAAGCACAGGCGGCTAATCTCATCCACGATGGCCATCACACCATCGTTTCCACCGGTACCGCTTCGGGCAAGTCCATGGCCTATCTGATGCCCTGCCTGGAACAATTGCTTCGGGCCAAGGACAGCGGGTTCAACGATGCCGATGCCGGAGCCTCGGTGCTCTATATCTGCCCCACCAAAGCGCTGGCGGCCGACCAGCTATCCGCAGTGGAAGCCTTGAAGGTTCCCGGGGTCCGAGCCGCTCCCTACGATGGGGATACCGATCAGGCCACGCGTACCTGGGTACGCCAGCACGCCAACTTCGTCTTCACCAACCCCGATATGCTGCATCGTGGCATCCTGCCCAACCATCCGGCTTGGTCCAGGTTCTTCAAGCGGCTTCGCTACATCATCATTGATGAGGCGCATTCCTACCGCGGAGTCTTCGGCTCGCACGTCGCCAACCTAATGCGCCGATTGCGACGCGTTTGCGCCCATTACGGCAACTACCCGGTGTTCATCGGTGCATCCGCTACGAGCTCAGACCCGGAAGCATCCTTCGGTCGCCTCATCGGGGCATCCGCGCAGGCGGTAACCAATGATTTCTCTTCCAGCGGCGAACTGGTGATGGCTTTGTGGGAACCTCCGATGAGCGAGCACAGAGGTGAAAACGGTGCGCCAGTACGTCGCACCGCCGTTGCCGAAAGCGCCTCGATCCTCACCGACCTGATGGCCGACCATGTTCGAACCATTGTCTTCATCAAGTCTCGCCGGGGCGCTGAAACCATCGCAACGCTCACTCGCAAGCATCTGGAAAAATTTGCTCCAGAACTTTCCGTCCGGCTTGCGGCCTACCGCTCGGGCTACCTGCCCAATGAGCGCCGAGCGGTGGAGAAGCAATTGCGCAGCGGCGAGCTGCTGGGCGTCACCTCGACCTCGGCACTGGAATTGGGTATCGACATTGCTGGTCTGGACGCCGTTGTGGTGGCTGGCTGGCCGGGTACCCGCGCGTCGTTCTTCCAGCAAATCGGCCGTGCCGGTCGTTCCGGCCAGGATGCGCTCGCGATCTTTGTCGCGGCCGAAGATCCGTTGGATACCTACCTGGCGCATCACCCCGAAGCCATCTTCGATTTGGGAGTTGAAGCAACGGTCTTTGATCCGCAAAACAAGTATGTGCTCAGCGGCCATCTCTGCGCGGCCGCGCAAGAATCTCCCCTGCGCCCTGAAGAGCTGGAGCTTTTCGGTCCGCAGACCGAGCAGCTTCTGGATTCGCTGGTGCAACGCGGTTACTTGCGCCGGCGTCCTGCCGGTTGGTTCTGGACGCATCCGCAGCATGCGGCGGCGATGTTCTCCATCCGCGCTGATGGCGGAGGGCCAGTTGACATCATCGATGCGGAAACCGGCGCTTTGCTCGGCACCATGGATTCCCCGCAAACGCATTATCAGGCGCATCCAGGAGCCATCTATGTCCACCAGGGTGCGAGCTACCATGTGGAAGAACTTGACGAGCAGAACCACGTGGTGATCGTGACCCGGGTCAATCCCGACTACTACACCACAGCACGCGATCTCACCACGGTCGCCATCGAATCCGAGGAACGCGAGCGCAACCATCGGGACCTGACGATTCATTTCGGCGAAGTGACGGTGACCACCCAGGTCGTTTCCTTCCAGCGCAAATCGGTGGCTTCCAACGAGGTGCTCTCAGAAGAGCCCCTGGAACTTGAAGCCAGGGATCTGAACACCAAGTCCGTTTGGTTCACGCTGACCGAGCAGCGGCTATTGCGAGCTGGCTTGGCGGTTGACCAATTCCCCGGAGCCTTGCATGCAGCCGAGCATGCCATGATCGGCTTGCTGCCCCTTGTTGCCACGAGCGACCGTTGGGATATTGGCGGAGTATCCACCGCGCTGCATATGGATACCGGGCATCCGACAATTTTCGTCTACGATGCCCAGCCCGGTGGTGCAGGGTTTGCCGAGCGCGGTTTCGAGCGCTTCACCGATTGGGTCAGGGCCACCCGAGATGCCATCGAGGCTTGCGAATGCCAGCACGGGTGCCCCAGCTGCGTGCAATCCCCCAAGTGCGGCAACCGCAATAATCCGTTGGACAAGGCCGGCGCGATCTTGCTGTTGACCGCCGTGCTCGATGACGTGGAACCAGCCCACCACCGCTGAACCCATGTGCCTGCTCAGGGCATCGGAGCATCCAGCGGTGGCGCTCCGGCACGCGCCCGGGCTTCGGCCTGATACAGTTCCACGCCCATGGCACGGAATCCGACAGGAACATAGGTTGCTACACGCACCGACTCGCCACCGGGTTCCACCGTGCATGATGCCAACTGCGCACCGTTGGATTGCGCAAGCTGCGCAGCTACGGTGCAGGGTTCGCCGGGACGCAGCCCACGGGCCGTATCTGCGGCAGCCAGCGCCGACATGTCTGCAGCGCTGGCTGCCTGCATCGCAGCTCGTGTTGCTGCAACCCATGCCAGGACCGCACCAGCGATAAGCAGCGCAACAACGACGAGCGCCGTCGCCATGACCGTCCCGCTGCCCTGTTCGTTTCGGAGGCGTTGCAGCTTGCTCATTCGACTGCCACGCTGGCTTGTCCGTGGACCTGCAGGCTGCCGACAATTGGAAGCCGCACGGTTTTGCTAACGTGCACTTGCGAGAAGCCGTTGGATGTTGACAGCGAGAATCGGGCTTGGTTTCCTGCTAGCCGAACCCCGCTGGCGCGAGCGGTGGCATCATCCTCGCCGCGGGCCAATTCCCTGGCCATGGCCCCGGCCGCCTGCTGAACTTGAATCTGTTGGATCCCAACGACACCAAAGCACAGAGCCAAGGACAGCATGATCGCAACTGCTGGCAGCAGCACCGCAAATTCTGCGGTGCTGCTGCCAGATTCATCACTGAATCTCATGGCCTACAGCGACAGTGCTTTAGTGATCAGGCCCATCAGCATGCCGCGTACGTCGCCGCTGGACAGAATGCTGATCAGCAGGCCGGCAAAGGCTACGGCAGCCAGGGTGACCATAGCGAATTCGGCTG
Source organism: Glutamicibacter sp. HZAU (assembly GCF_004100365.1). Classification (NCBI taxonomy): domain Bacteria; kingdom Bacillati; phylum Actinomycetota; class Actinomycetes; order Micrococcales; family Micrococcaceae; genus Glutamicibacter; species Glutamicibacter sp. HZAU. The sequence goes on along the minus strand of NZ_SCKZ01000008.1, from coordinate 177,306 downwards.
TGGTGGATCCCTGCTCTTCCTGGAGCAGATCCCTGATTTCACGGAACCGTCGGTTCATTGTGTTTTCCTTTCTGGGTACCTGTCCCCGGCGCCGATGCCGGGGACCTTGTGCTACTACCTTCGGCGAGCGCAGACGGCGCAGAGATCGGATTCTTGCGAGCTGGGCATAACCTTGGACCGGGATTTACTGGAAGCTTGGGAACAGCGCGATGATCAGTGGAACGACGCCCAGGGCGATGAAGGCCGGCAATGCGCAGGCCCCCAGGGGAAGCACAAGACGGGTACCGAATTGGGCGCCGAGGCGTGCAACTCTCTGCGTATGCTCACGGCGTTGCAGAATCGCAGTATTGCGCAGCAGGTTGGCTGCCGGAGCGCCCGTCCTGTGCGCAAAGTGCAGGGCCTTCCTCAGCGGCGCGAGCCAGGCAGGCACGGCTTCCCAGGCTTTGTCCCACGCCATGTTCATTTCCAGGCAGCGCGCGACGCTGCGCAGGACCGCGCACTGTTCAATGCTGTTTCCGAGCAGATCCAGGATCTCGGTGATGGGCATTCCCGAATCCAGCAGGCTGGCGCTGAGGTCCAGGACCAGCTCGATTGGCTTGTCGTTGTCCTGTCGTCTGTTCCAAAGCCATTGGGCTGCTTTGCCTTCGCCGCTTGTTCGCGCAGTGGACGGCCCTAGTGCCAATGCGATGGCGAGGGCGCCAAAGAGCAGAATCACGAGGATCATGACAATGCCTGGCTAGAGGTTGCCTGCATGAGCCGCTGGCACCAGATCCGATTGGCGATCCAGAGCATTGCCCCAATGAGCACGCTGAGTTGCGCCGCCCATGATTGCGCTATCGTGCCCAGCACGTCGATGCCCAGAAGCAGGCCGAATCCAAACCCCACCAGCGGCAGCCAGGTCAACAATTTGGTGGTTGCTTTCGGTCCGGCCATGGCCGCGTCAAATGCCTGTTGGGCTACCAGTGCGCTTTCGAGGTCTTCGGCAAGCCGTTCCAAGACGTCGGCAAGACTGGCCCCGCTGCGTTCGGAGAGTTCCAGGCACCAGTGCAGCCGTTGCACCGCCGGCACCTGCCCCTGTGCTGCATCTGGTCCGGGTACGCTGTTGCTGAGCCGATGCGTTGCTTGGAGATCCTTGAGCGCACAGATGATGTCCCCGGTGTCATCTTCAGCTTCGAGCAACGCATCAACAGCTGGATGGAACCCCAGCCCGCTTCGGAGCAGCGCCGATAATTCACGGATGATGCGTGCGTCGGTGCTCAGCAGCTGCGCTCCTGCCTGGTGGCGTTCTGCCCCGCGGTTCCACCGTCTGCGCGATGAGCCCGGGGCCCTTTTGCTGGCCGGGTGCGCGGGAATCCAGAGCCATAAGGCCAACGCGCCCAAGATGAGGATCAGCATGGTTCAATGCTCCTTGGTGCCTTCGTTACCCAGCGCCGTGGCGACGGTGCGTGCGAGTGCTTGGCCGAACCTGTCCGCCAAGAAGCGTCGGCCATATTCGGCTAGCGGTTCGGCACCCTCCAGATCGATCAGGTGCCTCATCTGCATCTGGCCGTCGCTACCGGTCTCCAAGCTGCCCAGTGCCACCGGTCCGCGCTGCCCATGGCTGCCCCTGTTCATGTGAATGACGAGATCCAGTGCGCTGGAGGCCTGCAACGCGGTTGCCTGCACACTCCATCCGGCGAGCGCACCCAACGCCGCCAAGCGTGCCGGAACCGACTGCGGGTTGTTGGCGTGCATGGTGCCCGCGGCTCCTTGATGCCCGGTGTTCATCGCCGCCAGGAAATCGCGTATCTCCGACCCGCGGCATTCGCCAACGACCAAGCGGTCGGGACGCATGCGCAGGGCCTGGACAACCAGATCCTTCAGTTCCACTTGGCCGGCGGATTCGACGTTGGCCGAACGGGTTTGCAAGGACACGACATGCGGGTGCGGCACCTGCAGTTCCTGCGAGTCCTCGACGATGACCAAACGGTGCTGCGGGTTGGTCTCGGCCAGCATGGCTTGCAGCAGGGTTGTTTTTCCGCTGCCTGTACCGCCGGTAATCAGGAAGTTCATCTGGCGCTGGACAATGGCTTGGAGCAGCGGCAGCCAAAAGCCCTTGGATCCTTCCAGAACCGCGCCCAGTTCAAGCTGGGCACTGCGCTTGACTCGAATCGAGATCAACGGACCGTCCGTGGCAATTGGCGGCAGCACGGCGTGGACCCGGTAGTTCTTCAAGCTCATGTCCATGAATGGGCTCGCTGAATCCAGCCGTCGTCCAGCGAGGGTCGCCAGATGCACGGCCAGCGTCCGCACCTGTTCCGGGGAGGAAAACCGGAATTCAGTGGGTTCCAGTCCGGCCGGAGAATCGGTCCAGACCCTCCCCTGACCATCCACTAGGACATCGGTGACTTCGGGCCGCTGGGCGAATGGCTCAAGGACAGACAGTCCTGCCACTTCGTGCTGCAGCGATTCCAATGACTGGGCGGCGCCCTGCGATCCCAGGGCCACGCCCGAGTCATGGACGGCTCCGGCCAAGGCAATCGCGTCGAGCTGCCCGCCGGTGAGCAGTGCCCGTTCACGCACTGATTCGAGAATCTTGGCATCGAGCACGGGCCCGCCCATTGCTGGGCTGGCATTGTGGCTGTGCCGTCCCGGGCTCATGGGTGCTGCTCCTTCACCTGCGGTATCAGGCACAGGTTGGACAGGTGCTGGCGCAGTGCCCGGGATTTGAAACTGTCGAAGAGCTGGCCGCGCTCCAGGGCCTTGCTGATCCGCGGAAGGACAGGGACGGCGCCAAGTATCTCCGGAAAGCCTTGAGGGGTGCAGCGCAGTTTCTGCTCCCCGCACAGCACCACTTCCCCTGAAGCTGGCACGGTCATGGAGCTGGCGGTGGCGATATTCCGGTCGATGAACTGGTTCATCACCAGCCGTTGCGGATGCGGTGCACGTCCAGCATCCACCACAATGAGATCGAATCCTTGCCGGGCCGCAGCGAGCAGCCGAATCACCAGCTGGTCTTCCAGCTCCTGCGTTCGGTTGGCGCGGGACCAGGTCAGGATGGCTGTATCGCGCAGTTTCGGCAAAGTTTCGGCCAGTTGATGGGCCGCCAGCGCACCGCCGGATTGCTGTAATTCCTCCCAGCCGATTCCGATAGGCGGCTTCGCGCACACCAGCGGCCACGCTCCTTGGGAATGCGGATCCAAATCAATCATGGCGCTGCGCAGTCCGCTGAGTGTTCCAGCGTGCGCCAGCAGCAGGGCGAGGGTTGTCGTCCCCAACCCTCCGGCCGTGGAATTCAGCGCCAGCGTGTGCCCATGCCCTGCCCGCATGGCCCAAAGGCCGAGGTATTCGCCCAGCCATTGGCTGGCCGATGGCAGAACCGCCACCCGCGCCTTGGGAATCCTGCTGGCCAGAGACCAGATGAGGGCCTCGCTATCCTCCAAGCCGACCAGCACATCTACCGGCCGGCTCGTGTTTTCGGCCAGTGCTGCCATGTCGCTGCCCCACAGCACCGGCCCCGAACCATCGCCGGGCAAAAGCTGCGGGTCTGCGCATTGGTTGATTCGCACCGCCGCGCCGACCGCGATCACCGCGCATCGCTCAATAATCCGCGCGTCGTTGCTCACGATGGTGCAGACCGGTTCATCATCCGCAGTGCGTCCACCAGCTGCCGGCGCGCTGGTTCTCTTCGGAGGCAGCTGCTCGAAATCCGATTCCGTCATCACAAATCGTTGCGCAACCTTCAGCGGCTGGGCCGATGGGGATTCTGATAGCCATTTCATGCATCGAGCGTGGCACCCATCCAATCATTTGCGTGCGGCCAGCCAACCGGCTGGGGATATCGTCCACTGGCACGGCACAATAGATCCATGAGTGCCATCGCCTTCCTTGCCGCCGACCCTGATGGCTATGCCCTCATTGACCTCCGCGACCAGCTCACTGGCAACTCGCTGCAGCCGGTCTCCTCTGTTTCCCGCGAAGAGCTGGCTGGCTTTGTCGCTGAAACCGAGGCACGGCATTCGCCCCGCTGGGCCATGCTCCGCACCACCCCATGGATGCAGCCGCTCGCGGCAGCCGGGGTTTTTCTGGCTAAGGCCTACATTCTCTCCTTGGCGCAGCGCATCCTGCACCGTTCCCCGCTGAGCACGAAGACGCTCGATGACTTCAACCTTGAACAGCCAACCCAGGGCAGGGAATGGGCCAACCAGGATGCGCTCTTCTCCGCACCTGTCACCGGCGAGTCGCTGGCCGAGCTGATCTCCATGTACCTTGCCCAACGCGACGCACTGCCGCAAGAACCCGATGCCCGCCGTCGGCTGGAATTATTGATCCATGCAGAATCGGTAGGCGCCGTGATTGCTTGCGAGATGGAAGAGGCCGGCTTGCCGTGGGATGAAGCCGGGCACCGCGCCCTGCTGCGCGAGCAATTGGGCGAACGCGTCTCCGACTACGGACGACCTCCCAAGCTGGCTGCCAAGGCCCAGCAGCTGGCTGAGGCGTTGGGCAGTCCCGGGCTCAATCCCGATTCGCCGCAGGAAATGCTGCGCGCCCTGCACAAGGCCGGCTTCGCGGTGAGCTCGGTGCGGGCATGGGAACTTGAGCAGATCAAGCATCCGCTGATTACCGAGGTCCTCGAATACAAGAAGCTCTCCCGCCTTGCGAGTACCCACGGCGATGCCTGGCTGGATCAATGGGTGGAAAATGGCAGGTTCCATCCGCACTATGTGCTGGGAACCGTCATTTCAGGACGCTGGGCGGCCTCAGGTGGCGGTGCGCTCCAATTGCCGCATTCCATCCGGCAGGTCGTTCGCGCCCCAGCAGGTTCGATCTTTGTGGTGGCCGACGGCAGGCAGCTGGAACCGCGCATCCTGGCGGCCATTTCCCATGACCAGCAGCTGCAAAAGGCTGGCCAGCAAGACGATCTGTACCAGTGGTTGCTGGATGCCAAGCTTGTCGCTTCGCGCGATGAAGCCAAGCTGGGAATGCTCTCGGTCATCTACGGCGGAGGTGGCGGTGCTTCGGGCACCGTCGGCGCGGCGCTGACCCGCAGCTTTCCCACCGCCATGCGTTTTGTCGAACAGGCGGCGCAGGCTGGCGAACAGGGTGGAGGCGTGCGCAGTTTCCTTGGCCGCGGCTGCCCTCCCGCAGATGAGCAGTGGCTGGCGGCGCAGCGGGCCACCAGCGATGAGGCATCGCAGCGGGCCGCTGACTCCGCGGCGCGGGCCCGTGGCCGGTTCACCAGGAATTTTGTCGTGCAGGCTACCGCGGCCGAGTGGGCCTTGGTGTGGATGGGCCACGCGCGCCACCTGATCCATCAGGCCGGGTGGAGCCGGAGCTGCCGCCAGGTGTTCTTCGTCCATGACGAAATTGTCTTCGAATGCCCCACCGAATTAGCCGGGCAGCTGCAGGAGCTAATCCGCCACGCGGCGATGCTGGCCGGACGCTCGCTGTTCGGCCAGGCCTCGCCGCGTTTCCCGGTCAGCGTTGCGATTTCAGGGAATTACGCGGACGCGAAATAGCGGGCCTCAGGCCATGCGCAGTTCGCGCCGGTTGTCCCACGGACGGGTCCACCCCAGCTCGTTGAACAGCCGGTCCAGCACGATCGCGGTGAAGCCCCAGATGATCCGGTCTTCGAAATCGAAGGCCGGGGACTTGAATTTGCGCGTGCCACGATGCACCACGCCGGTCAGGCGGTTCTTCGGATCCAGCAGGTGCGCCACCGGGGCGCGGAACACCCCAGCGCTTTCTGCCGGGTCTGCCGGATACACCTCGGATTCGGTATGCCACCACCCAAGCACCGGGGTGACCAGGAAGTTCGACACCGGCAGTTCGGTTTCCCCCAAGGTGCCCAGTACTTCGATGCCGGCGGTATCCACGCCGGTTTCTTCCCATGCCTCGCGCAGAGCGGCGCTGGCAACGCTCGGATCCTCTTGGTCGATGCCGCCGCCGGGGAAGGCGATCTGCCCGGCATGCTTGCGCAGGGTCGCTGCCCGCTCCACGAACAACAGGTCCAGGTCGTCCATCTGGGACTGCGGTTCCAGCACTGCCTCGCCGGCCGCGCCGAACAGGATCAGCACCGCGGCCCGGCGCGCGGCACCGAGCTCCATCTCGTTCATCACCCACTCGTTGGGCAGCCGCTGCGTTGCCCCGACCTGCGCCGTGTGGCGGGCGATGACTTGTTCCAATTCCAAGCGTGCGCTCATGCGTCCAATCCGTATCCTTCAGCCCTCAGCTCGCGGCGAGTTGCTCCGGCGATCATTTTCGCCAGCAGTTCTTCCCGTCCTGGTGCAAGCTCATACTTGAGCAACGCTTTGGCCTTGGCCGGTATTTCCTCGCCGATGCCGTACGACGGGCACAGCTTGGCGATCACGCACGCCCCGCAGGCGGGCTTGCGCGCATGGCAGACGCGCCGGCCATGGAAGACCACCCGGTGGCTGAGCATCGTCCAGTCGCGCTTCTCGAATAGTTCACCCACCGCGTGCTCGACCTTCACCGGGTCGGTTTCAGCGGTCCAGCCCAGGCGGTTGGCCAGCCGCCCGAAATGGGTGTCCACGGTGATTCCGGGGACGCCAAAGGCATTGCCCAATACGACGTTGGCGGTTTTGCGTCCCACTCCGGGAAGCTTCACCAGCTCGTCGAGCTTGGCTGGCACTTCGCCGTCGAAGCGTTCCACCAGCGCAGCGGATAGCCCGAGCAGCGAATCCGTCTTGGCGCGGAAGAAGCCGGTGGGGCGGATCAGCTGCTCAAGCTCGGCACGCTCGGCTTGGCTCATTGCGAGGGCGTCGGGGAAACGGGCGAAGAGCGCTGGAGTGATTGCATTGACCCGCACGTCGGTGGTCTGCGCCGAGAGCACGGTGGCTACCAGCAGTTCGAAGGGAGTCTCGAAGTCCAGCTCGGGCACCGCGTAGGGGTAGGCCTGCGCCAGTTCCCGGTTGATCTTGCGTGCCCGGCGCTTCAGCCCCAGCTCGGTTTCATTCTCAAGTTTCTTCGCCACGCTTTAGATCGTGTCATGAGCGCGCTGGGTTTTCACCCCGGAACACTGCCCCGGCATGCTGTTCATCGCGTTCAATCCACCGCTTGGCGCACAAATTACCCGATTTCCGCTATCGCAGTGACACAAAGCACACCTTCATCCTCCGAGGCTGTAACTTTGATCACAGAGAAACATTTGTGACTACGTGGAAGGACGCGAACACAGTGAGTGATTCGAAGACCCTGGACAACCTGTCGACCGAAACCCGCTCCTTTGCCCCAAGCAAGGACTTCAGCGATCAAGCCATCGCCACCCAGGCCCGCTACGACGCAGCCAAGGAAGACCGCTTGGGCTACTGGGCGGACCAGGCCCGCCAGGTATTGGACTGGGACACCGATTTCACCGACACCCTCGACTGGTCTGAAGCGCCGGTTGCCAAGTGGTTTGTCGGCGGCAAGCTCAACGCTGCCTATAACGCACTGGACCGCCATGTGGAGAACGGCCGGGGCGACCGCGTGGCCATCTACTTCGAAGGCGAGCCGGGCGATACCCGCAGCTACACCTACGCACAGCTGGCCGAGGAAGTGAAGAAGGCCGCCAACGCCTTCGAGTCCCTGGGCGTGGCCAAGGGCGACCGCGTCGCCGTCTACCTGCCGATGATCCCCGAAGCGGTGATCACCATGCTGGCCTGCGCCCGCATCGGCGCCATCCACTCGGTGGTCTTCGGCGGCTTCTCCGCCGACGCGCTGCGCAGCCGCATCGACGACGCGGACGCCAAGCTCGTGGTCACCGCCGATGGCACCTGGCGCCGCGGCAAGCCGAGCCCGCTGAAGCCTGCAGTGGATGCCGCCCTGGAAGCACCGGGGCACACCGTTGAAAACGTGCTGGTGGTCAAGCGCAACGGCGAGCCTACCGAATTCAGCGCGCTGGACAAGTGGTGGGATGACGTGGTCGGCAACGCCGCCACCGAGCACACCGCGGTGGCCCACGACTCCGAGCACCCGCTGTTCGTGCTCTACACCTCCGGCACCACCGGCAAGCCCAAGGGCATCGTGCATACCACCGGCGGCTTCCTCACGCAGACCGCGGTCACCCACCGCGACACCTTCGATTTGCACCCGGAAACCGATGTCTTCTGGTGCACCGCAGACATCGGCTGGGTCACCGGCCACTCCTACGTCACCTACGCGCCGCTGGTCAACGGCGCCACCCAGGTGATCTACGAAGGCACCCCGGATACCCCGCACCAGGGCCGCTGGTGGGAAATCGTGGAGAAGTACGGCGTCACCATCCTGTACACCGCGCCGACCGCCATCCGCACCTTCATGAAGTGGGGGCGCGAGATCCCGGACGGCTATGACCTCTCCTCGCTGCGCGTGCTCGGTTCGGTGGGCGAACCGATCAACCCGGAAGCCTGGATGTGGTACCGCGATGTCATCGGCTCCAACAACGGCAAGAACGGCGAGAAGAAGGAGCACCCGGCTCCGATCGTGGACACCTGGTGGCAGACCGAAACCGGCGCGCACATGATCGCGCCGCTGCCGGGCGTCACCGCCACCAAGCCTGGCTCGGCCCAGGTGGCAGTCCCGGGCATCGCCATCGACGTGGTGGACGAAGCCGGCGAATCCGTAGCCGACGGCGAAGGCGGCTTCCTGGTCATCCGCGAACCATGGCCGGCCATGCTGCGCGGCATCTGGGGCGACATGGAACGCTACAAGGACACCTACTGGTCCCGCTTCGAGAACATGTACTTCGCCGGCGACGGCGCGAAGAAGGATGACGACGGCGACATCTGGCTGCTGGGCCGCGTGGATGACGTGATGAACGTGTCCGGCCACCGCCTGTCCACCACCGAGATCGAGTCTTCGCTGGTCGCCCACCCGTACGTGGCCGAAGCCGCGGTGGTCGGGGCGAAGGACGAGACCACCGGCGAGGCAGTGGTCGCGTTCGTGATCCTGCAGACCGAGCCTGCCGAGGGCGAGGATGTCGTGGCGACCCTGCGCAACCACGTGGGCAAGGACATCGGCCCGATCGCCAAGCCGAAGCATGTGCTGGTGGTGCCCGAGCTGCCCAAGACACGCTCGGGCAAGATCATGCGCCGCCTGCTCAAGGACGTGGCCGAAGGCCGCGAGGTCGGCGACGCCACCACGCTCTCGGATTCGACGGTCATGAGCCAGATCGCGCAGTCCATGGGCAAGTAGCCGCTGCACGCACTGCCGCAAGAGCCGCCGTTCATCTGCACCGCTGGTGCGGAAGAACGGCGGCTTCTTGTATTACGGACCCGGCGCAACGACGCTGGATTATGCCTGCCGTGTAATAGATTTGGGTTCATGACTGAGAACGCATCGAACACCATCTTGCTGCTCAACGGCCCCAATCTGAATCTGCTGGGCACCCGGGAACCGGAAATCTATGGCCACGACACGCTGGCCGATGTCGAGCAGCTGGCCCGTGACACCGCGGCCGCCTACGGCCTGGAGGTGCGCGCGGTGCAGTCCAACCACGAGGGCGTGCTCATCGACGCGATCCACGAGGCCCGCACGACCGCGGCAGGCATCATCATGAACCCCGGTGCGTTCACCCATACTTCGGTAGCGCTGGCCGATGCGATCAGCGGCGTGCAGCTGCCCGCCATCGAGGTGCACATCTCCAATGTGCACAAGCGCGAGGCCTTCCGCCACCATTCCTATATCTCGCCGGTAGCCAGCTCGATCATCATCGGTGCGGGAGTGCACGGCTACAAGCTGGCCGTGCAGCAGCTCGCGCATTTGCTCGGCAAGTAGCCGCAGGCATCAGCCGGAAACGCAGTCGCCGGTCTTGATGCTGGTGCGCCGCTGGCTGCCGAGTTCCAAGGCTTGCTCGATCTCTTCGAGACTCAGGGCGAAGCCAACCTCGTCATCGCTGCGGGATTTGGCGAAGATCAGACCCACCACGTCGCCGGATTCATCCAGCAGCGGTCCGCCGGAATTGCCCTGCGCCACTTCCGCGGTGAGCTGGTAGACCGAAATCCGCGACGGGTCTTCGCCATAGATGTTGGCGATGGAGACGAAGGCGCGCGAGGCGATCAGCGCTCCGCGGATCTGCTGCGGTCCGCCCGACGGGTGGCCGACGAATGTTGCCGAGTCGCCACGCATCAGGTCATCGGTGGCCAGGTCGATGGGCTCAGCCTGCAGTCCCTCGACGTAAAGCAGCGCGATGTCCGCCTGGGGATCGAAATAAACAACCTTTCCGCGGTGAACTTCGTCACCGCCGACCTCCACGGTTGCAGCACTCAATCCTGCCACCACGTGTGCATTCGTCATGACCAATTCGTGGTCGACAACGAAGCCCGAACCGGTCAGGTTAACGCCGCACTGCACGGCGGTGCCGGAGATCTTGGCCGCCGATTGCGCGGCTGCCAGCTGCAGGTCGTTGGCGGCCCATTCGGTGTCCACTGGCGCCTGCACCGGAGGGGCGAAAGGCTCCAGGAACGCGGGCAGGGTTTCAGCGATCACCTTGGAGCGTGCGGTGGATATGGCCGCATCGACAAACTCGGGTGTCAGGCCGCGAATCGTGTCGATCATCTTGGACTTGCTGATCTCCAGCGAAAGCCTCGGGATACCCATGCTTGCCGTGGAAAAGGCCAAGCCACCAATGATTGTTGCGGTGATGAACACCGACAGCACGCCACCGGCGATGCGGTCTGCGGCACGCAGGAAATCGACATTCATCCAGTGCCTGATCCGGGTCGCGATCACCCGTCCCAGCGCTTGGCCGAGGATGATCAGCACCGCGGCGGTGGCGATCATCAGTCCGACACGCCACCACGGATTCGTGGCAAAAGTGGAGACCAACGGGATCGCGAAGAATGCGGCGACGCCACCGACGAGCAGGCCGAGCATGTCGCCAACTGTCAGGAGGAAACCTCGGCGAACTCCAACGATGAAGAACATCAGCAATACAGCGCAGATGACTACATCGAGCCAGCTGAAAATTCCCAGCACCCAGACCCCAGTTCATTCATAAAGTTCGTATAGACCCAAGGTACCCTTAGAAGCTGATGGATTTCTGCGAGCAGATTCGCGAGTTTTAGTCGAATGTGCGTGATTTTCGACATTTTCTTGGTTAAACCACGTGTGGAAACTGTCACATTGTTACCGAATACGGCACAATGAAGTAAGCGCCTACTACTGTTGACAGGAGATTTAATGGATATCGAGGTACTGCGTCGCGCGCCACTGTTTGCGTCGCTTGGTGATGAAGTTTTCGCCGCGCTAACCGAAGAATTGACCGAGGTTGATCTGTCCCGCGGTGCATCGGTGTTCCGTGAAGGCGATCAGGGTGACCGTCTGTACTTCATCGTTTCTGGCAAGATCAAGCTCGGCCGCACCTCTTCGGATGGTCGCGAGAACCTGATTGCTGTTCTTGGCCCGGGCGAACTATTTGGCGAAATGGCCTTGTTCGATCCACACCCACGCAACGCTACCGCCACCGCCGTGTCGGAGACCCGCCTGGCTGGCCTGAGCCACGAGAACATGCGCAAGGCTATCCTGAACTCCCCTGAGGTCTCGATCCAGCTGCTGCAGGCTTTGGCTGCACGTCTGCGTCGCACCAATGAGTCCCTGGCCGATCTGGTCTTCTCTGACGTTCCTGGCCGCGTTGCCAAGGCGCTGCTGGACCTGGCTGACCGTTTCGGCCGCCCGGCTACCGACGGCATCCTGGTTGCCCACGAACTGACTCAGGAAGAACTGGCCCAGCTGGTTGGTGCTTCCCGCGAAACCGTGAACAAGGCTCTGGCCGAGTTCGTCCAGCGCGGCTGGCTGCGCCTGGAAGCACGCGCCGTCGTGATCCTGGACATCCAGCGCCTGCGCCAGCGTTCGCGCTAAAGCACGACAAAGCATTTCAGGTCGAAAATCCTCAAAGGATTTTCGGCCTGTTGTGTTTTAAGCAGTGTGCTCAGTGCCCGGCAGTGGTCTGCCACGGCCGGGAGGACTCGGCGCTGATGGATCCCAGGACTTCCAGGTAGTAGATTCCATCGCGCACCAGCAGATCCGGATGCTTGAGGTTCAGCGATCGCGCCCGCGAGAGGTAGGCGATCACTCCGTTGGCTTCCGCCATGGCTTCCAGGATCATTTCCACTGCAGGGTAGCTGATCTCCGAGAGCGTGAGGTTCACCGTGTTGGGTTGGCCAATGCTGTCCCCCAGCTCGCTGGTGCCGCGCTTTGCCAAGATGTCTCCGGCAGCAGACCAACGTCCCCATTTTCCTTTGCCACGCAGCAATGAGGCTTCCTGGCGGTTCGGCACGGTGGCGGTGAAGTACCAGGTGTCGAAGCGGCGCAGGGCAAAGTTCGGATTGAGCCAGTGCGATACAGGACGCAGAAGGTCGGTACGCAAACCGAGTCCGCGGCGGCGCAGGAATTCGTCAAAGGCAAGATCTTGTCCGGCGATGGCTTCGCGGGCGGTCATCCAGTCTTCGGCATCGGTCATTTCAACGACGGATTGCTCGTCGGTTCCGGCCAGCAGGATCCCGGTCTCTTCGAAGAGCTCGCGAATGGCGCAAACAAGATAGGCCTGGACCAGCTGCTGATCCAGCAGGTCCATGCGCTTGGACCATTGGGACAGGCTCGGGCCGAACCATTGGTAGGTGGCACGGTCGCTCGTCTCATGGCTGCCGCCCGGGAAGGCTACGTTGCCCAGAGGAGAGCCCCCGGGGCGATAAGTCAGGTAGGTTTCCACACCGTGGGAGGAATCCCTCACCAGGCACACCGAGGACGCTCGCCGCGGGGTACGCGGGGTGCGCGAACCGAAAGAGAACCAGTTCTCGGCGGTGGCAATCTGATGCGGCGGCAGGTCGAAGAGCCGTCGAACCATGCCGCTGCGCGGNCCCGACGGGAAAGCCCGTCGGGACCGCGCAGCGGGAAACTGGCCTGAATTACTCAAATTCGGCGATGACCTCAACCTCGACAGGTGCATCCAGCGGCAGTACGGCTACGCCGACGGCCGAACGTGCATGCAGGCCTGCATCGCCGAGAACTTCGCCGAAGAATTCGGAGGCTCCGTTGATGACTCCTGGCTGTCCGGTGAAGTCCGGTGCCGACGACACGAAACCGACAACCTTCACAATGCGCTTAATGCGATCTAGATCACCAATTTCCGCCTTGATGGCTGCCAGCGCGTTGAGCGCGGCGGTCTGTGCCTGGGCCCTTGCTTCCTCGGCTGAAACTTCGGCGCCAACCTTTCCAACCGCTGTGAGTTCACCCTTAATCAGCGGAAGCTGACCGGAGGTGTAAACGTAGTTGCCGGAAGTAACGGCAGGCAGGTACGCCGCAACCGGCTTTGCCACGGCTGGCAAGGCATGGCCAAGCTCGGCCAGGCGAGCCTCGACACGCGAGGAAGTAGCTTCTTGCATGGGATTTCTCCTTCAGTAGATGTTGTTGCCCGTTAGGCTTTCGGACGCTTCATGTAGGCCACTGGAGATGAGCCATTGGGGCCGGGAACGACGGTTACCAGCTCCCAGCCGTCATCACCCCACTGGTCCAAAATCTGCTTCGTAGCGTGAATCAAAAGCGGCAAAGTGGCGTATTCCCATTTAGTCATACTCGATACGTTAGCGCGTCCTTGTAAACTAGTGGGTATGGCAGCCAAGAAGTCCCCCTTTTTTGATACAGCTACCACTCTGGGAAAAGTCGTTGCATTCTTCGGAATCAGTGCCCTGTGTGGTGTGCTCGCAGCAGGCATGCTCGTGCCCATTGCAGCTATCGCTAAAACCGGTTTGACCACTGGTAACAACATCGTCAGCGCGCTCCCGAGCTCGTTCGAGAAGCTCCCTATCCCGGAGCCTTCCACGATCCTTGACGCGGATGGCAAGACGATTGCGACCTTCTACCAGCAAAATCGCCAGCCTGTGAAGCTAGATGACATCTCGCCGAACATGCGCAAGGCGATCATCTCGGTGGAAGACGAGCGTTTCTACGAGCACAAGGGCATCGACCCCAAGGGCATCGCCCGTGCAGTTGTCGGCAACCTCACCTCCTCGAGCCGCTCTGGCGCTTCCACCTTGACCCAGCAGTACGTCAACAACCTGCTGGTGAACAACCAGGTGCTCACTGGTGCGGAAGAATCCACCGTCTCCGGCCAGAAGGATTATGCAGACAAGATCCGCGAGCTGAAGTACGCGGTGGCTATCGAAAAGGAAATGTCCAAGGACGAGATCCTGGAGGGCTACCTGAACCTGGTCCTCTTCTCGGGTCGCGAGTATGGCGTGGAGGCTGCCGCTCAGCGCTTCTACTCGGTTGATGCCAAGGACTTGAACTTGCAGCAGTCTGCCATGCTTGCCGGCATGGTCCAGCTGCCTAACGTCTACAACCCGATTAACAACCCTGAGCGTTCCATCGATCGCCGCAACAAGGTGCTGGGCAACATGTACCGCACCGGCGCGATCACCAAGAAGGAATACGACCAGGCAGTCAAGTCGGATCTTGAACTGGATCCGAGCATCTCGCCTTCCGGCTGCACCGCGGCCAAGGAAAATGCCTACTTCTGCGACTACGTCACCAACCTGATCTTGACCGATGAGTCTTACGGCAAGACCAAGGAAGATCGCGAAAACCTGCTGTACCGCGGGGGCCTGACCGTCAAGACCACCCTGAACAGCAAGCTGAACAAGAAGGCTGCCAAGGACTCCGCGAAGGCCATTGATCCGAAGGCCAAGTCCAACACGGATGTCTACTCCTCCATCGTTTCGGTCGAGCCGGGCACCGGCAAGATCCTGACCATGGCGCAGAACACCACTTACGGTCCGGAAATTAAGAACTCGGGCGAGAACACCTACTACAATTTCGCTGTAGAGCGTTCGCTTGGCGGTGCCGGCGGCTTCCAGGGCGGCTCGACCATGAAGCCGTACACCACGCTGGGCTGGCTGTCCGAAGGCAACCACATGTACGACAAGATCAATGCCAAGAAGCAGGCCTTCATGCCCGGAACCAAGTGGCGTGCGTCATGCCTTCCCGGCGGCACGACATCTGTCGGTTCAAAGTGGGAACCAAAGAATGCATCGCCTGGCTTCTACCGCACGATGACCGTGGATACCGGCCTGTACTGGTCGATTAACTCCGCAACTGTCCAGGAGGCCTTCAAGACCGACCTGTGCACCATCGCCGACTACACCGAGAAATTGGGGCTGCTCGATCAAGGTGCCAAGGGCGGGCCAGCTCCAATCAGCCCGGCGAACCCTTCGTTCATCATTGGCTCGGCAGAAATCACTCCGCTGTCCCAGGCCGCGGCCTTTGCGGCGTTCGCCAACAAGGGCGAATACTGCGAACCACGCGCCATCACCGGCGTAACCGATAAGGACGGCAACGAGTACAAGGTCAAGAAGGAATCCTGCTCCCAGCAGATCGACCCGACCTATATTGCCGATCTGAACGGCACCCTGCAGAAGATCGCCACCAAGCGCGTCTCCAAGGGCCGGGTAGCCGGCCCGATCGCTGGCAAGACCGGTACCAACAACTACGCCTCATCGACCTGGTTCGTCGGCTACACCACCGGCATTTCCACCGCGGCGTGGGTAGGCCGTCTGGATGGCAAGGCCGGTGAAGAGAAGAACCAGATGCACGGCGCGATGATCAACGACGAGAAGGCACCGTGGATGGTCGACTCCTCGACCTACGCCGCCCCGCTCTGGGTCGACTTCATGGAAGAGGCTGTGCACGAATACGAGCGCAACAGCTTCGGTTCGGCCCGCCGCCAGCCGCCTCCACCAAAGCCGAAGGAAGAAGAGGATTCCAAGTCCGACTCGGATGAGAAGGACAATGACAAGGAAGAGTCGAAGGACGATTCCAAGCCGAAGAAAGAATCCTCCTCGAAGCCTGACGCCCGCGACATTGGCCGGGGAAACGACAACGGCAATGGAAACGGAAACGGCAATAAGTCCGACGACTAGCCCGTGAGCCGCGAAGGCCGCGTTCAACTTTGGTTGAACGCGGCCTTCCGGTTTAGATTGGCATAGGAGAACTTCAGCTGAAGTGGCCTCAGGGCTTGAAAGGACGATGGCATAGAAGTCATGGTTGAACAGAATAATTTCGTTTCGGCATTGCGCCACGCCAGTGGCACGGTGGCCCTCGCCGCCAGCGGCGCCCTGGCCATCGGCGGCGCATTGGTTGGCTACGGCATGCTGGAGGCCCAGAAGTTCGGGCTGCGCCATGAGACGCTCAAGGTCCTGCCGCGCGGATACGGCGACATCAAGGTCCTGCACCTGTCGGACATCCACATGGTTCCGGGGCAGGAAGCCAAAACCCAGTGGCTGCGCAGCCTGGCAGATCTGGAGCCCGACTTCGTCATCAACACCGGCGACAACCTCAGCCACCGCAAGGGCGTGCCGGCATTGATCAAGGCGCTGGAACCGCTGATGGCTTTCCCTGGCGCATTCGTTCCCGGCTCGAACTGCTATTACGCTCCGAAGCTGAAGAACCCGTTCAAGTACTTGGCTCCGTCAACCGGAACCCCCAATCCAGCCTCCCGCGACAAGCTGCCGTTCGAAGAGATGCACCGTGCCTTCGGCAGCGCCGGCTGGATCAATATGTCCAACCGCGCGCATTCCACCGTGCTCAACGGCCTGCGCCTGGACCTTTCGGGAGTCGATGATCCGCACCTCGATCTCGACCACTTTGCGGGCTGGCCGCGCGGGTCCTCCTCCAGCAACCAGGCTCCCCACGTGCGGATTGCGCTCACCCACGCGCCCTACCAGCGGGTCCTGGACCAATTCACCGAGGCGAAGGCCGATGTCATTTTCGCCGGCCACACCCATGGCGGCCAGGTTTGCATCCCCGGGTACGGCGCATTGGTCTCCAACTGCGACCTGCCGACTTGGCGTGCCCGCGGCTTGACCGATTGGGACTACAACGGCAACACCGTTCCGTTGAACGTTTCCGCCGGCATCGGCACCTCGCGCTTCGCCCCGATCCGCTTTGCCTGCCCTCCGGAGGCCGTGCTGGTCACCCTGGCGGCCCGCGGCTAAAGCAAGAAATTCTTCCAGATAATCCCCGGTCAAGCACCTTGCTGGTGCTCGGCCGGGGATTATTCCCATCCATTGTGAAGCACTTCTTTCCCAAAGTGGCGTATTGATTGAATTATCCCAACTACTGCCGGTAGTCTGTAGCTCTGTCAAACTTCTGGATGAATGCGGGGTACCGTGGCTCAGGCTCAACCGAATGGATCCAATGATCCGGTCCCGCTCACTGCAACACTGAAGCGTCTCGCTCCCTTCGTCAAGCCGATTTTCCCTCGGCTCTTTTGCGGATTCCTCTGCGCGCTCGGAGCAGGCATTGTCGCCCTGGCCATCCCACAGGTCCTCGCCTGGCTGGTGAATGTCGTGCTGCAGCGTGATGGAGCGGCCTCGGAAGTGTGGATTTCCGTCGGCATCATCGCCGCGCTGGGCTTCGTCGAAGCGCTGCTGATCTTCCTGCGCCGCCAATTCGTGCTGAACCCCGCAGCAGGACTTGAAGCGCAGATGCGCATCCGCTTCTACAAGCACCTGCAACGCCTGCCCGTGGCGTTCCACGAACGCTGGGGCTCGGGACAGCTGCTCTCCCGCTCCATGTCGGATCTGTCCCTCCTGCGCCGCTGGCTCGCCTTCGGCGCGATGATGCTGGTAGTTGAAACCGTCACCGTCATCACCGGCCTGGTGCTGATGTTCACCCATTCGTGGATCCTGGGATTGCTCTACCTGCTGGGTTCCATCCCGATTGCCATCAAGGCCTACCGCTTCCGCAACGACTACCGGGCCGCCAGCCGGCGAAGCCAGGACCAGGCCGGCGATCTCGCCACCGCCGTGGAAGAATCCGTGCACGGCATCCGGGTCATCAAGGCTTTTGGCCGCGGGCCGCACGTCTACGAGGGCTTCAACGCCCAGGCCAAGTCCCTGCAGGAAACCGAAATCACCAAGGCCAAGACACTGGCCAGCTTCCTGCTCACCGTCGTTGCCGTCCCCGAAACCATTCTGGGCATCGGCTTGGTCATCGGCCTTGCCCAGGTCGCCAACGGCACGTTGAGCGTCGGCTCGCTGGTGGCCTATTTCGCGATCGCCGCGGTCATCGCCGGCCCCGTCGAAGGCATGGGCATGCTGCTGGGCATGACGCTGAGCACCAAAACTGCCCTGGACCGGCATTTCGAAGTGATGGATTCAATCAACGACATCGCCTCCCCCGCACAGCCGCAGATCCCGGCAGAACGCGATGGCAGCGTGAAGCTGGAGCATGTGCGCTTCGCCTACCCTGATACCGCCGGCACCCACCGGCCGATCCTGGCAGACATCAATCTGGAAATCCGCCCCGGGGAAACCATGGCCCTGGTGGGCATCACCGGTTCGGGCAAGTCCACCTTGCTGAACCTGGTGCCGCGCCTGCATGAAGCCACCGCCGGCAAGGTGCTGGTCCATGGCCAGGACGTCAAGGACTGGGACCTTGAGCAGCTGCGAGCGGAAATCACGGTGGCTTTCGAGGACACCACCTTGTTCTCCACCACCATTCGCGGCAATGTGCTGCTCGGCGCCCCGGAACACCTCGATGAGCGGCAGCGCGAAGCGCTGCTTGCAGAAGCATTGGACGTCGCACAGGCGCAGTTCGCCTATGCGCTGCCGGACGGGGTGGACACCCTGATCGGCGAGGAGGGCCTGTCGCTCTCCGGCGGGCAACGCCAGCGCATCGCCCTGGCCCGTGCCATCGCGGCACGCCCGAGCGTCCTGGTTCTCGACGACCCGCTGTCGGCCCTGGATGTGCGCACCGAGGAACTGGTCACCGAGCGGCTGCGCGACGTGCTGGCCGGGACCACCACGCTGATCGTGGCGCATCGGCCCTCGACCGTGATGCTCGCCGACCGGGTCGCATTGCTGCGCGACGGCCGCATCGATGCGGTGGGCAGACACACCCATCTGCTGAGCACCAATGAGCATTACCGTTTCGTCATCGCGAGCCTCGACGACGAAGAGCAGCCAGCCACCTCGGAGGTTTCCCGATGAGCAAGCCCCTGGGCGTTGCCAATGAAGACGCCATCAAGCTCTCTGCGGCCGAACGCAAGGTCGTGCGCCAGCGCTCCTTCCGGCTGCTGGCCGCGTTGGCCATGCCGCAGAAGAAGCTGTTCATCCTCACCGTGGTGCTGGTGCTGGTATCCAATGCGGCGCGCGTGCTGCTTCCGGTGCTGATCGCCTTCGCGATCGACTGGACCTTGCCGCAGGTGCGCGAGGGCAATTGGGGCGCGTTGGGGCTGACCGGTGCAGGCTACATCCTCGGTGCGGTCCTCAGCGGCGTGCTGCTCTCCTGGTACATCACCAGCGCGGCACGGATCTCCCAGGCGATGCTCTTGGATCTTCGCCAGCAGGTCTTCCGCCATACCCAGCGCTTGAGCCTCGAATTCCACGAGAACTACACTTCCGGACGGATCATTTCCCGGCAGACCTCTGATCTGGAAACGCTGCGCGAACTGCTGGACCAGGGCGTTTCGGAACTGGCTTCCTCCTGCGTGTTCGTGGTTTTCACCCTGGCCTCGATTTTCTTCCTCGACTGGCGCAGCGGGCTGGTGGTCTGCGTGGCCGCCATCCCGGTCACGCTGCTGTTCTTCTGGTACCAGCGCCGCTCCGAGCTCCTGTACCGCGAATCCCGCGTGGTGTCGGCCAGGGTCATCTCCACTTTTGTGGAGACGATGACCGGCATCCGCGCGGTCAAGGCGTTCCGCCGCGAGGCAGCCAACGACGAGAACTACTCGGATCTCGCCGAGCAGTACCGGGTGAACTCGGTACGTTCCTTCAACCTCTTCGGCGTGCTGCAGCCCGGCCTGGTGCTGATCGGCAACCTGACGGTGGCCTCGCTGCTGGCCTACGGCGGGTTCCGCATCATCGACGGCACCATGCAGGTCGGCGCGATGGTGGCCATCCTGCTCGCATCCAAGCGCCTGTTCCAGCCAGTCGAGCAGATCGCGATGTTCTACTCCTCGCTGCAGTCGGCCACCGCCGCACTGGAGAAGGTTTCGGGACTGCTGGAGGAGGAACCGAGCGTGCGCGAGCCTGCTGCCCCGCGCAGCATCGGAAAGGTGGCCGGCGAGCTGGTCTTCAAGGACGCGGTTTTCGGCTACGGCGACGGCCCGGTGATCATGGAGGAATTCGACCTGCGGATCCCCGCCGGGCAAACAGTGGCAGTGGTGGGCCAGACCGGTGCCGGCAAGTCCACGCTGGCAAAGCTCATTGCCCGCTTCTACGACCTGCGTTCGGGCACCCTGGAACTGGATTCGGTGCCGATCAACGAACTGTCCAACAAGGAATTGCGCCAGCACGTCGTCATGGTCACCCAGGAGGCCTTCCTCTTCTCCGGCTCGGTGGCCGAGAATATCGCGCTGGGCCGTCCCGGCGCATCGCTGGAACAGATCCAGGATGCGGCCCGCGCAGTCGGCGCCCATGAGTTCATCATGGACCTGCCCGAAGGCTATGACACCGACGTGAACAAGCGTGGCGGACGGGTCTCGGCCGGCCAGCGCCAGCTGATCTCCTTCGCCCGCGCCTTCCTGGCCGATCCTGCGGTGCTGATCCTGGATGAGGCCACCAGCTCCTTGGATATCCCCTCGGAGCGTGCAGTGCAGCGCGGACTGCAGACCCTGCTGGGCAACCGCACCGCACTGATCATTGCGCACCGCCTGTCCACCGTGCAGATCGCCGACCGGGTGCTGGTGGTCCACGACGGCAAGATCGCCGAGGACGGTACCCCGGCCCAGCTGATTGCCGATAACGGGCGCTTCGCGGCCCTGCACAAGGCGTGGAAGGACTCGCTGGTGTAGCCTGGCGGGCGCCTACTGCCTTCCCGCGTCAATCTCCCGGACATGGACGAGCACGAGATCCCTGACCAGGTCGTCGGGCAACGGCGCGGCCGGAGTGAATCGGATTGCATGGACGGTCTTGCTGAAGCCCTCCAACCGGTCTTCCATCTCCTCAATGGCCCAGCAGGATGGATAGAAGCTCAGGTGCTTCTTCGACGCGGTGAAGTAGACCAAGGCACGCTGCTTGTACTTCAGTATGGGCATCGAATAGCTCATGGTTTCTTCCGCTTCCGGAACCAGTTCCTTCACCAGGGCGCGAATCCTTTCGAGCTCTGCCCAGAAATCCGGTTCCAGCGCATCGAGATATTCTTCCACCGTTGCCGCTTTGCCAGCCATGCCTTGAGTCTAGCCACCCGTTTCCAACCGCCGCCAGATGGCTCGGCTTAAGCCCAGGACCCCGCACTGCCTTAATCGGCGGTACGGGGTCCTGTCGCTGGGCATCCGGGCTAGGCGTTGAAGGCCTGTCCGGTCAGCCGTTCATAGGCATCAATGTAGCGGGCACGGGTCTTCTCGATGATCTCCGCTGGCAGCAGCGGCGGCTCTTCGCCCGAGTTCTTGTCCCAGCCCGATTCGGCCGAGGTCAGCCAATCGCGGACGAACTGCTTGTCGAAGCTGGCCTGCGCCTGGCCCGGTTGGTAGGTTTCGGCATCCCAGAAACGCGAGGAATCCGGGGTCAGCACCTCATCGCCCAGGGTGATCTCGCCAGTGGCCGGATCGGCACCGAATTCCACCTTGGTATCGGCCAGGATGATGCCGCGTGCGCGGGCGATCTTCTCTGCCTGCTCGTACAGGGCCACGGTCTTCTCGCGCAGCGCTTCGGCGACCTCGGTGCCCACGCGGTCCACGGTCTGGGCGAAGGAGATGTTCTCGTCATGCTCCCCCACTTCGGCCTTCGCCGACGGGGTGAACAGCGCCGGCTCCAGGCGCGAACCATCCACCAGGCCCTCTGGCAGGGGCAGCTCGCACACGGTCTGCGAGACCTTGTATTCGGCCAGGCCGGAACCGGTCAGGTATCCGCGGGCGATGCACTCGATCGGGTACATCCCAAGTTTCTTGCACACCATGGCGCGGCCGGCCACGGCGGCCGGCACGTCGGTGGAGATCACGTGGTTGGCGAAGCCGCCCAGCTGCTCGAACCACCAGAGGCTGAGCTGGGTGAGCACCTTGCCCTTGTCCGGGATCTCGCTGGCCAGCACGAAGTCGTAGGCGCTGATGCGGTCGGAAGCCACCACGAGGACCCGGTCGGTCTCTTCGAAGCTGGCTCCTGCAGGCACGTACAGGTCGCGTACCTTGCCCGAGTAGAAATGGTCCCAACCTTCGAGGTCGAGCACTTCGGTCTGGAATCCTGCCATGAGTTCTGTTGTCCTCTACTTGCTGTCGTTGGCGATGACGATGTCGCCGCGTTCGGCCTTCAGCGCAATGTCGGTGCGCGACTGGGCGCCATCCCAGCTGATCTCGGCTACCCCGGCATAGGCCGCGGCGCGGGCCGCCGCCAAGCCATCGCCCAGGCCCACCACTGCCAGCACGCGGCCGCCTGAAACGATGATGTTCCCGTCCGCGTCGGCGGAGGTGCCTGCATGCATCACGTGCACGCCGTCGATCGCGTTGGCTGCGTCCAGGCCGGAGATCACTGCCCCCTTGACCGGGGTGTCCGGGTAGTTCTCCGCGGCGATGACCACATCGACCGCGGTCTGCGCGGACCAGGTCAGCTGCTCGGCATCATCCAGCCGGCCCGTGGCGGCAGCCAGCAGCACCCCGCCCAGCGGCGTCTTCAGGCGTGCCAGCACAGCCTGGGTTTCCGGGTCGCCGAAGCGCGCGTTGAACTCGATCACGCGGATGCCGCGCTTGGTGATGGCCAGACCGCAGTACAGCACGCCGGTGAACGGGGTGCCGCGCTTTTCCATTTCGCGCAGGGTCGGGTAGGCGACCCGGTCCATGACCTCGTCGACGAAGTTCTCCGGCAGCCATTCCAGCGGCGAGTAGGCACCCATGCCGCCGGTGTTCGGGCCTTCGTCATTGTCGAAGATGCGCTTGAAGTCCTGCGCCGGGGACAGCGGCACCGCATGCTTGCCATCGCAGATGACAAACAGGGACACTTCAGGGCCGTCGAGGAATTCCTCGATGACCACGGTGCCGCCGGCCGCGAAGCAGGCATCTGCGTGCTCCAGTGCTTCCTCGCGATCGCTGGTGACCACCACGCCCTTGCCGGCGGCCAGGCCGTCGTCCTTGACCACGTACGGTGCACCGAAGTCATCCAGCGCATTGGCGGCTTCCTCGCGGGTCGCGGCTACATGGGCCATCGCAGTGGGAACCTCGGCGGCAGCCATGACGTTCTTGGCGAAAGCCTTGGAGGCTTCGAGCTGCGCGGCGGCTTGGGTCGGGCCGAAGACCGGGATCTGCGCGGCGATCAGGGCATCGGCGACGCCTGCGGCCAGTGGCGCTTCGGGTCCGACGACCACCAGGTCGCTGCCCAGTTCCTGGGCTAGCGCGACGACTGCTGCAGGGTCCTGCGCGTCGATTGCGTGGGTGGTGACGTCCTGTGCGATACCGGCGTTGCCGGGGGCGCAATGAACTTCGTTGACGTAGGGGTCTGCACTCAGTGCACGGACAATTGCATGTTCACGGCCGCCTGGGCCAATAACCAGTACCTTCACGCGGTCGAGTTTACCGGAGAATCCATGGGCCAACCGCGTCTATGACGCACGCAAGACCAGCGCCCAGCCCTGCACTCGAACGGCATCCGGGTCCCCGCACGCCGGCCGATTTCGCTTCCAGTACTGCACCTGAGCACCTTCGAAGCTGTCAGCTGGCGTTCGGCGAGTTGGACTAGAGTTGGCATGGCTGGATTTACGGTTTTCCCGGATCCGCGGCAGGGATCCCGCACAGAGGAATATGACGTTTCTCTGTCATTGAGAGAAAGTGGAATCGACCCATGGCAATCAAACGGCGCGTTGACGAAACCGCTGGCCGAGCGGCCTTGCGCGAATGGTCCTCAACCGCGCGGGGACAAGGAAAAACAGCCCGGCCGGTGCTGGCCACGGCAGTGCGGTTTTCGCTGGAGGAGCTGGCTTCCCGCGCCGAGGGCAATTCGGTCGAGGTGCGCGTTCCGCCCTTCGGTGTGACCCAGTGCATAGCCGGGCCTCGGCATACCCGCGGAACTCCCCCGAATGTGGTCGAAATGCCTGCTGAACTCTGGCTTTCCTTGGCTACTGGCCGCATAAGTTGGGCCGAAGCCCTGCAAACTGGGCAATTGCACGCTTCGGGACTTAGGGCAGACTTGTCAGCACACCTACCACTTATTGAGTACCCTTAAAGGCATGGAGCAACACCCCGCTACACCGTCGCCTGCCGATCAGGGCATTGAAGTGCAAATTCACTCATCGCCCAAGTTCTGGCCATTCATTCTGACCTTCGCGGTCTTCGGCGCGCTAGTCGGCCTCATCATCGGCCTGCTTGGCGAACCGTCGCAGGAATACACCCGTGCCTCGGCCTCCGGATTCTTTGCAATCTTCGGCGCAGGCTTGGGCGTAGGCATCGGCGCACTGGCATATGTGATTGTTGACCGCGTGACCTCACGCAAAACCACCAAGCATCTGGCAGTTCCTCTGGCCGAGGACACTGACTCCAGCGGACAACAAGGCTAGGCAGCTTTTCTCCTGAATTAGAAGAGCAGGCGGCCGCGCACCTGGCCGCCACCCACCACATTCTTGGTCGGTGTCGACCAACCGGAACATGAGAGAATAACCAACATGGCGCGTGGCGATGGATTCTTAAATCACGACCTGCTTCCAAGCGACAAGGGCCCGCAGGATGAATGCGGCGTTTTCGGCGTTTGGGCTCCTGGCGAAGAGGTCGCAAAACTCACCTATTACGGCCTGTATGCCCTGCAGCACCGCGGACAGGAATCCGCCGGAATCGCCACGAGCGATGGCGCGCGCATCAATGTCTACAAGGACATGGGCCTGGTCTCCCAGGTATTCGACGAGAATACGCTGAACTCCATGACCGGCCAGCTGGCCATTGGCCACTGCCGCTATTCGACCACCGGTGCCAGCCACTGGGCCAATGCGCAGCCGACCCTGGGCCCGACCCAGACCGGCACCGTCGCGCTGGCCCACAACGGCAATTTGACCAACTCCGCCGACCTGGCCGACATGGTCTCCGCCAAGCAGCAGGCCGAAGGCGGCAAGGTCCGCGGCGAACTCGCCCAGGGCAACACCACCGACACCGCGCTGGTCACCGCCTTGCTGGCCGGCTCCGAAGGCCAGTCGCTGGAAGAAACCGCGCTGGAGCTGCTGCCGAAGATCGAAGGCGCTTTCTGCTTCGTCTTCATGAACGAGGACACCCTGTACGCCGCCCGCGACCCGCACGGCGTGCGCCCGCTGGTCCTGGGCCGCCTTGACCGCGGCTGGGTGGTCGCTTCCGAGCAGCCGGGTCTGGCTACCGTCGGTGCCTCGTTCATCCGCGAAATCGAGCCAGGCGAAATGATCGCCATCGATGAGAACGGCGTGCGTTCCACCCGCTTTGCCGAGTCCACCCCCAAGGGCTGCGTCTTCGAGTACGTCTACCTGGCGCGTCCAGATGCCGCCATTGCCGGCCGCTCGGTGTACGAGTCCCGCGTGGAGATGGGCCGCCAGCTGGCCCGCGAGAACAGCGCAGAGGCAGACATCGTGATCCCGGTCCCGGAGTCCGGCACCCCGGCCGCCATCGGCTACGCCGAGGAATCCGGCATCCCGTTCACCCACGGCTTCGTGAAGAACGCCTATGTGGGCCGCACCTTCATCCAGCCGAGCCAGACCCTGCGCCAGCTGGGCATCAAGCTCAAGCTCAACGCCCTGGAAACCGTGCTGCGCGGCAAGCGCGTGGTCGTGGTCGACGATTCGATTGTCCGTGGCAACACCCAGCGCGCGGTGGTGCGCATGCTGCGCGAGGCCGGTGCCGCCGAGGTGCATGTGAAGATCTCCTCGCCTCCGGTGAAGTGGCCTTGCTTCTACGGCATCGACTTCGCGTCGCGTGCCGAGCTGATCGCCAACGGCGCGGCCGTGGACGAGATCGCCACCTCCATCGGCGCCGACTCGCTGGCCTACATTTCCGAAGACGGCATGATCGAGGCCACCCGCCAGCCGCGCGAACGGTTGTGCACCGCGTGCTTCACCGGCGACTACCCGATCGCCTTGGCCAACGAGGAGCGCCGTGGCAAGAACCTGCTGGAGCGCAGCAACCAGGCCGGTTGCGAGCCGGGCCCTGATGCCGAGTTCGAAATCAACAGCTAATCCCCTTCACGATCCCCAACCATCCCGTTGCAAAGGGCGCCGCATCCGCGTCGCCCCGAACAGAAAAGGAACCGACTGCCATGAGCGGCAATGATCAGCAGCCAACTTCCATCACCTATGCCGGTGCCGGCGTTGACGTTGAGGCCGGTGACCGTGCCGTTGAGTTGATGAAGGGCGCGATCAAGGCAACCCACACCTCCGGCGTCGTGGGCGGGGTCGGCGGCTTCGCCGGGCTCTTCGACGTATCGTTCCTCACCGGCTACAAGAAGCCGTACCTGGCCACCTCCACCGACGGCGTGGGCACCAAGGTCGCCATCGCCCAGAAGCTGGACATCCACGACACCATCGGCCAGGACCTGGTCGGCATGGTGGTCGATGACATCGTCGTGGTGGGCGCCAAGCCGCTGTTCATGACCGACTACATCGCCACCGGCAAGGTGGTCCCGGAGCGCATCGCCGACATCGTGCGCGGCATCGCCGAGGGCTGCAAGCTGGCCGGCACCGCGCTGGTCGGCGGCGAGACCGCCGAGCACCCGGGCCTGCTGGCCGAGGACGAGTACGACGTGGCGGGTGCCGCCACTGGCGTCATCGAAGCCGACCAGCTGCTCGGCCCGGAGCGAGTGAAGGCCGGCGACGTGGTCATCGGCATGGCCTCCTCCGGCATCCACTCCAACGGCTACTCGCTGGTTCGCCGCGTCATCGCCCACGCCAAGTGGGAACTGGACCGCCAGGTCGAAGAATTCGGCCGCACCCTGGGCGAGGAGCTGCTGGTTCCGACCCGCATCTACACCACCGCCTGCCTGGATCTGGTCGGCGCGCTGAACGACGGCGAGAACTTCGGCGTGCACGGCTTCAGCCACGTCACCGGCGGCGGCCTGGCCGCCAACCTGGCGCGTGTGCTGCCCCGCGGCCTGATGGCCCGCGTGGACCGCTCCACCTGGGCGCTGCCAGCAGTTTTCTCCACCATCGCCCAGCTGGGCAACGTGCCGCAGCCGGATCTGGAGCGCACCCTGAACCTGGGCGTGGGCATGGTTGCTGTCGTTGATCCTGCAGTCGCTGATCGTGCAGTCGAGCTGCTGAACGTCGCGGGCATGGGCGCTTGGGTAATGGGCCAGGTCGAGGACCTGGATCCATCGGCCGCCGAGGCCGGGCTGGACTTCGTCCAGGGTGCCAAGGGCGTGGACGGCGGCGCAGTGCTGCTGACCGGCAACTACGCCAAGTAGGCCACCGAAAGCTCCTATAAACTCGATGCGCCGCACTGATTCCAGTGCGGCGCATCGGTTTTTAAACCACCATGGCATGCGGAGCGAAATATTCTCCCGCTAGTCCAATTGCTTCAGCGCGTCTTCCAACGGCACCCGCCAGCGCCAGGTGGCCTTCTGCTCGCCGCGGACGTGGCCATTGGTTATCAGCGCCACCGGCAGATCCCGCTTGACGAAGTTCAACAGGATTTTGTAGCCACTCATGACCGCAAGCGAGGAGCCCATCACCAGCAGCGCCGTGGATTCAGCTTCCAGTGCCGCGATACGCTCCTTGCGTTCGGCTGGAACGCTCTCGCCGAAGTACACCACGTCAGGTTTCAGCGCGAGCGATCCGCAGCGCAAGCAGGCCACCATGTTGAACCGGTCCACCAGGTACTGGGGCAGCTCCACATCGCCGTCGGGGTTCACCGCGCCGGGATCGATCTCCACGGCCTCCAGGTAGCCCTCATTGGCTGCTTGGAGGCGCAGATCGAAGTCAAGGCGGTTCTCACTGTTCCCGCAGTCCAGGCAGCGGACGATCGACAGATCGCCATGCACCGGAATCACGCGCTTGGATCCTGCCTGCTGGTGCAGCCCGTCCACGTTCTGGGTGATGATGCCGCTGATTTTCCCCTGTTCTTCCCACTGCGCCAAGCGCCGGTGAATGCGGTTGGGTTCGGCTTTGTCCATATGCCGCCAGCCGACGTAGCCGCGGGCCCAGTAGCGCTGCCTGGCTTCTGGACGGAAGCGGAATTCCTGATAAGTCATTGGCCGGTGGCGTTGCAATGAGCCATTGGGGCCGCGGTAATCCGGGATACCCGAATCCGTGGATACGCCGGCGCCGGTCACCACGAGGACATTCCCGGTGTCCAGCAGCCGCCGGACTCCGTCCCGGGCTTCGTTTTCCGGCGAGGGCGGGGCTTGTTGCTCCACAATGCGCTGCATGGAGCGGATCGCCGAATGATGCGCCATCTGGATCGACAGTTCTTCTGGAGTGCTCACGTTACACCTTAGAATTGCTGGGCACGACAAAGGCCGCAGCGACTAAAAGCTAATTTAGCTTAGTCGCTGCGGCTTGTCGCAAAATGTACTGAAGAGCTGTACCACTCAATGCTTAAGGTGTGGCACTCTGAGCCAAGGACTCCCGGCATCAGAAGACGAGGCTACTCGTCTTCGTCATCTCCCGAGTACTTCTTAGTCAGCTCGTCGTATTCCGAGTATTCGTCGTCATACGATGAATCATTACGCTCAGAATTCTGAGCATGATGATCGGACCGAACGCCCAACTCGCGTTCAAGTGCCGAAAGGTCAGTGGATGGCGAGTAGTACTTGATATCTCGCGCCTGACGCTGTGCTTTAGCCTTTTGACGGCCGCGCCCCATGGCGTGACCCCCTCTTTTCAGTAGAGTCGGGAGGTGGTCCACCTGTAAAAGGTGAAGGCCCCCGAATATGTGATCAGTTCTTTCGTAATTAAAGGTTAACACGATTCACCGGCGAGCGCTGAATGCAACACCCAACGAAACAGCTAGACTGTGGATTAGTCCAACGACTATGTATTGAGCCGGCGAGCGATCGCCCGACCCAACCACAAAGGAGCTCAACAGGTGGTGGAAAACAATCTGCCCGAGCCGCAGGCGGCTTTGCCGCCATTGCAGCCAGAACCGGAGAAGCCGAAGCGGCAGAGTGCCCAATGGGCCCTGATGATTGTCGCCGTTCTGGCGCTGGCCGCTGCAGTGGTTTTCGTGGTGTTGAGGCTCGTGGATTCACCTGCTTCGCCAACTGCGAACAATGTGGAACGCAATGAGAATCCAGGCCTCGACGGCATCATTGCCACCGGGATGCCGCCTACGCAGCTGGAGCAAGGCGATTGCCTGCGGGGGTTCACGTCGCCACTGGATCCGCAGACCGTCGTGACCTGTGATTCCTCCCACAACGCGCAAGTAATCGGCATCTTCCAGGTCAACGGCGAGGAGTACCCCGGTGCCAACGTGCTGCTCACCCAGTCCGAAGACCTGTGCAAGTCGGTCTCGCTGGACCCGCGTGCAGGGTTGGACTCCACCTGGACCTATCACTTCTCCCGCCCATCGGAGAGCACCTGGGCCCAGGGCGACCGCACCGTTTCCTGCTTCCTGAGTCTTTCGGAGGGCAACGTCCGCAGCTCGTTGCTGCCCGAGGGCGCCGACGATGACGATGCCGGTAGCTCCGAAGAGAAGAAGTCCGAGGACGAAAAGCCGGCCGACGAAAAGTCCAACGGCCAGGAGACCACCGACAGCTAGGCAGCTTGAGTACAGCAACGGCGAGGGCGTGAACGGATTTCCATCTGTTCACGCCCTCGCCGTTGCCAGTTGCTAGGACTTCTTGGCCACCTTGAGCTTGTCGCCGACCTCGTCCAGGGTGACGGCCACGGTGTCGCCATCCTGCACCGCCCCAGCCAAGATCTCCTTGGCCAGCCGGTCGCCGATCTCGCGCTGCACCAGGCGGCGCAGCGGACGGGCGCCGTAGGCCGGATCATAACCGGTCAGGGCCAGCCACTCGCTGGCGGCCTGGTCCACCTCCAGGTTCAGGCGGCGATCGGCCAGGCGTTGCGCGAGCAAGTCGATCTGCAGCTTGACGATGCTGCCCAGCTCCTCGATGCTCAATGGATCGAAGAGGATGACCTCATCCAGGCGGTTCAAGAACTCCGGCTTGAACGAAGCGTTGACCACGTTCATCACCGCCGACTTCTTGGCCTCGTCTTCCAAGCTTGGATCCACCAGGAACTGGGAACCCAGGTTGGAGGTGAGGATCAGGATGGTGTTCCTGAAGTCCACCGTTCGCCCTTGGCCATCGGTCAGCCGGCCGTCATCGAGTACCTGCAGCAGGATGTCGAAGACTTCGGGGTGCGCCTTCTCCACTTCGTCCAGCAGGATCACCGAGTACGGGCGGCGGCGTACGGCTTCGGTGAGCTGCCCTCCCTCTTCGTATCCCACGTAGCCCGGAGGGGCGCCGACCAGGCGGGACACCGCGTGCTTCTCCGAGTATTCGGACATGTCGATGCGCACCATCGCGCGCGGGTCATCGAAGAGGAAGTCCGCCAGCGACTTGGCCAGCTCGGTTTTGCCGACACCGGTTGGACCGAGGAACAGGAAGGAACCGGTGGGCCGGTTCGGGTCGGCAATGCCGGCACGGGTACGGCGCACGGCATCGGAGACCGCGGCGACGGCCTGCTTCTGGCCCATCAGGCGCTGCCCGATGATCTCTTCCATCTCCAGCAGCTTCTGGCTTTCGCCCTGCAGCATGCGACCAGCCGGGATGCCCGTCCAGGCCGAGATGACTTCCGCAATGTCATCCGCGGTGACTTCCTCGGCGACCATGGTGTGCGTCTCGGCCTTGTCGGCTTCGGCGGCGGCCGCCGCATCCAGCTCCTGCTGCAGCGTCGGAATCTCCCCGTAGAGCAGGCGCGATGCCTTCTCCAGGTCACCCTCGCGCTGGGCCTTGTCGGCCTGGCTGCGCAGTTCATCGAGCTTGACCTTCAGATCGCCGACGCGATTCAGGCCAGCCTTCTCCGCTTCCCACTGGGAATTCAGCGCATCCAGCTTTTCCTTCTTGTCAGCCATGTCCTTGCGCAGGGCATCCAGGCGTTCCACCGAAGCTGGATCCGTCTCATCGGACAGAGCCAGTTCTTCCATGGTCAATCGGTCCACCTCGCGGCGCAGCTCGTCGATCTCCTCCGGCGCCGAATCGATCTCCATGCGCAACCGGCTGGCGGCCTCATCGACCAGGTCGATGGCCTTGTCCGGCAGCTGGCGTCCGGAGATGTAGCGGTTGGACAGCGTGGAAGCAGCCACCAGTGCGGAGTCGGCAATGGAGACCTTGTGGTGCGCCTCGTAGCGCTCCTTCAACCCGCGCAGGATGGCGATGGTGTCGTCCACGCTCGGCTCGCCCACGTATACCTGGGCGAAGCGGCGTTCCAGGGCCGGGTCCTTCTCGATGTTCTCGCGGTACTCGTCCAGCGTGGTGGCACCGATCAGGCGCAGCTCGCCACGGGCTAGCATCGGCTTGAGCATATTGCCGGCGTCCATCGCACCCTCGGAGGCACCAGCACCGACCACGGTGTGGATCTCGTCAATGAAGGTGACAATCTGGCCATCCGAAGCCTTGATCTCTTCCAACACCGACTTCAGCCGCTCCTCGAATTCGCCGCGGTACTTGGCACCGGCGACCATGGCACCCAGATCCAAGGAGATCAAGGTCTTGCCGCGCAGCGACTCCGGGACGTCGCCAGCGATCATGCGCTGGGCCAGGCCCTCGACCACAGCGGTCTTGCCCACGCCGGGTTCACCGATCAGCACTGGATTGTTCTTGGTGCGGCGGGAGAGCACCTGCACCACGCGGCGGATCTCGCGGTCGCGGCCGATGACGGGATCCAGCTTGCCCGAGCGCGCCAGGGCGGTCATATCGGTGCCGAACTTCTCCAGGGACTGGAAGGTGGCCTCGGGATCCGGATTATCGACCTTGCGGTCGCCGCGGATGGTCGGCAAGGTACCCACCAGCAGTTCACGGGTGGCGCCGAACTCGCGCAGGGCTTCACCTGCCTTGGTCTGGTCCGATGCCAGGGCGATGAGCAGATGCTCCGTGGAGACGTAGGTGTCCCCCATTTCCGCGGCGGCTGCCTGCGCGTTGCTCACGACCTGCAGCAGTTGCCGGGAGTACTGTGCCTGGGCCACCGAGGTGCCAGAGCTGGAGGGCAAGGCGTTGATGACGGCGCTTGCCTTGACGGATAGCGCGTCGACATCCAACCCGGCAGTCTTCAGCAAGGCGACTGCGACGGACTCGCGCTGGTCCAGCAATGCCTTCAGCAGGTGCGCAGGTTCAATCTGCGGATTGCCTGCGGTTGAAGCGTTCATCCCGGAGGCTGAGAGAGCTTCTTGGCTCTTAGTGGTGAGTTTCGTGTCCACGCGCATCCTTTCTCTAATGGAGTGAACCCATAAACTTGAGTGTACTTAACTCAACTATACTCCTAGTCCTAATATTCCCGCTAGAGCAAAATTCTCGAGATATTTTTCTTCCCTTTGCCTCGGCGGCAAAACCCCTTGTGGAGCGCGATTTGCAGTCTTAGGATGAGGCATGGCCAACCCGGATTCCCAAGATATTTTTTCCCTGCCCCACGATGACATGGTCCAAGTATTCATCGATCAGCACCGGCAGATGCTGCTTTCCAGCCTCGACGGGCTGGACGAAGACGAAGCGCGGTTGAAGCTGGTTGAATCCAAGACCACGTTGCTCGGGCTGGTGAAACATGCGATCTTCGTCGAACGTGTCTGGTTTGGCGAAGCAGCCACCGGCAAGAGCCGGGCCGAACTGGGCATTGCGTCGTCGCCCAGCAAGTCCTTCGACTTGTCCGCGTCCGACACCAT
This sequence comes from Glutamicibacter sp. HZAU, assembly GCF_004100365.1. Lineage (NCBI taxonomy): Bacteria > Bacillati > Actinomycetota > Actinomycetes > Micrococcales > Micrococcaceae > Glutamicibacter > Glutamicibacter sp. HZAU. The sequence goes on along the minus strand of NZ_SCKZ01000008.1, from coordinate 144,608 downwards.
CGAATCCATTCGGCGTGACTATGCCCAGGCCATCGAACTGTCACGTGAAGTGGTCAAGGGCAAGACCGGGGATCACGTTTTCTCCGGCAATCGGCGCGGGTCGTTGCCGCTGCGCTGGATCCAGCTGCACATGCTGCGCGAATTGGCGCAGCATTGCGGGCACGCCGATATCCTGCGTGAGCAAATCCTGTCTGCACGGAATTAGCCGGCCACGCATCAACGGCAGGTACCGCGCATGCTGTTGCCAGCGCTCCGAGTCCTGCGAGGATTTCCAAGGCGACCCGAGACCTGGGCCGAAGAATTCACTCGAGCACTTTGCCCACCGCATCCTTCGAATTGCATATGACGCCTACCCAACTGGGCAAAGACGAAGTACATTACAGAACAACATGACAGCCATAAACCAGAATTTTTCCAGGAGCACCGCTTCGGGTTAGGGTTAAAGAACGTAAGGGAGTATTCACAATCGTTGAATCCGTCAATACGCGGGACTTCATGGTCCTGCCGGGTTTTGCGGCCAGCCACAGTGTCGGTGAAGAGACTTACTCGGACGCGTCCGCGCGCAACTTACGAAAGCAGGAATCCCTATGGGAGCTTCCCCTTTGATTTGGGGCATCACGATTGTCGTGATTCTCGCCCTACTGGCCTTCGATTATTTCTTCCACATCCGCAAGGCCCACGTTCCATCCCTGCGTGAAGCAGCGATCTGGTCCAGCATCTATGTCGGCTTGGCCCTCATTTTCGGTGTGCTGGTACTCATCTTCGGCGGCATCGACATGGGTGCCGAATACTTCGCCGGCTACATCACCGAAAAGGCCCTGTCCGTCGACAACCTGTTCGTCTTCCTGATCATCATCGCCAGTTTCAGGGTCCCCCGCGAAGACCAGCAGAAAGTGCTGCTCTTCGGCATCGTCTTCTCGCTGATCGCCCGCACCGCGTTCATCTTTGTCGGCGCGGCGCTGATCAACCAGTTCGCTTGGGTCTTCTACCTGTTCGGCCTGATCCTGCTGCTCACCGCAGGCAACCTGCTGAAGAAGGACGACGAATCCGACGAGGCCAACAACTTCATCATCCGATTGGCCAAGAAGCTGTTCCACACCACCGACAAGTACGACGGCGACAAGCTGTTCACCAAGATCGACGGCAAGAAGGTCCTGACCCCGATGCTGCTGGTCATGGTGGCCATCGGCGGAACCGACATCCTCTTCGCCCTGGATTCCATCCCAGCGATCTTCGGACTCACCCAGAACGTCTACATAGTATTCACCGCCACAGCGTTCTCGCTCATGGGTCTGCGCCAGCTCTACTTCCTGCTTGATGGATTGCTGGATCGCTTGATCTACCTGTCCTATGGCTTGGCGACGATTCTGGCGTTCATCGGCGTGAAGCTGATCCTGCACGCGCTGCACGAGAACAACCTGCCGTTCATCAATGATGGGGAGCACGTGACGGTCATCGAAATCAGCACCGGGTTGTCGCTGAGCGTGATCATCGGCGTCCTTGTGCTGACCATTCTCGCTTCGCTGTTCAGCAAGGCTGGCAAGGCCCAAACCGCCATCGGCAACCTTCGCCGCCATGCCAGCAGCTACAACGACCTGAGCTACACCTCGGATCCAAACGAACGCGAACGCATCTACCGCGCCCTGGTGGAAGAAGAAGCGTATGTGAAGACCATGGAGAAGAAATACCGCGACAAGGCCAAGGACGTGGACAAGATCCGCGTCGAGGTCGCCGAGGCGCACCGCCAGCACGATGAGTACCTGAAGAGCTGATCCGATTCAGGCTTAGAGCAATGGCTGCCAACTCATTGGAGTTGGCAGCCATTGCCGTCTTGGTGCTACCTAGCGGCGAACGTTGCCGATGTAATTGTCCGAAGGCACGATGACCTTGCCCAAGGGCATCAGGGACACCGGGATCATCTTCAGGTTGGCGATGCCCAGCGGGATGCCGATAATCGATACGAACATCGGGATCGCGGTCACCACGTGCCCGATGGCAATCCAGATGCCGGCAAAAATGATCCAGATGATGTTGCCCAGGGTGGAGAACGCGCCGACCGGTCCGTTGTCGACTACGGTGCGGCCGAAGGGCCACAGCGCATAGCCGGCAATGCGGAACGAGGCGATGCCGAAGGGAATGGTCACGATCAGCACGCAGCAGATGATGCCTGCCAGCACGTAACCCAGGGCCAGCCACAGGCCGCCGAACAGCAGCCAGATAATGTTGAGAATACCGCGCACTAAATCAGTCATGGCTACATTCTCCTTCTTTTGCCTCTCATGCTCCATCGGGGATCACCCCGAATTCCCCCTAGGGGTGTCCAATCCCCCACCGTTCGGCACGCATCGCTGCAGGTTGCTCGGCTAGGATTAATCATCATGAGCGAATCGAGCGAGCAGCAACGTCCACCCCATGGCTCTGCCCCCAGGAACCCAGACCTTTTCCGTGCCGAGCCGGTGTCCTTCGTGCGTCGCGGCAACCGCCTGCAGGGCCGCCGGGCCAGCGCCTGGGAGCGCAATGCCGAGCAGTATGTCATCGAGCCGCCCCGCAAGATTGCCGACACCTCGGTTGCTGACGACTTCCAGCTCGATCCCGCCGAGGCCTTCGGCCGCACGGCACCGCTGATCGTGGAGATCGGCACCGGCCTGGGCGAATGCATCGCCAACGCCGCCAAGGACGATCCGGAGAGCAACTACCTCGCCGTTGAGGTCTACCGTCCAGGCCTGGCCCAGTTGATGCTGAAGGTCGAATCCTTCGGCATCACCAACGTCCGCGCCGTGCAGGCCAATGCCCCTGAGGTGCTGGACGTCATGCTTGATGAGAACAGCGCGGACGAGATATGGATCTTCTTCTCCGATCCGTGGCACAAGCCGAGGCACCACAAGCGCCGCCTGATCAAGGCCTCATTCCTGGACAAGGTCTCCCGCGTGCTCAAGCCAGGGGGCACCCTGCGCTTGGCCACCGACTGGTCGAACTATGCGGAGCAGATGCGCGAGGTCCTCGAAGCCCACCCTGATTTCGAGAACCAGCATCCAGGGAACCTCTCCGGCGAGGAGAGCAACTTGACCAAGGTGCGCCGCGATGGCATGGAAGGCTTTGACCCCGAGCCTGACTTCATTGACGTCCAGGGCGGCTGGGCACCGCGTTTCGAGCGACGCATCCTCACCAGCTTCGAGGGCAAGGCGCTGAAGGCTGGACGCCTGGTCTTCGATTTGGCGTACACGCGCATCGGCTAACCGCCGTAATGAAACCTTAGTCAGGGCCATGGAATTCTAGAATGGATTCCATGGCCCTTTCTGCTGCGCAAGATCTTCCCCATGCCCAAGCCCCGACGATGGAATATGCCGGGGTCCGCTTGGAACAGCTCTCTTTGGAGCATGCGCCAGATCTGGTGGCCCTTGCTGAGCAGGGCCAGTTGGATGACGCGTGGTTTGCCAGCACGCCTACGGCCCAGGCAATGGCAGAAAATATTGAGCACCGTTTGGCTTTGCAGCAGGCCCGTAAAATGGCGCCTTTTGCCATTATTGATCTGGCTACCGGCAGGGCCGTAGGTGCCACGACGTATTTGAATATCGACGCGGCCAATCACCGTGTGGAAATCGGATCAACGTTCCTGGCCATATCCGCCCAGGGCACCGGGATCAATCCCGCAGCGAAATATCTGCTGCTGCAGCGGGCCTTCGAGCAGCTGGAGTGCTATTCGGTGGCGTTCTGCACGCATTGGCATAATGCCGCATCACGGGCGGCAATTACCCGGTTGGGTGCCAAGCAGGATGGCGTCTTGCGCAATCACAAATATGATCCGGTCACCGGCACCTTGCGCGATACCGTGCTCTTCTCGATACTCCCCCACGAATGGCCCGCCGTGCGCAGCCAGTTGAACGCGCGCCTAGCGCGCCACGGCCGCATCTAGCGTCCGATGGCCCGGCGGGCGGCGAAGAACGTGTAAGACTGCTCGCGGCGTTCGGGCCTCATGCCCCGAGCCAGCGAAACCACGTCTCCGCCAGAGGTTCCGGCGGCGAAAATGCGCGATTGGTCCTGGCGTACTGCACTGAGTTCCTGGCGCAGTCCATTGACTTCGGATTGCAGGAACGCAACTTGGTCCTGCAGATCCAGGATCCGCTTGATGCCTTCCAGCGAGACGCCTTCCTTGCTCAGCGACTGCACCTGGCGCAACAGCGATACGTCGTGCTGCGAGTAGCGGCGTTGCTTGCCGCTTTGGCGGCTCGGCGAGACCAAGCCGATGCGGTCATACTGGCGCAGCGTCTGCGGATGCATGTCTGCAAGTTGAGCGGCGACGGAAATGACGAAGACAGGTCGCAGGTACTCCCCGTTCACGTTGCTTCTACCACCTTTCTGCAAGGAGCCCGGGTTCGGGCCCTTTTGTTTGTGAGTCTATCTTCCCCGCCCAGCCAATTCGATGGCCGGGCAGGGAAAACAGCCTATTGAGCCTAGAGCTTGGCCTTGGCGGCCAAGTCCACTCGTGGATCCTCGCCCTCGGTGGCTGCGGCGAATTCCTCTACGGCCTTCTTTGCAGCATCCGACAGGTTCTGCGGGATCGCGATGTCCAAGACGATCAGCAAATCGCCGGCGGCCTTGGAAGTTTTCACTCCGCGGCCTTTCAAGCGCAAGGTTCGTCCGGAGTTGGATCCGGCTGGCACCTTCACCGCGACGGATTCCCCATCCAAGGTCGGCACATGGATCTTTGCTCCGAGTACCGCTTCGTCGAAGGTCACCGGCACGTGGATGCGGATGTTGTTCTCTTCGCGCTTGAAGAACGGGTGCTCGCTGACCTTGACCTTGACCAGCAGGTCGCCGTTGCCGGCAGCTCCTGGCTGGCCCTTGCCACGCACGCGCACCGACTGGCCGTCCTTGATTCCCGCCGGGATGCGCACGTCAATGACCTCGCCGTTCTGTTCACGCAGGCCAATGGTGGTTCCCTTGATCGATCCGGAGAAGGAGATCGTGGTGCTGGCCGTGCGGTCAGCACCCTTGCGCGGCGGTGCGCTTTGGCCGAAGCCGCCGCCAAAACCGCCGCCGCCTCCGAACAGGTCGGAGAAGTCCGGCTGTCCGCCACGACCGCGAGCGCCGCCTCCGCCACCTCCGAAGAGGTTGGAGAAGATGTCCTCGAAGCCGGCCTGCCCGCCTGGGCCACCCGGTCCGCCGCCCGCAGAGAACCGCGCTCCGCCGCCCATGGCGCGGATCGCGTCGTACTGCTCGCGTTCTTCCTTATCCGAAAGCACCGAGTTGGCTTCGGAGATGTCCTTGAATTTCTTTTCAGCGGCCGCGTCCCCCTGGTTGGTATCCGGGTGGTACTTGCGTGCAAGCTTGCGGTACGCCTTCTTGATGTCCGCCTCGCTGGCGTCCTTGGAGACGCCCAGAATGGCGTAGAAGTCTTTTTCGATCCAGTCCTGACTTGCCATCAGGGCCCCATCCTTTCAGTGCCAATTCGACACTGCCCACTGACGAGGACTCGGCAGTGGGCAGTATCGATTGTGCTATTCGTGGCTATTCGCCGGTGGCTACCAGCACCTGGGCTGCGCGCAGGATGATGGTTCCCTTGCGGTAACCGGTGCGCAGCACCTGTCCCACGTGGTCGGCTGGAATCTCCGGAACAGCCTGGCGAAGCAGGGCTTCGTGGATGTTCGGGTCGAATTCGACGCCGGCCTCGTTGATACGCTCCAAGCCATGCTGAGCCAGCACGGAGTCAAGCTTGTTGGCGATCGATGCGAACGGGCCATCGGTGAGGTCACCGTGGGCTCGTGCCGCATCGATGTCGTCAAGCACCGGAAGCAGAGTGTTGAGCACGGACTGGACGGCGTTTTCACGCGCCACTGCCCGGTCACGTTCCACACGCTTGCGGTAGTTGACGTATTCGGCCTGCAGGCGCAGCAGGTCGTTGCGCAGTTCGGTTTCCACCGCACCGGCATCTTCCGGCTGCTCCGCATCGGCTTCAGCGCCAGCAGCAGCTTCGTTCAGGATCGCCTCGGCCTGACCCAGGGCGTCAGCAGTTGGCTGCTGGTCAGCGGCCTCGGGCTGGTTCTCCGGCTCCTGGCCGGAGTTCTCGTTCTGGTCCTTTGCCTCGGACATATTCCTAAACTCCCTACTTCTTGTCGGCTTCGTCTTCGTCGATGACCTCGGCGTCGACGATGTCTTCATCAGTGTTAGGTGCCTGCTCGCCTTCGCCAGTAGCAGCTCCCTCAGCCTGGGCGTTGGCGTAGATTGCCTCGCCCAGCTTGGTCTGCGAAGCCTGCAGCTTCTCGAACGCGTCCTTGACCTCGTCGTCGTTGTCCTGCTTCTCAAGAGCAGCCTTCAGTGCGTCAACGTCGGCCTGAACCTCGGTCTTGACCTCTTCTGGCAGCTTGTCTTCGTTGTCCTTGATCAGCTTGTCCACCGAGTAGGCTGCCTGTTCGGCAGCATTGCGGGTCTCAGCAGCTTCGCGGCGTGCCTTGTCCTCTTCGGCGTGTGCTTCAGCTTCCTGAACCATGCGCTCGATGTCTTCCTTGGACAGCGAGGAGCCACCAGTGATGGTCATCGACTGCTCGGTGCCGGTGCCCTTGTCCTTAGCGGATACGTGCACGATACCGTTGGCGTCGATGTCGAAGGTGACCTCGACCTGTGGGATGCCGCGAGGAGCCGGTGCGATACCGGTCAGCTCGAAGGTACCCAGAGCCTTGTTGTCACGGGTGAACTCGCGCTCGCCCTGGAAGACCTGGATGGAAACCGAAGGCTGGTTGTCTTCAGCGGTGGTGAAGGTTTCCGAACGCTTGGTCGGGATGGCGGTGTTGCGCTCGATCAGCTTGGTCATCACGCCGCCCTTGGTCTCGATGCCCAGGGACAGTGGGGTGACATCGATGAGCAGAACGTCCTTGCGCTCGCCCTTCAGCACGCCGGCTTGCAGGGCTGCGCCCACGGCGACAACCTCGTCAGGGTTCACGCCCTTGTTGGCTTCCTTGCCGGCCAGGTCCTTGACCAGTTCGGCAACGGCTGGCATACGGGTGGAACCGCCAACCAGGATCACGTGGGCGATGTCCGAAACCTTGATGCCTGCTTCTGCGATGACGTCATTGAATGGCTTGCGGGTGCGCTCCAGCAGGTCCTTGGTCAGGTCCTGGAACTTGGCACGCGAGAGGTGCTCGTCCAGGTGCACTGGGCCCTCTGGGGTGACCGAGAGGTACTGCAGCGAGATGTTGGTGCTGGTAGCCGAGGACAGTTCCTTCTTGGCCTGCTCAGCAGCTTCCTTCAGGCGCTGCAGGGCGATCTTGTCCTTGGACAGGTCTGCACCCTTGGCCTTGGCCTGGGCCAGCAGCCAGTCGACAACGCGCTGGTCCCAGTCGTCGCCGCCCAGGCGGTTGTCGCCTGCGGTTGCGCGGACCTGGATGGTGGAGAAGCCGTCGTCGTCCTTGCCGACTTCCAGCAGGGACACGTCGAAGGTGCCGCCACCGAGGTCGAAGACCAGGATGAGCTCGTCCTCGTTGCCCTTTTCCAGGCCGTAGGCCAGTGCGGCAGCGGTTGGCTCGTTGACGATGCGCAGGACGTTCAGGCCGGCAATCTCGCCGGCTTCCTTGGTGGCCTGGCGCTCTGCGTCGTTGAAGTATGCAGGAACGGTGATCACAGCGTCGGTGACCTTTTCGCCCAAGTACGACTCAGCGTCGTTCTTCAGCTTCATCAGGGTACGAGCCGAGATTTCCTGTGCGGTGTACTTCTTTTCATCGATGTCGATGGACCAGTCGGTACCCATGTGGCGCTTGACCGAAGCGATGGTGCGGTCAATGTTGTTTACTGCCTGGCGCTTGGCGATATCGCCAACCAGGACTTCGCCGCTCTTCGAGAAAGCAACGATGGACGGGGTAGTGCGGTTGCCTTCCGCGTTTGCGATAACGGTTGGCTCACCACCTTCGAGCACGGATACGACCGAGTTGGTGGTTCCCAGGTCAATGCCTACGGCACGCGACATAATGGCTCTCCTTTGCCTTGATTGAAAGTACTAACGCTGAGGATTTACCCCATTGAGCGTTCTGCACTCAAGTTTACTCAGCCCGTTTCGACTGTCAAATTAACTTGAGCCAACCTCGCTCATCTTTGCGTTCTGCTCATTTCAACTGCGCTGGTGAGAGAATAATTCCCGTACTGAAAAAATTTTTCATTCACCGCATTTCCCCTCGCCCAGCGTTGAGGAGAGGCGAACCTAGGAGCCTTCTAATGGAGACGAAACACAAGTTCCAAGACCTGCCTCGCGGCGGCCAGATCGCGATCATCGCAGCAGCAATTATCGAGCTGACCTTGATGATTACAGCGCTTCGCGATCTATACAAGCGCCCGGCCGACCAGGTGCGAGGTCCCAAGCCCCTGTGGGCGATGGCCAGCATGGTCAACTTCCTCGGGCCGATTTCCTACTTTGCTTTTGGACGCCGCAAATAATGCATAAGCAAGCCGCCCTCGATGATTCGAGGACGGCTTGTTCGCTTTCAGCGAGTTCCTGTCAGCTCATCAAGCTGATGCCCTGTGCGGCCAAGACACCGAAAATCGTGCCCCACAGGATGATGGAGATGATCTGCCACAGGATCACCCTCTGCTTATTGGCGCCAAATGAAACCAGCGCTGCCGAGGTGACCTGCGAAGGCAGGATGGTCTGGCCCAACAAGCTCACCCCGGCAATGCCGTACTTGTCGAAGGCTCGGCGCAGCTTCTCAAATTTGCGTTCCTTCTTCTGCGATTCCTTGCCTTGGCGAACCTTGGCACGCACCGCATGGGCACTGTTGACAAACAACAACATGGAAAGCACGTTGCCCACCACAGCAGTAGCTACTGCCGCAACCACCGGAACACCGATCACCACGCCAATGGCCGAACCAAAGTAGGACTCAATCAGCGGAACCGCAGCAATGAGGGCAACGGCCAGGAACTGCAACGGCTCTGGGAAGGATGCGGCGAAGTTCTGCAGGGATTCGATCATTGCTGGTGCTCCTGAAGCGGTGAAGGTTTATCGATGATTTGTTGCTTCAAGCCTATGTTTCCCCTAGTCGAAACAGGATCAGCCAGCAGATCTAAACTTTAGGCTCGCTATTTCCCAACATTAACGCGCTACTCCCCCACACCATTTGCTTGGATGCGAGGGAGTAGTCCGCAAGGATTACTGCCAGCGTTGAGTTCCCATCGCGAGAAACTCTGCGGCGGCACCAACCTTGTCCTTGGGTGGAAACTACTGGCCAGCTCCTTCGGCTTCCACCAGCACCGCAGCGGTGCGTGCGGGAATCCTCAGCTCGCCGGTGGCGCTGTCGAAAAGGGTCGACTTCACTACCTCGTCGCTTCCCTCCTCGAGGGCAGTGGCCAGCTGGTAGTCGCGACCAACAAGTTCCTCAAGTACTTGCGTGTGCTCGCGAGGTGAAGCATTGAACAGAACCAATGCCCCGTCATGCTTGCTGTCAGCATCTGCACCCACGGTGTCATCAATGTGCATCACAATGATTCCAGGCTGAGCTTGCGGGCCGCTGAGTGGGAAGCTCACTTTCTGTTCAATCAGTTCCGCTGTTCCCAAACGCAGCAGTCCTACTTCCTTGCGGGTGCGCAACAAGTCCAGTGCAGCGCCCTCGGCCTGAGCCATGGCCTGGGCATTTGGCTTAAGTTCAGGGTCCTGAAGCAGCGGGGCCATCAGATCCCATTTTTCGCCATTGCCGGCTTTCGGAGGAAGGCCGGCACCGAAGGTGTTTTCCTGCCCGGTGAAATCGATCCGGTTGAACCAGTCCCCCGAGTTATAGCTGTTGCGGTCCAAGGACTTGGAACGCAAGAGCTCAGTACCTGCATGCCAGAAAGGAACTGCCTGCGAGTACATTACGGTGGCTTGGGACAGCGTGTTCATCCGCACCCGCTGCTCCATGGACGTATCGCGAGGCAGCTTGAGCACGGTCAGGTCGTAGAGCGTCTCATTGTCATGCGCATCGACGTAGTTGATCACTTCTCCGGGTTGGGAGGCATACCCGGCTGCCGCGCCTCGGTAGTCCAGCTCATCCCCGCGGTGCACTTGGCCGTCCGAAGCCATGAATTCGAAATCGGCAAGGTTTCCTGCCAACCCCAGACGTACCAAGTCCGTTTCCTGCCTCAGGTCTGCCAAAGCTTCATCAGTAGTTCCGTTGACCTCATTGCCGTTGGGGTCTGTTCCCAGGCCGGTGCCGAAGCCTTGGCGGAAGGTCGAGGATGAATCAACCGGGCTGCCGCCATGAACCGCATCTCGCAACCGGTCGTTGAAGGTACCGATGCCGGTGCCATTCAATTGCCCCTGTGTGGCCTGGTAGAACCGGGCGTTGTCCGCGACTTCGCCGAAGTTCCAGCCTTCGCCGTAGAGATATACGGATTTTCCATCTACGCCATCGCGTCCTGGCTCCAATTCATCTAGGGCGCTGCGAACGGCTTCCATGGTTTCTCGCGAATGATGTCCCATCAGATCAAATCTGAAACCGTCCACCTTGTAATCCCTGGCCCACGTCACTACGGCATCCACCATGAGCTTCTGCGCAGCCGCGTTTTCCGTGGCAATGTTCTGGCAGCAGGTGGAGGTTTCTACTTTGCCGGTGGCATCCAGACGGTGGTAGTAGCCAGGCACGATCTTATCCAGCACACTGCGATCGGCTTGACCCGAGGCTGCGGTGTGGTTGAACACCTGATCAAGCACTACTTCTAGCCCCATGCTGTGCAAGGATCCAACCATCGAGCGGAATTCTTCGACACGGTTCGCTCCTTCAGGGTTCGTGGCGTACGAACCTTCCGGAGCCATGAAATGGAAGGGGTCGTACCCCCAGTTGAATCCGTCTTCATCACCGTGGGCAGTAACGCACTCTTGTTGTTTGCTGGAAGCTGCCGGCAGCGACTTCAGATCACAGTCCGTCTCAACACGTTGTGACTGTTCCTCCTCAATGGTGGCGATATCAAAACTTGGCAGCAGGTGAACGGTAGTCAGGCCAGCCTCGGAAAGCTGTTTGAGCTGTTTACTCCCGGCCCCATTTGCTCCAAACGCTCCGTAGCGGCCCCGCTGATTCTCGGGCACCGAAGCATCTGAAATCGAGAAGTCACGGATCTGCAGTTCATAGATGCTGCGGTCCACGTCCTTTTCGACGTTTTTGGCTTTGGCCTTACGCCACTGTTTTGGCTGGTGGTGAGGGTCTTCCAAGCTCACCGCGACCGAGTGGGTGGAATTAGTGGTCAACGCAACCGAATATGGATCGGTAACAATATTCGTTTCGATCTTGCCCGTTTCAGGGACAAAGACCTGAACTTCCCACCGGTACTTCGCCTCAGCCATCTGAGGTTTACCCTTTACCGTCCACACACCGCTGTCCTTCGAATAGCTAGCAGCGTATCGTGCAGTCTTCTCCTTCTTGTCAGTAATCAGCAGTGTTGTTTTTTGGGCCGTGGGTGCCCAGAGCCTAAAGGTAGGGCGTTTTCCGGTGAAGCTCACGCCCAGTTCTACATCGTCAAGCGCCTTGGCATAGAGATCATCAATGACACCAGCACTCTGAACTCCGGTGAAGGCGGTGAGTTTCTGGGTATCCCCTTCGCCATCAAATCGTGCCAATGCCAGTTGTGAACGCAATGCAGAGGCTACGTCTTCGCGATCTAGCTCAACACGCAAGGCACGGTAGTCGGCAAGGTGTGGGAACTTCTTGCGTTGTTCGGCACTCAACCCACCAATAATTTCTTTGAGCTCGATTGGCTTCGCACCGGAGATCTCTTCTCCCTCCAATTTCAAGCTGGCGTCCTTTGAAGCGTAGAGGGCATAGTTTTCACCAGTGCCTAGATCACGAGGAATCGCTAGGGTGTCAGCGGAAATCCACTGCGCTTTCATTTGACCAACGCCGGCGACTGTTTGGGTGTCAGAACCAATCTGCAACAGGTGAGTCTTCGAGTCGTAGCTGAAGCTCACTGGCTTTCCTTCGGTTACCGAAAGACTGTAGTTAGCACCTCCGGCGGCACCGTCAACGCCATAATTTTCGTCCCACCCGAAGTTGTGTGACACCTTAAATTCGTAGGTACCAGCCGGGATCTTCTCCGTAGTGAATTCGTAGGTACCGTCAGCATCAGCGTCCGCCATTAAAGTAGCGAGACAGGTTGGATCCCAGTCGGATTTACAGCCCAATTCGTCTTGAAAACTTCCCGGTAAGGTGATCATCGGACCCTGTTGATCGCTTTGTGCGATGTTGTTGCGGGGATCGAAGAAGAACTTGACGGTCCCACCTTCGTGAGAATATTTAAGGTTGTCACCACCGGCAATACCACCAGCGCCGTAGTTCAGATCCCATGATCCGTTGATGGCTACCTTGTATTCATAGTCCCCTGCTGGGACATCGAATTCACCAGAATAGACCCCGCCAGGCTGTTCAGTGAGTTTGGCTGCCTCGCAGGCCGGATCCCAGTCGGTGACACAACCCATTTCGGTGTTATGGCTTCCCGGCACGGTGACCATGGAGATATCCGATTCAGCCGGTTTTTCCTTCGCAAACCCGGAAACGTCGTTGCCCACGGAAGCATAGGTGGAAGCGGCGCTGTGTTCTCCTGCGGCATTGGTACTCACGGCACGATATTCCACCAAGGTGCCTTGTGGTAGCGATGAAACGTCGTGGAAGACTCGTGGGGTGTGGTCTTCTGCCACGCCCAGTAGGTGCCACTTCTCGGTGCCCACTTCACGCCACGACATGCTTGTTTCAGCCCACGCCTGTTCGCCTAAATCCACGGATACGGGTGTTACGCCGCTGAGCCCGGCCCCAGATTTTGGAGCGGAAATCTCAGGTGTGAAGGCAGCACTATCTACGTTCTTGTCAGCTTTATAAACCACTGCAGATAGCGCTGGCACCGTCACGTTGAGTTTCCCGTCCGCAGCACTGCTGAGTTTGTCTTCGGCGCCATAGAACGCTGAGTAGGTTGCGTCGGAGGTCAGAGTCGACAACTCAACATCAGCGGATTCTTCCGAGTTGTTCAGGGCCACCAGGTATTCGGTTTTCTCGTCACGGTCCACACGCGAGAATGCATAGACTCCCTTGGAATCTTGGGCGTATAGCTCTACTTGTGCCCCGCCCTTCAGCGCTTTGTTTGATTCGCGAAGTTTAGAGAGGGCCGCGATGTGCTGGTACATCGGAGAATCACTGTCATAACGATCTTGGGTTCCGAGCTTTTCTCCGGTAATCAATTCTTGGTTCTGATACTCCGAGACTTGAGAAGCGAACAGTGATTGGCGAGAATCCTTGTCTCCACCGGTGCCTGCAAATCCTTGTTCGTCACCGTAGTAAACCACCGGCTGGCCACGGGTCAGGAACATCAGTTCATGGGCCAGTTCATCACGTTTGAGTTTCTGATTGCTGTTGTTCAGGAAGTACCCAATGCGCCCCATATCGTGATTGCCAAGGAAAGTTGGTAGAGCATCAGCTGAGGTGTTTGCCGTGGTGTAGTAGTCATCCGCCGAGAACAGCGTGCTTAGCGTTTTGGCTGAATTTCCTCCCGCGAAACCGGCAGCAGCAGATTGGAACGTGAAATCAAGGACGGAATTCATTTCCGTCTTACGCACGTAGGGCGAAAGCTTCTTTGCATCGGCATCATAAACTTCGCCAAACATGAAGAAGTCGTCTTTACCCTGGGCTCGTGCATAGTCCTGAACTTGTTTGGTCCATTGTTCCCAGAATTCAAAATTCACATGTTTTGCGGTGTCGATGCGGAAGCCATCAATTCCGAAGTCCACCCAGTTCTTGTAGACCTCTGCGAAACCGTTGACTACCTTAGGATTTTCGGTCATGAGGTCATCAAGCCCCTGAAAATCGCCATAGGTGACCGACTCACCTTCCCAGGTTGAGTCCCCGCGGTTGTGATAGAGCGTTGGATCATTGAGCCAGTCGGGGACCTTCTTGACTTGGTCAGAAACAACCGGGGTATAAGGGAAGGAACTGGAAGCGTCTAGCTCTGGGAAGGTATCACTGCCTGCGTAGTCCGCCGGGTCAAAGGCTTGACCCTGAGCATCCTTATAGGGATGGGAAGACTGCTCAACGTAGGAATACTTCTTTTCCTTATTGTCGATGAGATCCGCGGTATGGTTCACGATGATGTCGAAATACACCTTGATGCCACGCTTGTGGGCGTCATCAATCAGTTCGGAGAGTTCTTCATTGGTGCCTAGATGTGGGTCGATCTGAGTGAAATCGGTGACCCAATAGCCGTGATATCCGGCGCTGGCATCATCACCACTACCCTGAACCGGCATGTTCTTAAAACTGGGCGTGAGCCAGATGGCGCTGGTGCCAAGGCCCTGAATGTAGTCGAGCTTGGAGTGTAAGCCTGCGATATCACCGCCTTCATAGAATCCTTTGTCCGTCGGATCAAACCCGGTGGTTAGTCGATCACCTTCCAAACCGCCGGTGTCGTTAGCCGTTGAGCCATTGGCAAAGCGGTCTGTCAAGACGAAATAGAATTGCTCACCAGAACCGGCTTGCCTGACCGGCGCAGCGACCAATTCGGCATCAGTATCTGAATATTTTCCGCGAAGGTCCAGTGGCACAACTTGTGTCAGCCCAGTGGCCGTATCAAAGGTGAAGCGCAATCGGCTATCCGCACTCAGGGCTAGGGGAATGTTCTCTTCTCCCCCATCCAGTCCATAAGACGTGTCAAAGCTTTTGTTCAACGCTACTTTGTATTCATAGTTCCCCGCCGGAACTTCCACTTCCAGGCTGTATTGCCCTTCCTGGTCCGTGGATTGCAGGCTGGTAGCTTCACAGTCAGCCATCCAGTCAGCGGAACATCCCAACAACGACTGAAAAGAACCGGCCAGAGTCACAGAAGTTTCATCTGCCACGGCGGGAATACTAGCCAGGGGTGCCATGGGTGCGAGCGCCAGCATCGGGGTTGCGGCCAAGGCGGTGACCCAACGACGCCAACTACGTTTATGAAGGTATGGTGGCAGTGGCTGACTGCGCACGGAGGAAGCAGCGCTTTTGCTGTTCACGAAATGCTCCATTGAATTCGAAGGTACGAGCGGCAAGCCATAAGAGCTGACTCGCCAGTGATTCAGCCCACACTACTGAGCGAATTCCATCAAGTGCAAGCGTTTCCAACATTTACACTCGGATGCAGGGAAAACATCAAACTTTTCAGTATTTTTCCAACTTTTTACATAGGAAACGTTTGCACAATGCGGCACAAAAGTCTCCAATTCCCATTGTCCGGTCAGGTCGGCAACCCCACTACAAAAAGAACCTCCAGACAGCTTTTGGCTGTCTGGAGGTTCTTTTTCGTACTAGTTCTTACCGTCCGCCGGTAGCAGGGCTTGATGCACGACGTGGTCCACGTGAGCGACCACCTGCGGCACCTGCAGCATTGCGGCCTCCGGATCGTGCTGAGGGTGAGGAGTTCGACGGACGCTCGCCATTCGCTCCACGAGCCGAACGGCTTGGACGCTCAGCATTAGCGCCGCGTGATTCGCGTGCTGGACGCTCCGAATGGTTCGATGCACCGGAACGATCTGAACGGCGACGGTCTCCGCCGCGGCCCTGTGCCTCACCGGCAGGCTTGCCGCCGCGTGCATTGCGTGCGCCACCGCGTCCGCCACGGGCGTTCGAGGATTCGCCGGCAGGCTTCTTCTTGGCTGGGTTGCGGGTCTGCTGTGCTGGAGCAACATATGGAACATGCTCAGCAACTTCGCCGACGACCTTAGCCACAACTGGCGAGTTCAGGTTGACCTTTTCGAAAGGTACCTTCAGCCCGGCCTGCTTCAGCAAAGTCGAAACGTCGCCCTGCTGATCAGGGGTGCAGATGGTCACTACAGTTCCATCCGAACCTGCACGTGCGGTACGGCCCGAGCGGTGGGTGTAGGCCTTGTGCTCTGCTGGTGGATCAACATGCACAACCAGTTCCACGCCATCAACGTGCACGCCACGAGCGGCAACGTCGGTAGCGACAAGCACCTTCGCCTCGCCTGAAGCGAAAGCAGCAAGGTTGCGGTCACGGGCATTCTGCGACAGGTTGCCGTGCAGGTCCACTGCTGGAACGCCAGCCTTGGACAGGGTCAGCGCCATCTTCTTGGCGTGGTGCTTGGTGCGCATGAACATGATGCGGCGGGCAGTGCCCTGAGCCAGGACGCGGATCAGGTCCTTCTTATCATCGTTGCCGATGACGAAGACGTGGTGCTCCATGGTGTTCACAGCGGCCTCGGGCGCATCCACCGAGTGAATGGTCGGGTGGCTCAGGTAGCGCTTGACTACCTTGTCCACGCCGTTATCCAAGGTGGCGGAGAACAGCATGTGCTGGATGCCGGTTGGCATGCGGTCCATGATGCGTCGTACTACAGGCAAGAAGCCCATGTCTGCCATGTGGTCGGCCTCGTCCAGCACGGAGATTTCCAGCTGGGACAGGTCGACGATCTTCTGCTTGATCAAGTCATCGAGGCGGCCTGGGCAGGCGATGACGATGTCAACGCCCTCGTTCATGGCCTTTTCCTGGCGGCTCTGGGCCACGCCACCGTAGATCACGGTGGTGCGCAGGCCGGCAGCCTTCGCCAAAGGCTCAACGGTCTTGGCGATCTGGGTTGCCAGTTCGCGGGTTGGAGCCATGATCAGCGCACGGGGGAAACGAGCCTTGCGGCGCTGCGGGCGATCTGCCAAACGCGCTACCAGTGGAAGCGAGAAAGCCAGGGTCTTGCCGGAACCGGTCTGGCCGCGGCCCAGGACGTCGCCGCCGGCGAGAGTCGAAGGCAGGGTCGCTTCCTGGATCGGGAAGGCGGATTCGATTCCGCTGTCGGCAAGGACCTTGGCAAGGTATTCGGGCACACCGAGGGCGCTAAAAGTTACGGACATATTCAAACTTTCTCTCTGATTCGCACGCCTGATGCAGGCGTTGGGTTTCGCCGAGCCAGGAGGAAGTCCGCAACGTGCAAGGCCAAGGCCTGCTACCAAAAGTGAACCGGCGGAGGTTGTCCGGGCGATCTACTGGAGGGGAAATCTAAACTGTCGACGCATACGCCACAGAATTTTCCGGTGACGCACAAAGATCCATACTACAGTGCTCAAGCGGGGCACGTCTGTGAGCGGCCCCGCTTTGCACTGCTATGCCGGGAGATGTTCACCACTTGCACTCCCGGATCCTGCGAACTTCTTGCTAGTTCAATTCGAACTTCTTCTTCGCCAATTTCGAGGGCCACCAGACCTTTGGTCCAATTTCCTCAACCAGCGCGGGAACCAGCAGGCTGCGGACCACAAAGGTATCCAGGAGCACTCCGAATGCCACGATGAAGCCCAGCTGGCCCAGGAACATGATTGGCACTACGCCCAAGGCGGCGAAGGTTGCAGCGAGCACCACGCCGGCGGAGGTAATCACCCCGCCGGTGACCTTCAGGCCAACGCGCATGCCCTCACGGGTTCCACGCTTCAAGGATTCCTCGCGCACTCGAGTCATCAAGAAGATGTTGTAGTCCACGCCCAAGGCCACCAGGAACACGAAGCCGAACAGCGGCACTGAAGGGTCCGCGCCAACATAGTTGAAGACGTTGTTGAAGACCAGTGCGCTGACGCCCATCGCCGTGCCATAGGACAGCACCGTGCTCAGGATCAGCAGCACCGGGGCCAGGATCGAGCGCAGCAGCAGCATGAGGATCAGCAAGATCGCCAGCAACGTGATCGGGATGATCTTGAACAGGTCCGCAATCGCCGTCTCGTTGGTATCGATCTGCGTTGCGGTGGTGCCGCCGACCAATGCATCCGAATCCACCGCATGCATCTGCTCACGCAGCTCAAGCACGGTTTGCTTGGCGGCATCCGAGTCCGCCGCATCAGCCAGGGTCACCGAGATCAGGTTCCTGCCTTCGACGTTCATCGGATCAGCACCACGGGCGGGCATTGCCGGGCCACCATCCGCGGCCTGCAGGTAGGCCGAATCCACGCCGGTAACATCCAGCGCCTTATCCAAGGCCACCTTCGCCTGGGCTTCATCGACGATCACGGTGGCCGGGGATCCCGAACCACCAGGGAAATGCTCGCCCAAGGCGATCTGCCCGTCGCGCGCCTCGGAACCGCCAACCACCAGCTCGCTTTGCGGCACGCCATGGGCCCTGAGCTGGGTCATGCCCAGCGCCCCCACGGCGAGCAGCACGGCGGTAATGATCCAGATTGGACGCGGATGGCTGGCAACGAAACGCGCAATGCGGCCCCACATCCCTTCCTTCTCCTGACCCTGTGCATCTACTGCTGCAAGCTTGGGGGCGAATGGCCAGTAGGCTGCCCGGCCCAGCAACCCGAGCACTGCCGGCAGGAAAGTCAGCGCGGCGATAATCGAGAAGATAATGCCTGAGGCGCCAATTGGACCCAATGCCTTATTGGAGTTCAGGTCGGAGAAGAGCAGGCACAGCAGGCCCACTGTCACGGTGCCGCCCGAGGCGACGATCGGCTCCAGGGACCTCTTCCAGGCTGTCGCCACAGCCTGCCATTGGTCCTGGCCGGCGACCAGGGCTTCCTTGTGGCGGGCGACGAACAGCAGCGAATAGTCGGTAGCTGCGCCGATCACCAGGATGGACAAGATGCCCTGGGCCTGGCCATCAAGCCTGATCCAGCCTTCGGAGGCCATGAAGTACACGGCGAGGATAGCTGCGCACAGCGCCACGACCGAGGTGAGCAGCACAGTGAAGGGAAGCAGGATCGAGCGGTAGACCAGCAGCAGGATCACCAGCACTGCCACCAGGGCCACGCCCAGCAGCACGCCGTCGATGCCGCCGAAGGCCTCAACCAGATCGGCGCTGAAGCCAGCAGGTCCGGTGACATAGGCGGTGGAGCCAACAGGCTTTTCGGCGGCGATCAGCGAGCGCAGCCCTTCGACTCCGGCGTCGACTTTCACCTCGCCGGAGACCGGAACGATGAATTCAGCCGCCTTGCCGTCCTCGGAAAGGAAGGGGCCGGTGATTTCGCCGTCCAGATGGGTGAAGTCTTTCAAGGCCTCGCCGATCCGCTCGGCATCTTCCTTGCTAACACCCTGGGTGCCAGTAAGCAGGACTACGGCCGGGATTGCTTCGGTGGAGCGGAATTTACCCTGCCACTGCAGCGCCTCGGTGGCTTCGGCGGTCGCCGGAAGGAACGAGGTCTGGTCATTGGTCTGGACTTCGGAGAGCTTGCCGAAGGTCGGGCCGCCGATACCGGCCACTGCCAGCCACAGGATGATCAGCAGGGCGTAAATCCCTGCCCTGAGGCCAATACCCTTCTTATCCAACCGCTTCCTGTTTGCTGGTTGATCGGTTTTCGCTAGGTGCGCCACAGATCTATCCTCACTCGTGATTGCTGGCAGCGGATCGCACAGCGACCCAGAAGGCAATAGTACAAGATTTATTTCCATGATAGAAATACTCGCCAAGCTATTAAATTATTTTCCAGCTACGATTGCGATTATGAGCGCACGAGAACACCATCACGTGGTTAGGCTCCTGCAGGAATTCGGCCAAGCCTCGGACCGCTACGTTGAATCCACTGGAGCAATCTACGGGACCCACCGCACCGATATGAATGCGCTGTCCATCATTATTAACTACGAGCAACGCGGCCTGCTGCCCTCCCCGCGCGATCTGAGTCGCGAGCTGCAGCTGAGTTCACCGGCCACTACCGCGATGCTGGACCGTCTGGAAAAGCTGGGCATGATCGAGCGCCAGCGCTCTGACCGCGACCGCCGCGTCATCCGCATCGCCATGACCTCCAAGGCCCGCACCAAGGGCAGGGAAATGTTCATGCCGCTGGGGATCAAGATGCTCGACATCCTCAGCGGATATGACGAAGAACAGCTGCAGGTCATCAGTAAATTCATGGCCGAAGCCGTCGCCGGTGTGGACAGCGCCCGCGAAGAAGTCGTAACACAGCGTGCGACGAAACCAGCCGCGCCATAGCCGGGTACTAACATCATCAGGTGACACTTTCACTTTGGTTTTCCCTGCTCAGCGCCTGCATCATCATCAGCTTCACTCCCGGCGCCGGAGCAATAAACACGATGAGCAACTCGATGCGCCAAGGCTGGCGTGCATCCATCTGGGGTGTCATCGGGCAACAGATCGCTTTGCTGATCCATGTGGTCATTGTCGCGGTAGGAGTGGGACTGCTGGTAGCCAGTTCCCCGCTGCTCTTTAGCATCATCCGCTACGCCGGAGCCGCCTACCTGGTCTATCTGGGCATCCGCATGATGCTCTCCAAACCGGAAGTCGCCTCTGACGGGACCAGCACCGGGCACCGCCTGACACGCTGGGCAATGCTCAACCGCGGAATCCTGGTCAACCTGCTTAATCCGAAAGCCATCGTTTTCTTCCTGGCATTCACCCCGCAGTTCATCCGGACCGATCAGCCTTTGCTGTCCCAATACGCCATCTTCATCGGCACGGTCATCGTGGTGGACATCCTGGTGATGTTCTTCTTCTTTGCCGGCACTGCCCGTACCTTCCAGCGCTTCACTGCCACCTACCGGGGTGCCAAGCTGCTGAACATCCTCTTCGGCATCCTATTCATCCTGGTCGCCGCGCTGCTGTTGCTGATCCACTAATTTTTCTCCCCCAAAGCCGTCTCGAACCCCTAGTCGTAACCCATTCATGGCCCTGCGCACCGAATCGTTGCCGTTTTGTTGCCGGGAAACGGGCGCGTAGCTATCGATCGAATCGCCTTGTGCCCATAGACTGATGCCATGTTCCGGATAATGATCGTGTGCACGGGAAATATCTGCCGTTCCCCCATGGCCGAGTACATGCTCAAGAATGCGCTCAAGGACGCCGAGGTCTCGCAGGTGGAGGTCATTTCGCGAGCCATCACCGATGGCGAAGTCGGCAAGCGCATCGATGAGCGGGCCGCCAGTACGCTGCGCAGCCATGGGCTTGATGCTGCTGAGCACATTGCCGCCCAGATCGACTCGGACGAAATTGCCAAGATGGATCTTGTCCTGGCAATGGACACCGACCACTTCGAGGATCTCGTTCCCGAATTGGCCGAGATCGATCCGAGCGAACGCCCACAGCTGCGGATGTTCCGTTCCTTCGATCCGGGAACCGCGAGCTCCCCGCACGACCAGCAGGGCATATACGACCCTTGGTACGGTGACGCGGGAGATTTCCGCGAGACCTGGAAACTCATTTCTGCTTCCCTGCCTGCCCTTGTAGATTACGTGCGGAGTAATATCACCTCTCGTGGAAACCGCTAGACCAACACTTATTGCCATTGACGGGCGTTCCGGATCCGGCAAAAGCACCTTTGCAACAGACCTAGCGGAATACTTGGAAGCCACCGCCTCCGTAGCTATTTTGCGCCTTGAAGACCTCTACCACGGTTGGGATGGACTGCACAGTTCCTTCGAGCTGTATGAACGGATCCTGCCGCAGCTGGCAGCAGGGATCACCGCTGCATACCCCACCTGGGATTGGGAATCGAGTACCCTCGGCCAATCCAGCAACTTCTCGCCTGCCGAGATCGTTATCGTTGAAGGCGTCGGCGCGCTCCATGGCGCAGCCCGGAAGTACCTCGACCTCGGAATCTGGCTTGAGGCCCCGGAAAACTGCCGCCGCGACCGGGCGCTGGCCCGCGACGTCGAGACCTACAGCCCGTACTGGGACATGTGGGCCGAGCAGGAAGATCGGTACCTGAAGGCCCATAATCCGCACCACGCGGCCGACCTGGTGATGGACGTCGCCAGCGACCGCGATCCCATGCAAATCTGGGCACTGGCCTGCCGATACCTGCCCGCAGGAATACGCCAGCGGTGCGCAGGCCCCAACACGGCCCCCAGCGTCCTGGAATTCCGCCAGAGCTACGAGGCGCCAGCTGATGCGGCCTCGATTTTCGAGCAACTGGCCGCTGTCCTTCCGCATGCCGCGTTATTGGAATCGACAAGCCACAAGCTCAGCGACCCATTGGGACGCAATCGCTATTCGGTGCTTGCTCTCTCCACTGCTCAGCAGCCGCCGTTGCTGAGCGCTACCAGCCACGGCACGAGCATCCGACTGCCCGGCGCTGAAGTACGGCTGGGCAAAGATTTCTTCCGCGCCCTGGCTGGCTGCTGGCCTGGCTCGCCAATCGATGCGAAAACCGGCTATCCGTTGCCCGCATGGGTGGGGTATCTCGGGTATGAGCTGAAACGCGAGGTCGGCGCCGCAGATCTGCAGGCTGTGGTTGAACCCGGACGGGTACGCCCGGATGCCCAGTTCTTCGCGCCGGACACCGTGGTGGTCATCGACCATCACCAAGAGCAGATGCATCTGCACAGCATTGCCGAGCCCGCAGCGGCAGTGAGCATCCTATTGGGCAATCCGCCAGAACTGCGCAGCGGGCGGGAATTGCCCATCCCGGAATTCAGCTGCGCGGATACTGCAACCGGCTACAAGCACAAGATCCGCAAAGCTCAACGGGAGATCTATGAAGGCAACACCTACGAAGTGTGCCTGACCACCGAGTTGACCGCCCATGCCGAACAGTTCGATCCATTCGAAGCCTATTGCCGCATGCGCCGCTCCAGCCCGGCACCCTTTGCCCACTACCTGCGCTTCGCCAATCTGCAGATCGCCAGCATGTCGCCGGAACGCTTCCTCGCGCTGTCCAAGGACGGGCAGCTGCGGGCCGAGCCGATCAAGGGCACCCGTCCGCGCGGCGAGAATGAAGAATCGGATCTCGCTTTGAAGCATGATTTGGCTACGCATCCCAAGGACCGGGCCGAGAACATCATGATCGTCGACCTGCTGCGCAACGACCTGTCGCACCATGCGGTTCCCGGTTCGGTGAAGGTAGCCCGGCTGTGCGCGGTGGAATCCTATGCGACGGTGCACCAGATGGTCTCGACCATCGACGCCACGCTGTCCTCCCCGCGCTTGGCCGCCGAGGCCCTGCGTGAAGCGTTCCCTCCCGGTTCCATGACCGGTGCACCGAAGCTGTCCACAATGAATATCCTGGATGAGCTGGAAGACCATCGTGCCCGCGGACTGTACTCAGGGGCGGTGGGCTATTTGGGTGCTGATGGCGCTGCCGACTTCTCAGTGGTGATCCGCACCCTGGTATGCGACCAGCTGGCTGACCAGTCATGGCGCTTGAGCTTGGGCTTGGGCGGAGCGATTACCGCAGATTCGGTTCCCGCCGACGAATGGGACGAGGTCATCACCAAATCCCGTGGTGTGCTCCAGGCGCTGGGGGCCAGCTTCCCGGACGAATCCTAAGCGCTACGCGTCACTGCAAGGTGGCCGTCAGGCGTGCGACGTTGTCGATCCAACGTTGCATGCGCGGCCGGCGGCGCCACTGCGACAGGGTGATCTCCGAAGAAATATCCCGATAGTGGTTCTGCACCTGGTTGACCGCATCGACCATTTCCTGGCCCAGCAGCATCACGGATATTTCCATGTTCAGGCTGAACGAACGCATATCCATATTCGAGGATCCCACCACCGCCACCTCGTTATCCACGGTGAAGCACTTGGTATGCAGCACCATGGGAGCCGGGTACCGGTGGATGCGCACGCCGGCTTCCAGCAGCTGCTGGTAATACGACTGCTGTGCATGGTGCACCAGGAACTGGTCGCCTTCTTCGCAAACATACAACTCGACTTCCACCCCGCGCTGTGCGGCAGTGGTGATGGCGTAGAGCAGCGAATCGTCGGGAACGAAGTAGGGACTGGTGATCTCCAGGCGTTCGGAGGCCGAATAGATCAGCGTATTGAACAGCCGCAGGTTGTTCTCGGTCCCGTAGCCTGGGCCGCTGGGCAGCAGCTGCGCCAGGGTGGAGCCAGGGCGTTCCTCGTAGGCCAGCGGGTGGCGGGCCTCGGCCATGTCCATCAGCACTTCCTGGTCGTCGTCCTCCTGCCACCAGTCGGTAGCGAAGGTGACGTCCAGGCTGCGCACCAGCGGGCCTTCGACGCGCAACATCATTTCAACCCATTCGCGGCCAACCTTGTGGGCGGACTCGCGCTTGTAGCCAGGTTCGATCAGGTTCTGGCTCCCGGTGAAAGCCACCTCGCCGTCAACCACCAGGATCTTGCGGTGGTTGCGCAGATCCGGACGTCGCCAACGACGGCCAATCAGGTCGATGGGCAGCATCGGGCGCCAGTTGATATTGGACTTCTTCAGGCGCTTCTTGAAATCCTTGTAGCCCTTTACGCGCAAGGTTCCCAAGTGGTCGAAGAGCAAGCGGACGTGCACGCCTCGATCCGCTGCCGCTTCCAGCGCATCGAGTACCGGTCCAACATAATCCGGGTCATCGCCCATGATGTAGAACTGGATGTGAACATAGCGCGTGGCCTTTTCGATTTCCACGCGCATCGCGTCAAGCGAGGCACGATAATCGGAGAGGACCTCAACCTGATTTCCGCCTTCCAGCGGCATGGCACCGAGGTTGCGATTGAGCATGACCGCCGATTCGACCCATTCCTCCTGGGAATGGAACTCTTCGGGCAGCTGCATGTGGCTCGTGGCCTTCATGATTTCATCATGGGCCCGGCGCTGCTTTTCCAGCCGGCTGCGCGACAGGCGCGGGTTGGCGAAAAGCCAATAGGCGACAAGTCCCACCACGGGCAGGAAGAAGATGGCCAAGAGCCATGCCATTGCGGTGGTGGGGCGCCGGTTGCCCGGAACGATCCCGATCATGAAGTAGCGGACCGCTAGCTCGATCGCCACCAGCACGCTCCAGAGAACGCCGCCGATCTGCAAGAAGACTTCATTGCTTGGCCACACGTAGGCACCCCCTTTGGCTACACCCTCGAAGTTGGCATTTCGGCCTCTGATCTGCGATGCACAGGCCAAAATCCTTCGCTTAGCTTATCGAACAATCCCCTGCTTGTCTGAATCTCCGCCCGCAGAAATCACGCAGAAGACGCTGGGGTTCGATAATCTGTCTTTATGAGCTCACTTGTATTCTTGGATCCTGCCTATCCGGCTGGACGTCTTGCCGATATCACCGCACCGCAACTTCTGGTCACCGCACAGGGAGTCACGCGAGGTGATGGCATCTTCGAATCGATGCTCTACACCAACCAGGCCGTCCGCAAATTCGAAGCGCATCTGGCACGGTTGGCAATCTCTGCTGAAGTCGCAGACTTGGCCATCCCCGATTCGCGCAGCTGGTATGCCGCGGTCGACACCGCGGTGGCCGACTTCGACGCCACCGGCGGCGCCGAAGAGGCCGTGGTGAAGCTGGTTGCTGCACGCGGCGAGCACGACAGCGATCCCGCCATTTGCTGGGTCACCGTCACCCCGGCACCGGCGCTGGGCAAGGAACAGCGCGAAACCGGCGTGGACGTCCTGCTGCTGGATCGCGGCTACGACTCGAAGCTGGCCGAACGCGCACCATGGCTCATGATGGGCGCCAAGACCCTCTCCTATTCGATCAACATGGCCGCCCTGCGCTACGCGCACAAGCACGGCGCCCATGATGTCATCTTCACTTCGGCTGACGGCATCATCCTCGAAGCTCCGACCTCGACCGTGCTGGTTGCCCAGCGCGATGGCGAGACCAAGCGGCTGCTCACCCCGATGCTGGAAACCGGCATTCTGCCAGGCACCACGCAAAGCGCGATCTTCGATGCCGCGGCGCAGGACGGCTGGGAGCTGGGCTATGGCCCGCTGCGCCCTGAAGACCTGTACCAGGCCGACGGCGTGTGGCTGGTGTCATCGATCCGCCTGCTCACCCCGGTGCGCACCATCGACGCCAAGCCGTTGCGGCTGGACGCCGAGCTCCATGAGGAGCTCAGCGCCCTGAGCGACGCAATCCGCTAGGACCACACCAGGTTGTAGGTCCCTGCCAGCACGGCCGCAGCCATGGCGGCCGTGCCAAGCAGGATTCCGGTTGCCAGCACCATGCCATCACGCCAGGTGAAGGTGGCCGTGCGAATCCAGGTGCGCTTGGCCGTGCCGAACCCCTTGGCCTCCATCGTGGTTGCCAGCCGTCCGGCGCGGCGTATCGCCTGCACCAGCAACGCCAGCACCTGGCCGAGGGTTGCCCTGATGCGCTGGCCCACGGTGCCGAAGTTTCCGACACCGCGAGCACGCCGGGCCAGGCTGAGCGTGGTGAATTCTTCCACCATCAGCCCGAGCAATCGCATGCCTGCCAGCGCCCCGAGCACAAACCGGTGCGGGACCTTCAGCTGCTGGGACAGCGCCCCGCCCAAATCGCTGGGGTTCGTGGTGGCCAGCAGCAAGATGCACGGGATGGCCAGTGCGAAGGCGCGCAGTCCGGTGGCGATGCCGCCGGCTACCGATCCCTCGGTGATGCTGAAGGCGCCGAATTGCGCGTACACCATGCCGCTGTCCTGGCCCACCAGGGCAATGCCCCAGGCCGCGAAGATCCCGGCAAGCAGCAACGGCCACGCACGCTTGAGGAATTTCAGCAGGCTCAGCCCGGCCAGCGGGAAGAACACCACGGTCGCCAGGATAATCACCAGTGCCGAGACCCAATCCAAGGTGGTGATCAGCGGCAGCGTTGCCGCGGCCACCGCACCCAGCTTGGCCAGCGGATTGATCTTCGCCAGCCAGCTGTGCCCTACCGGCGCATCGAGCACCGGCCCTTGGCGCGGGGCATCAGCATCCGGGGTGCCGGAAGCGAGCACCAGCTGGTTGGCCTGGAGCACCGAGGCAAAATGCTCATCGTGGGTGACTGCAATGATCGCAGTGCCCTGCTGCAGCTCTTCGACCAGCAACCCGGCCAGCTCCCGCCAGGTGTTCGCATCCTGCCCGAACGTCGGCTCGTCGAGGATCAGCACCTCTGGCGCGGCTGCCAAAACGGTGGCCACGGACAGCCGGCGCTTCTCTCCGCCGGAGAGCGTGAACGGATTCGCCTCAGCCAAATGCGCCAACCCCAAGCGTTCAAGCAACGCATCGACGCGCGCCTGGACCTGGGCCGGGTCGTACTTCGGCGCGTTGGCGCTGCTCGCCTGCGCACGGCTGGGTGCGAAAGCCAGCTCTTCGCGGACGCTCTGCGTCACGAACTGGTGTTCGGGCTCCTGGAAGACCGAGCCGATCCGCCCGATCAGTGCACCGGCTTTCCAGGCAAACGGGGAACTGCCCAGGCCGTCAGCCAGTTGCGCGGTGGCCGTCAGCTCGCCGCCGGCCGGGGACAGCAAACCGCCCAGGGCCAGGGCCAGCGTCGATTTGCCGGCGCCGTTCTCGCCGAGAATCACCGTCGCGGTGCCCGCCTGCACTTCCATATCCACCGCCTGGGTATGCGGCGCGGTAGCCGTGCGGGCGCAAACCAGCTGCCGCGCTTCCAGCAGCATAGCTCCGGCAAGGTTCTCGGCCGGTGCCACCTGCGGAACATATCCGGGAACCCATAGCCCGGCGGCAGCCAGCTCCTGGCGCACGGGTTCTTCGGTGTACAGCTGACGCGGATCCAGGTCGTGCGCGACTCCCCCGCCCGGTTCCAGCACGATAACCCGGTCCATATGCTCTGCCCAGGCTTCGAGCCGATGCTCGACCACAACCAGCGTGGCACCGGATAGCTTCG
Organism: Glutamicibacter sp. HZAU; assembly: GCF_004100365.1. NCBI lineage: Bacteria > Bacillati > Actinomycetota > Actinomycetes > Micrococcales > Micrococcaceae > Glutamicibacter > Glutamicibacter sp. HZAU. The sequence continues at coordinate 117,161 of NZ_SCKZ01000008.1, read as the reverse complement.
CGGCGTTCAGCACCGCATCGCGCAACGGCCCGATGCTCTGCGGGTCCACGTTGGCGGTCGGTTCATCGAGCAGCATGAGGCCGGGTTCCATGGCCAGGATGCCAGCCAGGGCCAAGCGCTGCTTCTGCCCGCCGGAGAGCTGCTGGGTGCGGTGGTCGAAGGACAGCGCGCCCAATCCGACCGCGTCCAGCACTTCGGGGATCTGCTGGCGGATCACGCCCGGATCCATCCCGAGGTTCTCCGCTCCGAAGGCCACATCATCGGCGACCCTGCTTTGCACGACCTGGGTTTCCGGGTCCTGCTGCATCAAGCCCACCGGGTGGCTCCGGCTGAACGCATCGTTGCCATCAATCAGCAGCTGGCCGGCAAGCTGCTGATCCTCATCGGCTTCCAGCAGCCCGGCCATTGCATGCAGCAACGTCGACTTGCCAGCACCGGATGGACCGAGCAGCAGCACCTTTTCACCGGCGTGGATCTGCAGATCCAGCCCCGAGATGGCAGGTTCCTGCCGCTCCGAGTGCTGCCAGCCGAAACCAGTTGCGGTGATTGACGCTCCGCGCTGGGTCAGCGAGGCGGCATCGGAATTGGCAACTGAACTCATTTTGCGGTTTCCAGGTGTGCACGCCGGCTCGCCAGTGCGCTCAGGGCACCGGTCTTCGCCAGTCCGCGCGTGGCCAGCCAGGACAGCAGCCCGGCGATGACCAGACCGGAAACACCGGTGGCGATCACGTGGAAGATCTTCATCCCGGCGGTGTACTCGACGTAGTAGGCCAGGATGTATGCCTCAGTAATGCCGGCGAACAGGCCGGAGAACAGGCCTGCCAGAAGTGCCACGCCCAGGTTCCACTTGCGGTAGCGGAATGCCGCGAAGACCAGCTCCGCGCCCAGGCCTTGGACCAGGCCGGAGATCAGCACGGTCAACCCATAGTGCGAGCCGAGCAGCGCTTCAACCACGGCGGCCAGCAGCTCGCAGTAGATCGCGGCGCCAGGCTTGCGGATGATCAATGCGCCGAGCACCGCGGGGAACAGCCACATGCCGGTGAGCAGCGCGGTGGCTGGAGGGAAAGCCGCGAAGGCCAGCGAAAACAGGCCATAGCCGGCACTCCATGCCCAGAAAATGACTCCTGAAGCCACGGCGATCACCGATGCCACGACGATATCGACGACACGCCAGCCGGTACGATGCTTCGAAATTGTTTCGTTCACTGTTGGTCCTCCTATGGAAAGGAGGGGGGATGCACGGAATGAGGGCATGCTGCGCCTATCCGCATCCGAGATGCTCGACTTCCTTCGCCGGTACTAGCCGGGGCAGGTTCGAGGGTCTGCGATCCATCGCACTCTCAGCGTCCTGCGACTTCGTAGAAGTCTGACGCTCCCCTGTCGGAATAATTACTGCTCCCCCACCATACCGCAGGTATGCTGGGCAGAGGAACGATGTGTCACGAGCTTGATCGCGAGGAAAAAATGGATAAAGTGCAGAAACTTGTCACTACCGGAATCACCGTTGGCGCGGGCATGCTCGGTGGCAAGCTGGTTGATTTCATTTGGTTGAAGGCAACCGGCAGCAAAGCGCCACGCAAGGGCACCGAGGAAGCGGCTGAAGCGTCCTTCCGCCGCGCATTGGGCTTCGCGATCGTCTCGGCCCTGGTGGCAGCGATCATGCAGACCGTGGCCGACCGCAGCGCCAACAAGGTTGTTGCCAAGTTCACCAAATAGGCTTCGGCGGCAAGCCGAGAGCGGGAGCAGTTCAGCTGAACTGCCCCCGCTCTTTTCGCATTACTTGTCCTCTGGCGCTTCGGCCTTGGACATCGGTGTTGCTCCGGTGGGCGGTGCGCCATTGACCCTGTTGACCACAAGGCTGAGCTCATCGGAGAACAGGGTTTCCTTGGCCGCGTGCTTGGTGCGGTAGCCGGAACGGCCGATCATGTGGGCGGAAACCGGCGCTGTCAGCAGCTGCATGCCCCAAGCCAACGCGAGGACCGGGATCACCGCCCAGCTGCGCAGGTAGATGGCCAACCCGGCGAAGATCAGCAGGAAGCCGAGCACCTGCGGCTTGGTGGCCGCGTGCATGCGGGTGAGCATGTCCGGGAAGGTGAGCAAGCCGATGCCTGCGATCAAGGACATCAGGCAGCCGAGGATCAGCAGGATGGCGACGAGGATATCGAGGAAGAGTTCCATTAGGCATTCCTCTGATCCGAGACGAAGCGTGAGACGGTCACCGAGCCGATGAAGCCGAGCATGCACGCGGCAACCACGAACAGCAGGTAGTCGGTGTGCTTGTGCAGCACCATCTCCAGGCACAGGGCGGCGGAGATGATCAGCAGCATCACGTCCAAGGCAAGCACCCGGTCAAGGATTGACGGACCCTTGGCAACCCGGATCAGGCAGGCGATGGCACCCAGCCCGAGCATGATGCCGCAGATCCAGATGACGATATCCAGCATGTTTACCCCTTCCTCGCAGCGAAGTCCGGTCCGCATTCGCTCTTGATCGCCTCGTACTCGTCACGGCTGCCGATGGCCATGATCAGCCGGCGTTCGATGTCCCGGATAGCTGCCCGTGCCGTCTCCACATCCTCCGGCGACTGGATGTCGATGTAGTGCAGGTACAGGGTCGACGAGCTGCGGTCCACGTCGATCACGAAGGATCCCGGGATCAGCGTGAGCACGTGGCCCACGGTCATCACGATCAGGTCCGAGCCGGTGCGCAGCGGGACGGCGATGATCGCGCTGCGGGTGCTCTTCCCGCGGGCCACTGCCAGCCAGGCCACGTGGACGCTGGCCGCGACAACCTGACCGAGGAACCAGATGAACAGCTTCACGCAGTACCAGAGGTTGATCCGGCCCGAAAGGACCACCGGCGGCAGCGGGAACAGGTTCACGATCACCAGCGCAATGACCGCCCCGAAGATCATGTTCGCCAGCGAGAAGTCCTGCCAGAGGGCGCCCCAGACGAAGAGCAGCAGCAGCAGGAGCGGCCACTCCTGCCTGAGTGTCGCACGGTGGCGCACGCCGGAGGTATCCAGCGCATCATCGATGCGCTGGTCGCGCGGTTCAAAGTTCTTGTTCGGCATCATCCCTCCAATCAGAATGGCAAGATCGAGCTGATATATGGTTCGCGGGCGATCAGCTCAGCGGCCACCCGCTCGCAGAATTCGAAGATCGGCCCGGCAAAGACGGTCAGGGCGATGCCCGCCAGCACCAGCGAACCGGTGGCATAGCGCATGCCCCAGGGCAAGGAGTCGGCTTCCAGCCGCTTGGCCAGCTTCAAGCCCAGGCGCGGGTTCTGCGCACCGCCGGCCAGCGTCTCGTCGGCGACCTGCGTCGCTTCGGCCACCAGCTCCTGGTTGGGCACCTCGGCATCGGCGGCACGGCGCCAGAACACGCGGGCCCACACGCGGATGATCGCCAGCAGGGTCAGCAGGCTGGTCAGCAGCCCGGCGCCGATCACTACCCAGGTCAGCGGGTCGGCGTCCTGCGCGGCAGCATGCAGCAACCCGAACTTGCCCAGGAACCCGGAGAATGGCGGGATGCCGCCCAGGTTGATGGCCGGGATGAAGAAGAGCAGGGAGAGCGCCGGGGACAGCTTGGCCAGCGAACCGAGCCGGGTGACATTCGAGCTGCCGGCACGGCGTTCGATCAGGCCCGCCACCATGAACAGCGAGGTCTGCACGATGATGTGGTGGCCGACATAGTAGATGGTCGCGGCGATGGCCAGCGGCCCGCCCACTGCCACGCCGAAGATCAGGTAGCCGATGTGGCTGGTCAGCGTGAAGGAGAGCATGCGCTTGAAGTCCGTCTGCGCCAGCGCACCGAGAATGCCGATGACCATGGTCAGCGCGGACACCACCAGCAGGCCGGCGTTGACCGAGCCGCCCGGGAAGAGCAGGGTTTCGGTGCGGACTATCGCGTAGACGCCCACCTTGGTCAGCAGCCCGGCGAACACAGCGGTGACCGGTGCCGGCGCGGTCGGGTAGGAGTCCGGAAGCCACAGCGACAGCGGGAAGACCGCGGCCTTGATGCCGAAGGCGATCAGCAGCAGCACATGCAGGATCAGCTGCGGGCCCTGGCCCAATTCAGGCAGCTTCACCGCAAGGTCTGCCATGTTCACCGTGCCGGTGGCCGCGTAGATCATCGCGATGGCCATCAGGAAGATCACCGAGGAGACCACCGATACCACCACATAGGTGGTGCCGGCGCGGATGCGTTCAGCGGTGCCGCCCAGAGTCAGCAGCACATAGCTGGCGGTGAGCAGGATTTCGAATCCGACATACAGGTTGAAGAGGTCGGCTGCCAGGAAGGCGTTGGACACGCCGGCGAGCAGGATCAGGTAGGCCGGATGGAAAATCGACACCGGTCCGGGCTCATCGCCATCGGCCAGGCCCTGGCTGGTGGCGAAGAGCAGCACGGCGAGCGAAACAACCGTGGAGACCAGCAGCATGAACGAGCTGAACCCGTCGACCATCAGCGCGATGCCGAAAGGCGAGTCCCAGCCGCCAATGTGGATGGCGTAGCTTTCCCCGCCCCACACGGCGGCGAGCATCCCGGCTTCGAGCACCAGGGTCAGGGTGAGGATGCCGATAGTGATCAGGCGCTGCATGCGGACCTGGCGGCGGGCCAGGAACGCGGCACCGGCGCCGAAGATCGGCAGCACCACAGCCAACGGGGCTAGATCCAGGAAATTCACTCTTCCCCCTCGCGCACTGGGCGGCCTTCTTCATCGACGAATTCGGTCGTGTCCTCAGCCACCGGCGAGTCCTCTTCCTCGTCGTAGGCGGTCTTCTGGGACACCTTGATATCTTCGGTGTCATCGGTGAGCTCATCGGCGCTGGTCAAGGTCCAGGACCGGTAGATCATCGCGAGCAGGAACGCGGTCACTGCGAAGGTGATCACGATCGCTGTGAGGATCAGCGCCTGCGGCAGCGGATCGGAATACTCGTCCGCGGGCACCTCGGGGTTGAACAGCGGTGCCACTCCCTTGCGGCCGCCACTGGTGAGGAGCAGCAGGTTGATGCCGTTGCCCAGCAGCATGATGCCCAGCAGCACACGGGTCAGGGTGCGTTCGAGCACCAGGTAGAAGCCGGCGGCCAGCAGCACGCCGGTGACGACGAGGAAGGTGATATTCACGCTCATCGGCCAACTCCTGTCCGTGATGCCTGGATTTCATCGTGGCGGTCCACCGGGCTGCGGCCCTCGGACAGCGAATCGATTTCGCTGCCCAGGGAACGCAGCACATCCTGCACGAGGCCAAGGACCACCAGATACACTCCAATATCGAAAATCGTTGAGGAAACGAACTTGTGCTCGCCGAAGAACCAGAATTCCAGGGCATAAGTGGTGAAGATGCCATCGCCCAGCAGCAGCGGCACGATGCCGGCCAAGCCGGCCAGCGCAATGCCACCGCCAATCAGCATGCCCGGAGCGATGCGCATTGACTCGGACAGTTCCACGCGGCCTCCGGCCAGGTAGCGGATGGTCAGCGCCAAGCCCGCAATCAGCCCGCCCGCAAAGCCACCGCCCGGGGTGTTGTGACCGGTCAGCAGCGTGTACACCGACATGATCAGCACGGTGTGGAACATCAGCCGGGTGACAACTTCGAAAATGATCGAGCGGCGTTCAGCGACGAGCGTGTTGCCGGCCATCAGCCAGTCCTGGTTGGAGCTGGAAGCGAAACGCCGGGCGATGCGCAGTTCGGTTTCCTTCGAGTCCTTGGTGCCGATGGCTTCGGAGCCGGCGTCGATGCTGCCCGGAGCCACGTGGTGGGCGCGTACCCGGTTGCCGAAGCTTCGTCCGGCGAAGATCAGCGACGCCACACCGGTGGCTGCCGCCGCCAGCACGGTAATTTCGCCGAAGGTATCCCACACGCGCATATCCACCAGGGCCACGTTGACGATGTTCTTGCCGAATCCGTCGTAGTAGGCCAGATCGGGCCAAGCCAGGGAAATGCGTGCCTCGGTGCGCGCGGCCATCATCGCGATGGCGATGTAGACGACCATCAAGGCCAGTGAGATCGCCAGGATCGCCCGGCCCCATTTGATCTTGGTCAGTCCGACCCACAGCCGCTTGGGCAAGGCACGCAGGGCGAGCACGAAGGAGACCAGCACGATGGTCTCCACCAGCAGCTGGGTCAGTGCCAGGTCGGGGGCACCTTGCAGGGCGAAGATCGCGACCATGCCATAGCCGGTTACCGAAACCATCAGCACCGCCATGAAGCGCTTCGGCGCGGTAATGGCAACCACCGCACCGGCGATGATCACCGCACCGATCAGCAGCTGCGCCGGATGGTCGGCAATGATCCAGTTCGTCGGCCACGGGGTGTAGACGGTCAGCGCGATGGCCAGCGGAATCACCAGTACCACGACCAGGATGACACCCAGGTAGAAGGACAGCGAACCGCGCTGGGTGCGGCCGGTGATCCAAATGGCCGCCTTGTCCAGTACGTTCACCGACATGCGATAGATCTCCTCGGCTGAGGTGACCATCCGGCGCAGCGGGGCGCCGGTGTCGGTGCGGTGGCGCAGCCAGAAGAAGCACAGGCCCAGGGCCACGGAAACGGCACTCAGCCCGAGGGCCGCGTTGAAGCCGGCGAAGGGCAGCAAGTGCATCTTGCCCGGTCCGCCCTGCGCGGCCGACCAGTGGATGGCCAACGGCTCCACCAGCTGCGGGTAGAGCCCCAGGAACAGCGTTGCCGCCGACAGAACCAGCAAGGGGGCCAGGAAGATCAGCGTCGGGGCCTTGCACTGCAGCGCAGGCAGCTTCTTCTTCACGCCGAACGCGCCGAAGAAGAAGCGCAGCGAATAGGCCATGGTCAGCGCCGCGCCGAGCAGGATGCCGATGAGCGCCGCCAGCGACCACCCGGTATCCAGGTGCAGGGCTGCCTCGTAGACAGCTTCCTTGGCGACAAAGCCGAACAGCAGCGGCACGCCAGCCATGGAGGCGGCGGCAATGCCGGTGGTCGTGGCCAGGATCGGCATGGCCCGGCCCAAACCGGTGAGTTTGCGGATATCACGCGTACCGGTGTTGTGGTCGATGATGCCCACGCTCAAGAACAGCGTCGCCTTGAACAGGCCGTGCGCCAGGGTCATGGCCAGTGCCGCGAAGGCGGCTTCGGGGGTGCCGAAGCCGAAGACCGCGATGATGAAGCCCAGCTGCGAGACCGTGCCGAACGCGAGGATCAGCTTGAGGTCGTATTGCTTGAGCGCCCGGTAGCCGCCGATGAGCATGGTCAGAATGCCGATGCCCACGGTCATGGGTGCCCACAGCGCGGTCTCGGCAAAGCCGGGGGCCAGGCGCGCGATCAGGTAGACGCCGGCCTTGACCATGGCCGCCGCGTGCAGGTACGCGGAGACCGGAGTCGGGGCCGCCATGGCACCAGGCAGCCAGAAGTGGAAGGGCACCAGGGCCGACTTGGAGATCGCCCCGACGATGATCAGCGCCACCGCAACATCGGTGAAGGTCCCCATCGCCACCAGTGCATCGGCCGACGCCATGATTTCCGACAGCTGGTAGCTGCCGGCCGCCGCACCAAGCATCAGGATGCCGCCGAGCATCACCAGACCGCCGAGGGTCGTGATGATCAGGGCGTTCATGGCCGAACGGCGCGCGGTGATCAGAGCCTGGCTGAAACCGATCAGCAAGTAGGAAAGGACACTGGTGATTTCCCAGAAGATGAACATGATGATGATGTCATCTGCCGTCACCAGTCCGGTCATGGCCCCGGCGAAAGCTACCATCTTCGCCGCGAAGCCGCCGATCTGCGGATCATCATTCTTGAAGTAGCGGGCGCAATAGAACAGCACCAGCGCGCCCACGCCCAGGATCAGCAACAGGATTGTCGCGGCCAAGGAATCCATGCGGAAGTTCAGGGCGATGTTCAGCCCGGGAATCCATTCCATCTGAACCGATGGCGGAGCATTCGGCGCACCATTGGCCAGGGAATTGTCGGCGGAAAGCACCGTAGGCATGCGGGTCAGCAACCAAATGAATCCCACTGCCGGCACGACCGCCACAACGTAGAAACCGTTACGCTTCAGGGCCCTGAATATCAGTGGGCATAAAAGAGCGGTCACAAACAGCGCAGTGAGAATTATTAGCACGCATTTCCTCTGTCGGCTGGTGGTGGGCAGAGTATCCAGAACGCCGCAAAAAGCGTCTGCATCTGTAATTTTATCAGCCAGCAGCTGCCTGCCATTGCAGGAATGTGTCATTTAAGGAATATTCCCCGCGTTTTCCGCAACCAGCTGATTTTCTGAATCGCTCGATTTTTTCTAAAAAGTCGTTCCTATTCATTCCCTGATTACCAGTTGCCGGTACGATGCCAGCATGGGAATCAATCAGGTCGAACCGTCAGCGATTCGTGAAAAGTGGCTTAACAAGTACACCTGGGCCTGGGCCAGCTGGGACTGGGGCCAAGCCGCGATCAACGCGGTAATGATTACCTTCGTCTTCACCGTCTATCTGACCAGCGAGCTTTTTGGCGATACCGATCATGCTTCACTGGTGCTCTCGCAGGCACTGGCCGTCGGCGGTTTGGCCATCGCCCTGCTGGTGCCAGTTACCGGGCTCCGGGCCGATGTTGCCGGACGGCGCAAGCTGTGGATCGTGGTCAACACGCTGATTCTCGTGGTGATCTGCGCGGCCTGCTTCTTCGTCTACCCCGACCCTTCCTACCTCTGGTTCGGCGCTATTCTCATCGCAGGCATGTCTGTCGTCGGCGAATTCGCCGGCGTGAACTACAACGCGGTGCTGAACCAGATTTCCACCAAGGCAACGGTCGGCAAGGTCTCCGGCTTCGGCTGGGGCATGGGCTATGTCGGCGGCATCCTCGCCCTCGCCTTGGTGCTCTTCCTGTTCGTGCAGCCCATTGTGGAATGGCCGGGTGCCAATACCGACGAATCACTGAACCTGCGCTGGGTGGCAATATTCTCCGCCGCATGGTGCCTGCTCTTCGCGCTGCCGCTGTTCTTCGTGATCCCTGAAGCACCGCCGAGCATTTCAACGAAGATCCCTTTGGCGCAGACCTACAAGGTGCTGTTCAATAACATCAAGGAACTGTGGCGCAGCGACCGCAACCTGCTGTTCTTCCTGTGCTCGTCGGCCGTCTTCCGCGACGGGCTGGCAGCGATCTTCACCTTCGGCGGAGTCATTGCCGCCGGCACCTTCGGTTTCGAATTGACCGAAGTGATCATCTTCGCGATCGTCGGCAACGTGGTTGCCGCCCTAGGTGCCGTGCTTGGCGGCCAGGTCGATGACTGGGCGGGACCGAAGGCTGTCATTGTCGGTTCGCTCATCGGCCTGCTGCTGTCCGGCGCCGGCGTCTTCTTCTCGCCCGAAGCCACAGGTTTCTGGATCTTCGGCCTGCTGCTGTGCCTGTTCGTCGGACCGGCACAGGCAGCTTCACGTTCCTACCTCTCGCGCTTGATTCCCGAAGGGCGCGAAGGGGAACTCTTCGGCTTGTACGCGACGACCGGCCGCGCTGTGTCCTTCCTGGCACCTGCACTGTTCGCCGGGGCCATCGCCATCGCCACCCCGCTGGTGGCATCCGGTGAAGCTCAGCGCTACGGCATCCTGGGCATCCTGGTGGTCCTGGCTCTCGGCCTGCTGCTGCTCCTGCCGATCCGCGCGCCGAAGAAGGCCTCCTGAGCGAACCCGAGTGCAAACGGCGCTGGCTCCCGACAATCGTTGGGAGCCAGCGCCGTTTGCGAGAGGACCAGGCGCGCTGTCGCTAGTTCTCGATGCTCGTCCGGTGGAAGTTCAGGTGACTGCGTGAAGCCGTTGGGCCGCGCTGGCCCTGGTAGCGGTTGCCGTAGGGGCCGGAACCATAAGGGTGCTCGGTGTCCGAGGTCAGCTTGAAGAAGCACAGCTGGCCGATCTTCGAACCGGGCCACAGCTTGATGGGCAGGGTTGCCATGTTGGACAGTTCCAAGGTGACGTGGCCGGAGAAGCCCGGATCGATGAAGCCTGCGGTGGAGTGGGTTAACAGTCCGAGCCGTCCCAGGGAGCTCTTGCCCTCCAGGCGGGCCGCCACGCCGTGGCCCAAGGTCACCACTTCATAGGTCGAGCCGAGCACGAATTCGCCCGGGTGCAGGATGAATGGCTCATCGGAGTCGACCTCGACCAGGCGGGTGAGCTCGTCTTGCTCCACAGAAGGGTCGATGTGCGCATACTTGTGGTTGTCGAAAAGCCGGAAGAACCGGTCAAGTCGAACATCCACGGATGCGGGCTGGACCATCGCCGGCTCGAAGGGCTCCAGCCCGATCTCACCTGACGCTATTTCTCGACGAATATCACCATCTGAATACAACACGGATATAAATTTATCCTGACTTTCCCCGGCAGCCGAACTATTGGGCCAAATATGTACGGTGAGTCGATTCCCGCGGGCGCTTCCTGTTCACCCGCTGGTGGCGGATTTCTCACCAAATACCCAGTGTTTCCAGCTATCGTTAAGTTGGGTTTTCCCATCATCGCTCCGCAACACAAGGGTTTATTCAAGATGCGTCTAGCCTCCGCGCTGACTGGCACCGTTCTCGCTTCGGCACTGTTGCTCTCCGGCACCGCCGCATTCGCTGCGCCGGCTGAGGATCTGCCTGCGGTAGAGAGCTCGCAGCTGACGAAGGCATCGAGCCCCTTGGCCCTGATCAACCCCAGCACGAAGCTTTCGCCAGAAGACTACGTTCCAGGCAAGCTGGTGAGTGTTGCCGGCAGCTCGATGACCCTGCGACCCGAGGCAGCCAAGGCGGTCGAAGCGCTCATTGCCGACGCACGCGCGGCTGGCCACTCGATCAAGCTGCTCAGCGCCTACCGTTCCTACGAGCGCCAGGCGGTGCTGTTCAGCCAGTACCAAGCCAAGTACGGCACTGCCTATGCCGAGCGCATTTCTGCACGCCCCGGGACCAGCGAGCACCAGCTAGGTTTGGCCGCGGATCTGGGCTACACCAACAGCCATGCCGAATTGAAGGCAGAGTTCGGCCAGACTCCGGCCGGTTTGTGGATCGCCGAGCACGCGGTGGAGTACGGCCTGGTCATCCGCTATCCGCAGGGCAAGGAAGAGATCACCGGCTACAAGTACGAGCCGTGGCATGTGCGCTACATCGGAACCGAGCACGCCGAAGCAATGTTGGCCTCCGGCGCAGAAACCTTCGAAGAGTACCACCAGATGCTCGCCGACTCGATGGAGAGCGCCAAGCAAAGCGAAGCCGAGGTTGCCATCGAGAAGGAACCGGCAAAGGCCAAGGACGAAAAGCCGAAGGAAGAATCCCAGAAGGCTGGCGAAGATGTTGTCGTGGACGAGGACTTGCTGGTCCTGCGTTTCCTTCCGCCGTACCGCGACTGGGGCTTCGGCTTCACACAGTAGCCACCCCGGGGCAGGATTCGCTGCCAAGCCCGGACCTGGTTCCCGGCGACGGGATAAAGCAGCCGGAACTGGAAAAGGAGCCGCCAGCTTTTCGCTGGCGGCTCCTAGCAGCTTGAAGTCCTACTTCGCGCGCACTGGGATGCCGGTGAAGGTCGGCTTCAGCGTCTCGGCAAAGAAGTCCTCGCCCTTGTCATCGACGACGATGAAGGCAGGGAAGTCCTCGACCTCGATCTTCCAGATCGCTTCCATGCCCAGCTCCTCGTATTCGAGCACCTCGACCTTCTTGATGCAATCCTGGGCCAGTCGTGCAGCCGGGCCGCCGATGGAGCCCAGGTAGAAGCCGCCGTGGGTGTTGCAGGCATCGGTGACCTGCTTGGAGCGGTTGCCCTTAGCCAGCATGACCATCGAGCCGCCGGCAGCCTGGAACTGGTCGACATAGGAGTCCATGCGGCCTGCGGTGGTCGGGCCGAAGGAACCCGACGGCATGCCCTCAGGGGTCTTGGCAGGACCTGCGTAGTACACCGGGTGGTCCTTGAGATACTGCGGCATCTCTTCGCCGGCGTCCAGGCGCTCCTTGATCTTGGCGTGCGCGATGTCGCGGGCCACAACCAGCGGGCCGGTCAGCGACAGGCGGGTCTTGACCGGGTACTTGGTCAGCTCGGCCAGGATCTGGTCCATCGGCTTGTTCAGGTCGATCTTCACCACGGACGATCCGCCGGTGCCGGTGACGCCATCGGTCTCGTGGTCGTGGGCCGCGATGGCAGGGTGGGATTCGTCCGGCATGAAGCGGGCCGGATCGGTTTCCAGCTGCTCGACGAACAGGCCTTCCTCGGTGATCTTGGCCAGCATCTGGCGGTCGGCCGAGCAGGATACGGCGATGGCCACCGGCATCGAGGCGCCGTGGCGCGGCAGGCGCACCACGCGCACGTCATGGCAGAAGTACTTGCCGCCGAACTGGGCGCCGATGCCGAAGTGGCGGGTCAGCTCCAGGACCTTGTCTTCCAGCTCGGTGTCGCGGAAGCCGCGGCCGGTCATCGCGCCCTCGGTGGGCAGCGAGTCCAGGTACTTGGCCGAACCGTACTTGGCGGTCTTCAACGCCATCTCGGCGCTAGTGCCGCCGATGACGATGGACAGGTGGTACGGAGGGCACGCAGCGGTGCCCAGCGAGCGCAGCTTCTCGTCGAGGAACTTCAGCATCGAGTTCTCGTTGAGGATCGCCTTGGTCTCTTGGTACAGGAAGGACTTGTTGGCCGATCCGCCGCCCTTGGCCATGAACAGGAACTTGTAGCTGGTGTCAGCGCCGTCCTTGGTGTTGGCGTACAGGTCGATCTGCGCCGGGAGGTTGTTGCCGGTGGCCTTCTCTTCCCAGGTGGTGATCGGGGCCAGCTGCGAGTAGCGCAGGTTCAGCCGGGTATAGGCGTTGTAGATGCCGCGCGAGAGCGAGATCTCGTCCTGCTCTTCGGTGAGCACACGCTGGCCGCGCTTGCCCATCACGATCGCGGTGCCGGTGTCCTGGCACATCGGCAAGATGCCGCCGGCGGCGATGTTCGCGTTCTTCAGCAGGTCCAAGGCCACGAACTTGTCGTTCGGGCTGGCTTCCTCATCGTCGAGGATGTTGCGCAGCTGCTGCAGATGGGCCGGGCGCAGGTAGTGCGAGATGTCGTGCAGCGCGGTCTCGGCCAGCTGCTCCAACGCTTCCGGTGCGACCTTCAGGAAGTTCTTCCCGTCCGGGCCGGCGACAACCTCGACGCCTTCGGAGGAAATCTTGCGGTATTTGGTGGTGTCTTCGCCGATGGGCAGAAGATCCTCATAACGGAATTCAGGCATGCTCAGTCCTTGATTCAATCGTGGGTGCTCACCTGCCATTTTATGCCTTTACCCCGAATTAACCGCATTCGCCGTTTGCACCTGAGGGTTTATCGCGACATGCTGTAATGCATGAGCAACGAGAACGCCTCCGAAGCGCACGAGAACCAAAAGCCTGCCCAGGGCCCAGATGCGGTCATTGAAACCCCGATGGACAAGCAGCGGGCTCAGCCCAAAACGCACTTCGAGATGATGCTGCAGGCCGGGCTTAACAAACCCGAGCTCTCCGGTTCGGTCATCGGCGCGTTCATGAGTGCAGAGGTGTACTTCCTCTCCCGCGAAGAGGTCACCGGCGAGAACAAGAACGCCCAGCCGATGATGCTCACCAACCCTTCGGGCGAAGCGGTGGTAGCGGTCTTCACCACCCTGGAGCGCATCCCTTCCTCGTACATCGACATGGCACCCTACGGCGTGAAGGTCCAGGGCGCCACCGTGGTGCGCGCATTGGAGAACACCGGCTTCGTGGTGAACCCAGGCGACGAGCTCAGCTTCGAAGTCCCTGCTGATGGGGTGGCGATTTTGCGCGAACAGCTGCTCAACCAGAAGCGTCCGGAATAGCATTTCGTAACTTTTGCCACGATTTCCCGTGCCGTTTGCCGGTGCGCAAGATTCGTGGGATATGCTTTTGATGCCCGGGCCGTCAATAGGCCGCTCGGAGCACTGCGGGCGTAGCTCAATGGTAGAGCGCTAGCTTCCCAAGCTCGATACGCGGGTTCGATTCCCGTCGCCCGCTCAAGCGAACGCCGGGGCACCAATGGTGCTCCGGCGTTTCTGTCCCTGCAGCCAGCGAAGGAGCACGATGACCGGAGTCCTCGAAGGCTTCTCCATCATCTGGGTCGTCATTCTCGTCGGCTATCTGGTGGGCCGCACCGGGGTCCTCGGCGACCAGGGCCGCCACGTGCTCAGCCGGGTCACCTTCTTCGTGGCCAGCCCGGCCCTGCTGTTCACCACCCTGGCCGACTCCGATCCGGTCTCCGTGCTCGGGCCGCTGCTCTGGGTGGCTGCGCTGTCCGCGGCCTTGACCGCGGCGATCTACTACCTGGCGACGGTGCGGACGCTGAAGCGTCCGGCATCGGAGAGCATCATCGCCGCGATGTCCGCCTCCACGGTGAACTCCGCGAACCTGGGGCTGCCCATCGCGTTGTACGTGCTCGGCGACATGTCCTATGCGGCCCCGATCATCCTCTTCCAGCTGGCCCTCTACCAGCCGGTCAATCTGGCGATGCTGGATGCCACCACCTCTCGGCACCGCACCACCCCGATCGCCTTGCTGCTGGCTACCGCGAAGAACCCGATGATCATCGGGTCGCTGCTCGGCCTGGTCGTGGCCCTGACCGGCGTCGAGCTGCCTTCGATGGTGCTTGAACCCATCGATCTGATTGCCGGTGCCTCGATTCCCGCCATGCTCATGGCTTTCGGCATTTCGCTGGTGGGCTCCAAGCCGCTGGAGAAGAAATCCGGCCGCCGCGCCGACGTGCTGATCGCCGCGGCAGCCAAGCTGCTCCTGCACCCGTTCCTGGCCTGGGTGCTGGCCTACTGGGTGTTCGGATTGCGTGGAGAGCTGCTGGTGGCCTCGGTCATCATGGCCGGCCTGCCCACCGCGCAGAACATTTTCGTGACGGCCATGCGCTACGACCACGGGGTGGTCGTCGCGAAGGACACGGTGCTGGTCACCACCATCTGCGCGATCCCCCTGATGATGCTGCTGGCGATCATCCTCGGAATCTGAGGTAACTTCGCACCGCAGGAATAAGCGATCATCACTAGAGTGTTGTATGGACTACTGGTTCTATCCGCTCCCCTAGTGAGGTCATCATGAAGCGCACTGCACCCCTGCTGGCTGCCGCCACAATCATCGCCCTGTCATTGAGCGCCTGCGGGTCCTCCGGCTCGCCGACCTCCCCCAGCGCATCGGGTGGCACCACGGCCGCAACCGGCGACACCTTGAAGAAGGTCAAGGATTCCGGCGTGCTGACCGTGGGCACCGAAGGCACGTACCGCCCCTTTTCCTACCATGAGGGCAGCGAGCTGACCGGCTACGACGTCGAGGTGATCGAAGCCGTCGGCGAGAAGATGGGCGTCGAGGTCAAGTTCCAGGAGACCCAGTGGGACGCGATCTTCGCCGGCCTGGATGCCGGCCGTTTCGATGTCATCGCCAACCAGGTCTCGATCAACCCTGAACGCGAAGAGAAGTACCTGTTCACCCAGCCCTACACCGTCTCCACCGGCGTGGTGGTGACCAAGAGCGACAATACCGACATCACGTACTTCGACACGCTCAAGGGCAAGACCACCGCGCAGTCGCTGACCAGCAACTTCTACGAGACCGCCAAGGATGCCGGTGCGAATGTCGAACCGGTTGAAGGCTGGGCCCAGTCGATCACCCTGCTCAAGCAGGGCCGCGTCGATGCCACCGTGAACGACAAGCTGACCTTCCTGGACGCGCAGAAGACCAACCCGGATGACAGCATCAAGATCGCCGCCGAATCCGATCAGAAGAGCGAATCCGCTGTCGCCCTGCGAAAGGATTCCACCGAACTGGCCAAGGCCATCGACACCGCCCTGGACGAGCTGCGCGCCGACGGGGAACTGACGAAGATCTCCGAGAAGTACTTCGGCGAAGACGTCAGCAAGTAGCAAGCACTATCAGTAGACTGGCTCCACACGTGAGAACGCGTGGAGCCAGTCTCATTTGCGCAAAAGGTAGCCCATGGATCCGAAATGGCAATTATTCCTCGACTCGCTCGGGCCGTTGGCCCTCGGTGCGATCACCGCAACCATTCCGCTGGCCCTGATCAGCATGGCCCTGGGCCTGGTCATCGCCTTGCTGATGGCGCTGATGCGGATCAGCAAGAACCCGGTGGTCTCCTCGATCGCCCGGATCTACATCTCCATCATCCGCGGCACGCCGCTGCTGGTGCAGCTGTTCGTCATCTTCTACGGCATGCCCTCGGTGGGCCTGGTCATCGACCCGTGGCCCAGCGCCATCATCGCCTTCAGCCTGAATATCGGCGGCTACGCCGCTGAGATCATCCGTGCGGCAATCCTCTCGGTCCCCCGGGGCCAATGGGAAGCCGGCTACACCCTTGGCATGTCGCGCACGCGCACCCTTTACCGGCTGATCCTGCCGCAGGCAACCCGGGTGGCCGTGCCACCGCTGTCGAACTCGTTCATCTCGCTGGTCAAGGACACCTCGCTGGCCTCCACCATCCTGGTCACCGAAATGTTCCGCAAGGCCCAGGAGATCACGGCTTCCACCTATGAGTTCCTGCTGCTCTATTGCGAAGCAGCGGCCATCTACTGGGTGATCTGCCTGGTGCTTTCGGCCCTGCAAAACTCTGTTGAAGGAAGGCTTGAAAAGTATGTCGCCAAGTAATTCCCCGCTGCTGGCGGTCACCGGCCTGCACAAGGCGTTCGGGGCGAACCAGGTGCTCAAGGGCATCGACTTCACCGTGCATTCCGGCGAGGTGCTGGCCCTGATCGGCCCGTCAGGCTCCGGTAAGACCACCGCCCTGCGTTGCCTGAACGGCCTGGAAATCGCAGATGCCGGTTCCGTCGGATTCGCCGGCGGCCCGGAAGTGTCCTTCAGCGCCGGGATGAAGCCCAAGTCCGCGCAGATCCTGCGCAATCGCTCTGCGATGGTGTTCCAGGGGCACCACCTGTTCCCGCATCTGACGGTCCTGCAGAACGTGAGCATCGGTCCGATCGAGGTGCAGAAGCGTCCCAGGGACCAGGTGCTGGCCGAGGCGAAGAAGCTGCTGGCCCGCGTGGGCCTGGAAGCCAAGGCCGATGACTACCCGAATTCGCTGTCCGGCGGACAGCAGCAGCGCGTAGGAATCGTGCGCGCGCTGATGCAGCAGCCTGATTTGCTGCTCTTCGACGAGCCCACCAGCGCGCTGGATCCGGAGCTGGTCGGCGAAGTGCTCACTGTCATCAAGGAATTGGCCCAGGAAGGCTGGTCCATGGTGCTGGTGACCCACGAGCTGGCGTTCGCCCGGGATGTGGCCGACACCGTGGTGTTCATGGATGGCGGGGTGGTCGTGGAGACCGGCCCAGCCGCACAGGTGCTCGGCACGCCGAGGAACCCGCGGACTCAAAGTTTCGTCCAGCGTCTTTTGCACCCGTTCTAAAAGCAATAGAGTGAAGCCATGACACAGGAATCGAATACCCTGCTGACCAGCCTCGTTGAAGGATATGCCTTCGAATCCGCGTGCCTGGAGCTCGGGGCCGCACTGATCGACGGCAAGCCGGAGCCGACTGCGCAGGTCCGCCTGCCATTGAAGATGCTCAACCGCCACGGCCTGATCGCCGGCGCCACGGGCACCGGCAAGACCGTCACCCTGCAGACCATGGCAGAACAGCTCTCGGTAGCCGGCGTTCCGGTATTCCTGGCCGACGTCAAGGGCGATCTGACCGGTCTCGCGCAGCCTGCCGAACCGTCGGACAAGCTCACTGCCCGGCTGGCCGAATTGGGCCACGAATTCACCGCCCGCACCAACCCGGTCGAATTCCTCAGCCTCGGCGGCAAGGGCGAGGGCGTTCCGGTACGCGCCAGCGTGGACGCTTTCGGACCGATCCTGCTGGCCCGCGTCCTGGAACTGAACGAGACCCAGGAAGAATGCCTGCAGCTGATCTTCCACTACGCCGATTCCAACAAGCTTCCGCTCGATGACCTGAGCGACCTGAAGGCGGTCATCAGCTTCCTGCTCAGCGACGACGGCGCCAAGGCGCTGGCGGGCCTCGGCGGGGTTTCCTCGTCCACCGCCTCGGTGATCCAGCGCGGCATCACCATCATGCAGACCCAGGGCCTGGACCAGTTCTTCGGCCAGCCCGAGTTCGATACCGCCGACTTCCTGCAGGTGCGCGACGGCGCTGGGGTCATCAACATCCTGGAACTGCCCTCGGTCAGCTCCCAGCCCATGCTTTTCTCCACCTTCCTCATGTGGCTGCTGGCCGACCTGTTCGAGGACCTGCCAGAAGCCGGCGACCTGGACAAACCCAAGCTGGTGTTCTTCCTCGACGAAGCCCATCTGCTCTTCAAGGATGCGACCAAGGCGTTCACCGACGCGATCATCAGCACCGTGCGGCTGATCCGATCCAAGGGCGTGGGCCTGTTCTTCATTACCCAGTCCCCGACCGACCTGCCCGATGAGGTGCTCGGCCAGCTGGGCAACCGCATCCAGCATGCGGTGCGCGTGTTCACGGCCAAGGACCAGAGCTCGCTGAAGCAGATCATCAAGACCTTCCCCTCCGGCGAGCTGGACCTGCAGGAGGCGCTGACCCAGGCTGGTGTCGGCGAAGCGGTAGTCACCGTGCTCGGCGAGAAGGGTGCGCCGACCCCGGTCGGCTGGACCAGGATGTCCTCGCCGGGATCCACCATCGGGCCAGCCTCCCCGGAGCGGATGGCGCAGGTCCGCGGCAGCTCGACGCTGGCCGCGGAGTATTCCGCCGCGGTGGATCGCGATTCCGCCCGTGAAATGCTCGAAGCACAGGCCGCGCAGCCGGTGCCAGCTGTTCCCGAGGCGGGGCCGGAACCGCGCAGGGAAAGCGCCCCACGCCAGAGCCGGCCACGGCAGGAGGAGAACCCGATGATGGACATCGCGATGGATGCCGCGAAGGTAATTGGCCGGGAGCTGATCCGCGGCTTCTTCGGCAACCGCAAGCGCCGCCGCCGGTAGTATTACCCGCCATTCCAGCACGCCGTTTACTCACTGCGCCCGGAAACCAGATAGCCTAGCTACTGATGAACACTCGTAATTCCATGCCGATCTCCGCTGTCCGCCTGGCCCTTCGCTGGGCCTTGGCCGCAGTGGCAGTCATCGTTCTGGTCATTGCCGGATCGATCGCCGCCAACCTCACGCTCTTCTCCCCGCAGCACCAGGTGAAGGCGCTGCAGCAGCATTTGGCCAAGGGCGAAGGCGCCGAGGCCTTGGGCCTGATGCAGGCCCAGATCCCGGAGGGCGATGCGGTCGCCCTGGACGGGGATGTGCTCAAGAGCTCCCAGGCCGGGATTACGGAATTCACCACGCACAAGGCCCAGCCGGTCGACGGCGACGAGCAGCTGCGCACCGTCACCGCGCATTACAAGGCCCACGGCGTGGAGAAGGAATCCACCTACACGCTGCGCCATGCCGGCAAATCCTGGCTGCTGTTCGACAAGTGGGCCTTCGAGCCGAGCACGCTGCCCAGCGTGAAGATCAAGGCCAACACCGTCAACGAGGTCACGGTCAACGAGCAGAAGATCCCGCTGTCCGCCGGCGTGAGCACCCTGCCGGTGTTCTACCCTGCGATCCTCGACGCGAGTTTCAGCACCAAGAACTTCACGGCCGACACCCGAGGCATAGTGGTCACCAAGCCTGCCGCGGAACCGGTGGAGATCGCGCTGAAGACGGAGCCGACCAAGGAATTCATCGCCGCCATCAACACGAAGGTGAAGAAGTACCTCAACGACTGCGCCGAAGAGCAGGTTCTGATGCCCTCGGGCTGCCCGTTCGCCTACAACACCTCCGCGCGCGTGGACCCGGCAACTATCGACTGGTCCATTTCGAAGTACCCGGCCATTGAAGTGAACTACTACAACGGCGCCTGGGTGCTCTCCCCGCTGAAGACCACCGCCACCTTGACCTTGACCGAGCAGGATCTGCGCACCGGCGCCAAGGCGAAGAAGACCGTCAAGGAGGACTACTCCTTCACCGCACAGCTGACTACCAGCACCACCGAGGTGTCGGTGGTTCCGGTGGCCGGCGGCGAACAGGTGGCCGGCTAGCGCCCGAGCAGTTCGCGGAACTGATTGCGCAGCGGCACCGCGTTGGTCTTGAACTTCTGCCAGACCAGCAGCGCCGCCAGGCTGGCGGCCAACGACAGCCCGGCCCCGATGGTCACGGCGATCTGGATCCCGAAGAGTTCAGCGAACCAGCCGATCAGCGGCGAGCCGATAGGCGTTCCACCCATCACCACCATCAGGTACAGCGCCAGCACGCGCGCCCGGTACTGCGGCGGCACCGAGGTCTGCACCATGGTGTTGCAGCTGTTCAGGAAGGTCAGCGACCCCAGTCCCACCGGGATCAGCACCAGCGCGAACGCGATGTAGTTGGGCATCCACGCGCTGGCGACCCCGGCGATGCCGAAGAACACGCCCCCGCCGATCAAGTAGCGCCAGCGCGGAGCCGACCGCCGCGCCGCCAGCAGCGCTCCGCCGAAGGTGCCCACTGCCATGATGGAGCCCAGGATCCCGTACTCCCCGGCTCCCACCCCATAAACCTCGGTGGCCATCAGCGCGTTGGTCATCTGGAAGTTCAGCCCGAAGGTGCCGATTACCCCGGCCAGGAAGAAGATCAGCAGCAGGTCCTTGCGATTCTTCACATAGGCCATGCCTTCGCGCACCTGCCCCTTGGCCCGCTCTACCGGCTTGGAGGGGTTCAGCGCGTCCTTGCGCATGAACACCAGCGAGGAGATCACCGCAAGGAAGGAAGCGCCATTGAGCAGGAAGGCCGGACCGGTGCCGACCAGGGCGATGACCGCGCCGGCCACGCCTGGACCGGCCAGCCGGGCCAGGTTGAAGTTCGCGCTGTTCAACGCCACCGCGTTGGCCAGATGGGAGCCGGGGACCACTTCGGAGACGAATGCCTGGCGTGCCGGCGCGTCGAAGGAGGACCCGATGCCCAGCAGGGTGGCCAGCACATAGACATGCCAGAGCTGCGCGGTGCCGGTGACTACCAGCAGGCCGAGGATCAGGGCGCAGGCTCCCATGAAGCTTTGGGTGAAGATCAGCAGCCGGCGCTTGTTGAAGCGGTCGGCGATCAGTCCGGCATAGGGGCCCAGCAGCAGCACCGGCAGGAATTGCAGGCCTGTGGTGATGCCGGTGGCCACCGCATCGTGGTCCGTGAGCTCGGTGAGCACCAGCCAGTCCTGGGCCACGCGCTGCATCCAGGTTCCGATATTGGAGACCAGCGCGCCGATCACCCACAACCGGTAGTTTGGTATTTCCAGTGCACGGAACATTTTCGACGCCATACATATCGCCGGATCCCTCCGACTCCTCCCGCCCTCCAGTCTAGCTACTTGGGCAGGAAAATGCTGAGGTTTCCTCAGATTATCGCTGTGATGCCATCTTTCGCCGGGCATGAAAAAGGCGCACCCTCGGGTGCGCCTTTTTCTAGTTCACGCCACGCAGGTCCAGCAGCAGCTTGTTCTCGCCGTCCGCGTCCAGCATCACCGGGATGCCCCAGTCCTGCTGGTACAGGTGGCAGGCCGCGTGATCCGGGATCTCGCCGCCCGGCTCGCCGTCGCAGGCCGCCGCGCGGGCGGTAATGTGCAGCACGCCGTCGGCCACCTCCGGGTTCAGCTCCAGGGTGCGGGTCAGGCCCACCGAGGTGCCGGCCCCGTCGAGGAGCAGCTCCTCCGGGCTGGCCGAAATCTTCAGCTGGGTCGGATCGCCCCAGCGGTCATCGAGCTTCTGCCCCTTCGGCGCGGCGAAGCGCACGAGGATCTCGTGCTTTCCGGCCTGCACGCGGGTCTTGGGGCGCTGGGTCTGGCTGGCGCCTTCATCCACCACCAGGGCCTCGGCAGGAATCGGGATGCGCACCAGCTGGTGGGTGTTGGTCTCCACGACCAGCAGCACCGGGTCGCCGTCCACGGTGGTGTCCACCAGCACGTCGGCCGGCTCCTTCAGCCCCTTGGCCAGGGTGGAAACGGTCTTGGTGGCCGGGTCGAAGCGGCGCACCGCCCCGTTGTACGAGTCGGCGATCGCGATCGAGTGGTCAGGCAGCACCGCAACGCCCAGCGGGTGCTGCAGGCGCGCCGCCTCGGCGTCGCCGTCGCGGAATCCGAAGTCGAACAGCCCGGTGCCCACCGCGGTGTGCACCGACTGGGCCTGGCCGTCCTCGACCTCGATCCAGCGCAGGGCGCTGGTTTCCGAATCGGCGATCCACACGTTCTCGCCATCCAGGGCCAGGCCCGAGGACTGGGCGAACCAGGCCTGGTCCGGCGCCCCGTCGGCCAGCCCTTCCAGGCCGGTGCCGGCGAAGACCGACACCGCCGAAGTGCGCGGGTCGAAGGCGAAGATCTGGTGGGTGCCGGCCATCGCGATGATGATCTTGCCCGAAGGGTGGTAGAGCACATCCCATGGGGAGGACAGCGAAATGTTCAGCGCGTCGGTGCCCAGCTCGGTTGGCTGGACTTCCTGGCGGGCGTTCTCCGAGTCCAGCAGGCGCTGCACGCCGTTGCCGGCCAGGGTGCCCACCTGCCCGGTGGCGAGGTTGACCGAACGCAGGCGGTGGTTGACGGTGTCGGCGACGACCACGTCATAGCCGAGTTCCGCGGCCAGCTCGGCCGGCAGCGCGGCCAGCCCCTGCAGCTCGTTGAACTGGGCGGTCTGCGCGTCGCCATCGGCGTAGCCCTTCACCCCGGAGCCGATGGTGCGCACCACGGACAGATCCGCGGCCAGCTCGACGAGCCGGTGGTGGCCCGAGTCGCCCACCAGGAAGTTGCCGTTGGCCAGGGCGATGGCCTTGCCCGGGAAGCGCAGGTCGCCTTCGCGGGCCTCGGGAGCCACGTACGGCCCGTTGCCGCGGTGCAGCGTGCCCTTGGCTTCGTGCTCAGCCACCAGTTCCTCGATCAGCGAGCCCAGGCCCTGGGCGTGGCCTTCGCCGGAGAGGTGGGCGACGATGTAGCCTTCGGGGTCCAGCACCACCAGGGTTGGCCAGGCGCGCGCCCCATAGGCCTGCCAGGTGACCAGCTCCGGGTCATCGAGCACCGGGTGGTGGATCTCATAGCGTTCCACGGCTGCGGCCAACGCATCCGGGTCCGCTTCGTGCTCGAACTTCGGCGAATGCACGCCGACGGTGACCAGCACATCCGAGTACTTCGCCTCCAGCGGGCGCAGCTCGTCGAGCACGTGCAGGCAGTTGATGCAGCAGAAGGTCCAGAAGTCCAGGATCACGATCTTGCCGCGCAAGGCATCCAGATCCAGCTGCTTGCCGCCGGTATTCAGCCAGTTCCGGCCCAGCAGCTCGCTGGCGCGCACCTTGTAATTGGCGCGGACGGATTCGGAAGTGCTCATGGTGGTCCTTTCGCTGTCGCCGCGGCTGCGGCAATTCGAACCTCAATTATCTGCCACCGCCGCCCGAACGGGCGAACGGTGTTAAGCAACATTGAGAAAAGTGTGAAGTTCTTGCTGGTGCAACCACCGGCCCGGGCCGGGTATTCCCGCTAGGGCAGCTGCGCGAGCACGGTGTCCATGATGCTGGTGGCCACCTTGTTGAAGGTGGCATCCTGCAGCGAGGTGGTGGACATGAAGGAAACCATCACCGCGTACCGATCGGTGCTCTTGATCAGCACCAGCGAATCCTGCGCATACTGCCCGTCGCGGCTGTAGTACAGGGCCGAGTCGGCTTCCGGCACGCCGGGATCCGAGAACTTCAGGGTCTCGCGGTAATCCAGGCCGTTGAGCTTCACGGTTTTGCATTCGTCCAGGATGGTGGCTACGTTCTTGTTGTGCGCCGCGACCTTGGCCGCCTTATCGCCGAGCTTGGCGACCTCCACCGAACCGGTGATCGACTGGTTCTCGTTGGTGAAGTCGGTGCGCGCCGCCTCGGTGCCCAGCTGCACCGGCGACCAGTTCAAATCCTCGATCGGGGCCGAGCACTGGGCCGGCAGCACCACGATGTCCTTGAGCGTGTCGGTGGGCGGCGTGGCCAGGGATTCGAGGTCCTTTCCCTGGATCTTCGCGCTGGCCGGGAAGCCGAGCTCGGCGGCCATCACGGCCCCGGCGGTGGTGGCCACCTGCGCGGTGGTCATTTCCGCAGGCTCTTCAGCCTGCTCGGAGGCGCTGGGCGTCGCGGTGCCCTGCACGGCGATCTTGTGGGTCTCGTCCTGCGGCATCTCCTGCTCCGCGGAGCAGGCGGTGGCAGCGAGCAGCGCGCAGGCCATCAGCGAGGAGGCGAGGATCTTCTTGATGCTAGGCACGGGGGTCCCTTCGGTCGGCCTGCTTGTAGCGGGCGAACATTTCGTTGTAGGCAGCCAGCTCGGCATCGTTGTCGCGCTCGGCCTGGCGGTCGTAGCGCTTGGTGTCCTTCTTGTCTTGGCGCAGCCAGGAGATGACCACGAAAATCGCCAGCACCAGCGTCGGCACCTCGCCGATCGCCCACATCGCCCCGGCGCCCACCACCTGGTCCTCCAGCGCGGTGCCGCCCCAGGTGCGGCCCATGTTCCCGAAGTAGTCGGGGGCCAGCAGGGTTTCGGTGCTCATCAGCGCCACGCCGAAGAAGGCGTGGAAGGCGACGGTGGCCAGCAGCACCACCAGGCGCATCGGGTACGGGTAGCGCTTGGGAACCGGGTCGGCGTCCACCAGCGACAGGGCGAACAGGTAGCCGGTGAGCAGGAAGTGCAGGTTCATCAGCTCGTGGCCGGCGTGGTAGCGCATGGCCGGTTCGAGCAGCGGGGTGAAGTAGAAGACCACAATCGACCCGGCGAAGTTCACGGCCGCGAAGATCGGGTGGGTGATCACCCTCGAGTAGCGCGAGTGCACCAGGTAGAGGATCCATTCGCGCGGGCCGCGGGTGCCATCGGCGCGCGAAGGCAGCACCTGCAGCAGCAGCGTGACCGGCGTGCCCAGGACCAGGAAGATCGGCACGATCATGGTCAGCGACATGTGGTCGACCATATGGGTGGAGAACTGGATCTTGCCGTACACCGCCACCGCGCCGCTGGTCACGTAGAACAGCGCGAACAGGCCGACGATCCAGCTTGCCAGGCGCAGCACGCTGGGCTTGTCCCCGCGGCGGGCGAGCTTGATGAACGCCCACAGGTACACGGCCAGGCCGAACAGGCAGACCGCCACCCAGATCCAGTCCATCCGCCAGGTGGTGAACCAGGCGGCCGTGTCCGGAGCCGGTGGCAGGTCATAGCCGGTGAGCAGTCGCGCCGGGGTCGCTTCGGCCGGCGGGGCGTCGGAAGTCGGCGGAGCGGTGCGCGCCAGCACGGTGGCCACCGACATCACTGCGGCCATCAGGACGACCTCCGCGGCCACGACCTGCCAGGCCGCGCGCAGCGCGGTGAACTTGCCCTCCAGCAGCTTCGGGATCACCATCCGCCGATGCCACAGGCCCAGCATGCCCAGTGCCAGGGTGATCAGCAGCTTCACGATCACCAGGGTTCCATACGGGGTCAGCCACTGGTCCCAGTCGGTGATACGGATGACCGCGGAGGCCAGCCCGGAGCCGATCATCAGGAATACCGCGAAGGTAGCCAGCGCCGAATAGCGCTTGAGCACCACCCCGGCCAGCACCTGCCCGCGGACCCGGCCTGGCGCTTCGCCTCCCAGCGTCGGGGCGAGCAGGGCCAGCACCATGATGCCGCCGAACCAGAGGACCACGGCGAGCAGGTGCAGGCCGATGGAGTTCACCGCGGCGAAGTGGTCGTCTCCCCCGGCCGCGTGGCCGATGAACGCCAGCGGCAGGATGCCGAACAGCGAGAAGAGGGCGCTGAGCCCCACCGTGGTCTTGGAGCGCACGGCCAGCGCCAGCGAGCTGGTGATCGCGGCGATCACCACCATCCAGGCCCAGGCCCGGCCGGTGGTGATCGACAGGATGTAGTCCAGGATCGCTGCCGAGTACTGCGGGTCCATGCTCATCGGGATGCCTGCCAGGTCCCAGAAGGTCAGCAGCATGACGGTGGCCGCGGACAGCGTCCACACCACCGCCGCCCCGGCGGCGATATTCATCGTGCGGGTGAATGCCGGATGGGCGTCCCCTTCGGTATCGCGGGTCACCTTGGCGGCCCGCGGGATGATCGCCGCGGCGAACACCAGTGCTGCGATGCTCAGCGCCATCGAGGCGTGGTGGATGGCCCGGGCGATGGGCAGCGACCAGCGCACGAACGCCCCGGGATCGGCCAATTCCGCCGGCCGGGCGATCCCGGTGAACAACACCGCCGCCAGGAAGGCCACCGCCGCGGCGAGGATTCCGGGCAGGATGAAGCGGGCAACTGAAACCGTACGCTGTGTATCCATAACCTTCTCATCATCTCATTCTTCGCCCGGCCGGTCACCGTGCGGCCGGGCGGGTTGGGCGCATCTCACATTTGAAGCTGCTCCCCCAGATAGCCGCCTTCAGCCACCCCGGGCAGGATCGCATACAGCCCTGATCCCACCGGCTTCAGCCAGGTGTTCAGCGCATCCGCGGCCGCCAGCCGGTGCTGCACCGGGATGAAGCTGGTTGCCGGGTCGCGCTGGTAGCTGGCGAACAGCAGGCCCGAAGCCTGCCCGGCGAAGTTGTAGCCCCGCCGGTGCATGACTTCATCGGCGCTGCCCGGCCTGGCCAGCGCCACGTGGGCGTTGGCCGCGATCGCCGGCAGCCCGAGCCCATTGACTGCTGCGAGGTCCACCGGGTCATCGACGCTGCCGCCGGACAGCGGCGAGCCGTCGGCCTGCCGCCGGCCCAGCGCGTGGTCGCGTCCTGCGGCGTCCACCTCGTCCCAGCCGTCCAGGTCCATTTCGAACCTGCGCAGCGCCAGCGTGGTCCCGTTCTCGATCCAGCCCGGCTGGCCGAACACCGCTTCCGCGCGCACCTCCCCCTCGGGGTTGTTGACGCCGTCCAGCTGGCCGAACAGGTTGCGGAACCCGTGCACGCCAGGGCTTGCGAACCCGGTTTGGGCGAAGCGCCGGGAGGCCAGGCCGCGCAGGTTCTTGGATACCGCCCGCACTGCATGCTGCAGCACCGTGGGATCCTGCGCGCAGAACTGGATCAGCAGATCGCACTGCCCGTACTGCTGTTCGAGCTGGTCGCCGGCGAAATGCGGCAACGTGCCGATCTGCCCGTGCCCGGCCACATCGAGCAGGCTCTGGCCCAGCCCCACGGTGAGCGTCAGCTCGCATCCGGGCTGCGCCATTTCCGGTTCGGTGTCGGCCAGCACTCCGCGGCCGCTGGCCAGCCTGGCCGCATCATCGGTGATCATCTGCAGGATCGCGCGCAGCTGGTCCTTCTTCGACCCTTCGCGCCAGTGCAGATCCCATCCGGCGAACACCGCGTGGGCCTGCTGGCGATCGAGGATCCCCGACTGGTACTTGCCGTAGAACGGGCGGTAGCCAGGCTCAGCGGCGCTGGCCGCTGGCACGCTGAGCTTGCCGGTGCCGAACCCGGTGAGCATCCCGCCCAGCGCGGCGGCCGCAGTGGTGCCCAGCAGCGCCCGGCGGTCCACGCTAATGCCCGGCATGCTCGTCGTAGCTTTCCTTGGCTCCGTCGAAGTTGCGGATCGGGAAATCGACCTCGGTGCTCGACCCGTCGGCGAACTCCAGCGTAAGCCTCGCCGTCTGGGCGGCCACCAGCGGCTGTTGCAGGTCCATGAACATCAGGTGGTTGCCGCCCGGTGCCAGCACCGCGTCCTTCCCGGGTTCGATCACCAGGTCCCCTTCGAGCTGCGCCATCGTCTTGCCGGTGCCGCGCATTTCGTGGATCTGGATCTCGTCGCCCTGCGCGTTGCTGATCTGGTGCAGCGCAATCGGCGTGGCCGACGTGTTATGCAGGATGCCGAACGCCGCGCTCATGCCGGATTCGGCGGCCTTTGCCCAGGTCTCGCTCGTAGTCAGCGCTTCAGCCTGCCGGACGGGTTGCTGCTCGCTGCCCGGTGCGGGTGAGCCAGCGCCCTGCGCGCAGCCGGCCAGCAGCAGTGTGAGGCCCAAGGCCAGTGCAGAAGTCTTTAGGAATTTCATGTTCTCAAGCTTTCAAAATCGGTGTGCAGGCGCGCCAAAGGCAGCGGTGGCCTCTGGCGCACCGGAAGAGTGGGGGGTTACTTGGACTGGCGCATGAACTTGGCTAGCACGCCCAGCGCACCGCCGAGGATGACCACGCCGATGATCACCCAGATGACCGGGCTCACCGAGCTGCCCAGTTCCTGGACCGGGTTCTGGCCTCGTTCCTCGTCAGCGGAGCCGGCAGTCTCGCTTGGAGCGGCTGGCTCGCTGGAGCTGACCAGGGTCGGTTCGGCCTGCGGCGCGTCGATGCTGAAGCCGATCTTGTTCTCGATCGGGTGCCCGTCAGAGGACACCACGCGGTAGGTCAGCTGGTACTCCCCGTTGGCCAGTTCCTGTGCAGGGGTGACGGTGACCTTGGTGCCCTTGGTCTGCGCTTCGGTGTCGATCTTTTCCCCATCCAGGGTCAGCGAGACCACCGTGGAGTCCACGCCGGATAGGCTCTGGAGCACACCGGAGAATTCCAGGGTGATGTCTTCCGGGGCCTGCTTGACGGTGGCGCCGTCCTTCGGGGTGGAGCCGATCAGCTGGTCGTGGGCGTTGGCCGCGCTAATCGAGCTGGCAAAGGCCAGCAGGGAGAGCGCCAGTACGGCGATCACGCGCGAGAACTTCTTGGTTGCTACGGTCATGGTTTTCCTTCCAAGCCCCTGTCGGGGCGCTTCGATTCTTTACTCAGGCGGCAAGAATGAAGCAGGGAGGACCACGGCGCTCCGGCAGCCTTCCCAGTTGCGCCAGCTTGGGTTGGAAGCGCAAGGGGAAGTAGGCGCGAAGCGGCCGGGCAGCAGGAGCCTGCACGCGAATGCGCGCGAGGATCCGCCGAGCCGTTGACAGGGTGAGGCAGCCGCCCAAGACCTTGAGCAGGCGTTCACCGCCGTTGAGCACCACAATGCTGGCGAACGCGGCCAGCACGTGGGCGTAGAGCATCGATTCGGTATGCACGTTGGCGTACTGCGCAGTGATGTTCTGCGCCAGCTCCAGATTTCGTCCCGCATGATGGACGTGCTCCATGCCGGAAAGATCGCCGCTCGGGTGGCTCATCACCGACAGGCTCAGGTGGTAGAGCCCTTGGCTGAGCAGCACAACCAAGCTGGTCGCCCACAGGGAGAATTTGCGGCCAACCAGCACAACGCTGATCGCCGCGGAAACGCAGGTGATCAGCACCATGGCCACGACCGACAGCGCGGTCGGTGCGCTGTGGGCATGGGCGGCAAAGGCTGTCCAGGTGCACACGCTTGCCGCTAACCAGCCGCGCAGCACGCGGGCAGCGGGTTTCTGTGACACGGTGGGCAGCCATTCTTAGTGGAAATCTTCAATCATGGCTGATTCTACGCGAAGTAGAAGTATGTCTCAAACGCTGCCCAAATGGCATCAGATAAAGCGAAAGGCCCGTCCCTGACTCCTGGATTTCTCCGGAGCGGGTCGGGCCTTGCGCAAAGCTCTACAGGAAGCTTACTTCTTGGCTACAGCAGCCTTCAGCTTCGAACCAGCGGTCAGCTTGACCGAGTGGCCAGCAGGAATCTGGATTGCTTCACCGGTCTGCGGGTTGCGGCCGGTACGAGCTGCACGATCGGTGCGCTCTACAGCCAACCAACCTGGGATCGACACCTTCTCACCCTTGGAAATCTGGTCGACGAAAACCTCGAAGACTGCATCCAGAACACCGTTGACGGCAACCTGGGAGTTTTCGGTCTTCGCTGCAACAGCAGCAACAAGTTCGCTACGGTTCATAGCCAATGTATGGTCCTCCTGGACTAGTGATCCAAGGCCCTCTGCCGGGCCCGGACGCCGCGCGGTCGCACGGACTTATCAGTGAGAACATATCAAACGTTTTGCCCTGAAACGCCGGAAAACGGGCGGAAAACCGGGATTTTTTCAACTAATTGCAGATTTCTTGGCTCAACGGCACCATTTTCGAGCTGAATGAAAGCTTTTGCAACGCTGCTTAACGCGGCAAGGCCCGCCAAACCGAGGACGGATGGCGGGCCTTGCGCAAAGCTCTACAGGAAGCTTACTTCTTGGCTACAGCAGCCTTCAGCTTCGAACCAGCGGTCAGCTTGACCGAGTGGCCAGCAGGAATCTGGATTGCTTCACCGGTCTGCGGGTTGCGGCCGGTACGAGCTGCACGATCGGTGCGCTCTACAGCCAACCAACCTGGGATCGACACCTTCTCACCCTTGGAAATCTGGTCGACGAAAACCTCGAAGACTGCATCCAGAACACCGTTGACGGCAACCTGGGAGTTTTCGGTCTTCGCTGCAACAGCAGCAACAAGTTCGCTACGGTTCATAGCCAATGTATGGTCCTCCTGGACTAGTGATCCAAGACCCTGTTCCGGGCCCGGACGCCGCGCGGTCGCACGGACTTATCAAGAGTTGAACTTACCAGCTGGCGGCGACAAAAAGTGCATCATCATGCGGATTCTGCTGAATTTTTAGCCAAATCGAAGGTGTGAAAGTTCACCCGGGACCTACAGCGCGAACGGATCGAGTCCCTCATTTGCCTTCACGAACAGCTCCCAGGCTTTGCCTTGCAGCTCTTTGCCGCGGGTCTCTTTCGCCGGGCTGGCCAGTACCGTTGGGCCCTTCATCAGGTATTTCGGACCCAGGTAGCAGCCTCGTGGCGCGGCATCCAATTCAGGTGCCAAGGCCGCTTCGACCAAGGCCACGGCTCCTTCATGTTTGCCCTGCGCGAAACCGGCCTGCAATTGGCCGATCAGCCGCTTGGTGTAGTCCGGATCATTGATGCTGGGCACCTGCGGGGACAGCCCGGAGAGCGCATATCCCGGATGGATCGCCAGCGCACGGGCCGGCAGTTCCAGCTGGCGCAGCCGGTGGTCCAGGGCCAGGGTGAACGCCTGCACTGCCGCCTTGGACTGCACATAGGCGCGGTAGGGATGATAATCGCGGGCCAAGGCCAGATTCTGCGGATCGGTGGCCAGCATTCGGGTGGACATCGACCCCAGGCCGATGAACCGCATCGGCTGGCTGAAGCGGTCGGCGAGTTCGCCGGCCAATCGTGCGTGCCCGATGAAGTTGGTGCTCATGGTCAGCTCGTAACCGAGCAGGCCCGCTTGGCGTTCCCGCGGCGCCCTGATGATCCCGGCGTTGGCGATCAGCGCGTCCAGTGGCCGATTGCGCAGCTCGGCCGCCAGTCCCATGGCAGATTCAATGCGCGAGGAGTCATACTGCATGAATTCGACGCGGGCCCCCGGCACGCGCCGCCGGATCTGCTCCATCGCATGTTCTGCGCGGCTCTGGTTGCGGCAGGCAAGAATGACCTGGGCACCGGCCTGCGCCAGGCCGAGGCTGGCGAAGAAGCCGAGGCCGCTATTCGCGCCGGTCACTACGACGGTCTTGCCGTGGCCCAGTGGCGCCCACCGCTTCCGGTTCGCGTAGATGTCGGCTGCGGGTTGCGGATAGGGGGTCGCTGGCTTCATGGTTACACGCTACTACAGGGCCGGCGCTCGAATGCCGGTGGGACATGGCAGTTGAGCCAAACCCCCAGCGACCTCGCAGCAGCATGTGGTGCCCATGGTCTTCGGCGATCCGCCCGGACCCTCGAGGATTGGTTTTATTCGCCCAGCTCCTGCGTGGATGGCTCTGGAAAGCCTGCAGGCGCATTGCCGGGTTCCAGCCCGCGGTGGGATCATTGGAAGATGGAGCATGACGATGCCGCGCTGAATGCGGCCCGGTACAAGATGAAGCAGGACAGCAAGCCGCTGCCGGTGGATGAGTATGCGCAGGCCACCGGGATGGCTCCCGTTGAGAAGCAGAAGACTCCCCTGCAGCTGCATGCCGAGAACGAGGCCTGGGAGGTGGCCAACTCGGTGCTCGATGAGGCCTTCGCCCGCGGCGACTTCGACAATCTGGCTCTCGCCGGACAGAAGATCGACCACATCACCAGCAACGATGATCCCGACTGGTGGCTGAAGTCGATGATGCGCCGCGAGCAGCTCACCGGCCTGGGGCCACCTGCGCTGACCTTGCGGGTTGAAGATGAGCAGATGGAGCAAACCCTGGACCGCTTGCCCACTGAGCGTGCGGTGCGGGAGCATATCGAGGATTTCAATGCCCGCATCATTGAGGCACGGCGCCAGCTGCTGGGCGGACCGCCGGTGATCACCGCCATGCGCAATTCCACTGCCGAGGTGCTTGGCTGGCAACAGCGCCGCGCGGAGAAACCTGCACCGCAGGAAGAGCAAGCGCCTCCGAAACGCCGGTGGTGGCGGCGTTAAAAGGCGAAGCCGCCCTCCCGAAACGGGAAGGCGGCTTGCTAAGTCAAAAGACTTGCAGGTCTTACCAGGAAGACTTGGTGATGCCCGGAAGCTCACCACGGTGTGCCATGTCGCGGAAGCGAACACGGGAGATGCCGAACTTCTGGAAGGTACCGCGTGGGCGACCGTCGATGGCGTCGCGGTTGCGGACGCGCACTGGGGAAGCGTTGCGTGGAAGCTTCTGCAGGCCTACGCGTGCAGCTTCACGAGCTTCGTCGGTTGCGTTTGGATCAACCAGGGTCTTCTTCAGTTCGAGGCGCTTTGCAGCGTAACGCTCGACAATGACCTTGCGCTGTTCGTTCTTTGCGATCTTGGACTTCTTGGCCATGTCTTAGCGCTCCTCTCGGAATTCTACGTGCTTGCGGACTACCGGGTCGTACTTCTTCATGACCATGCGGTCAGGGTTGTTACGACGGTTCTTACGGGTTACGTAAGTGAAACCGGTTCCAGCGGTGGACTTCAGCTTGATGATCGGACGTACGTCCTTATCCTTCTTTGCCATGTTTAGAGCTTCACACCCTTCGCAATCAGGTCAGCAATAACAGCGTCGATACCGCGAGCATCGATTACCTTGATGCCCTTGACCGACAGGGTCAGGGTCACCTTACGGCGCAGCGAAGGCACGTAGTAGGTCTTCTTCTGGATGTTCGGATCGAAACGACGCTTGTTGCGACGGTGCGAGTGGGAGATGCTATGTCCGAAGGCCGGAGTAGTACCGGTTACCTGGCAAACAGCTGCCATGATCACTCCTCAGTTAGTTAGTAGTAAAATTCGGCGGTACTCGCGCACAGTGCCCATACCTAAATATCGACACGGCTTGATGCGTTATGAGTCCCGCCAACCAGTGAAACACCGTTAATACTGCACACTAGGAAGGTAACCAGGCTGGGTGAGAACCAACCGAAGAGCCTTAAAGTATGTAAGTCGGTGAACTTCGCAACCGGTCGAGCAATTTCCCCGTACTCAGTTGGCCACGATATTCGGTATTACGGGCAACGCGCAGTCGTTCTGCCGTCAGACGGCATAGCAACACACGCGATTAACGCCTGATTAGCTTATCGAGAATTTCTCAGTGTTCCAAATCGGAATTCTCTGAGTTCAGGATCCAATGATCAGCATCGAGCGATGTCGTGATCTTGCGCGTGATCCGCGTAAGATCCTTAACATCCTTGTCATCAAGGGTATCGAAGAGCAGCCCGCGCACCGAGGCGACGTGATGAGGCGCCATGTGCCGCACAGCTTCCCACCCTTCTTGCGTTAATGAGGCGATTTTCACACGGGCGTCTTCCGCAGACTGCTCGCGGATTACCCAGCCGCGCTTCTCCAGCTTCTTCACCACATGCGACAGCCGTGACAGCGAGGCGCTGGTATGCGAGGCCAGTGTCGTCATCGTCAGCTGGTGGTCCTTGGCCTCGGAGAGCATGGCGAGCATGTGATAGTCGAAAAGCGTGATGCCTTCCAGTCCCTGCAGATCGGAATCCAGGGCAGCCGGCAGCAAAGTCATGACCGCATGTAGTCCAAGCCAGGCGTCGCGTTCAGGCTGAGAGAGCCAAACTGGCTTATCACTCATGAAGTTTCCAATCGTTTCGAGAACTGCAATTATCGGGCCGGGAATGTATCAAACAGTAGGGTACATACCGTAAAGCTAAGTATTTACTATATGTCAGATGCCCATAATTCAGCTCTGTGCCAATATTTCCTTCCGCTAGCCATCCTAATGGGCTCTCGTCTCGGACGCTTTCCGCTGGCACGCTTCCTGCGTTGAAGCGGAAGAACTGCCACCGGCCGATGCGCATGCCCACACTCCGTACCAGGCCAGGATCTCCCGATGGACTTGGCGGACCGGCACGCGGGGCATGCCAAAGGCCCGCGCTCCTGGAGCGCGGACCTGGGCACGGATTCCGGGGCAGCTAGGAATTTTCCAGCTGCTTCTTCTTGCGGTAGCTGATCACCTGCCCGATGACCACCACGAGCAGGGCGAGGATGAACATCGCCGAGCCGATGACATTCGCCTGGGCTGGAATGCCACGGGTCGCTGCCACATAGATGAACTTCGGGAAGGTCTGGAAAGTGCCGGAGTTGAAGTTCGTGATGATGAAATCGTCGAAGCTCATCGCGAAGGACAACAGCGCAGCGGCCACGATGCCCGGCAGCAGCAACGGGAAGGTTACCTTCCAGAAGGCCGTGCGCGGCGAGGCATAGAGGTCGGCGGCGGCTTCCTCCAATCGCGGGTCCAGCGAGGAAACCCGCGCCCTGACCGTGACGATCACGAAGGACATGCAGAACACGATGTGGGCGATCACGATGGTGGTGTAGCCCAGTTCCCAACCGAGGTTCAGGAACTGCGCCAGCAGCGACGCGCCGAGCACCACTTCCGGCGTCGCCAGCGGCAGGATGATCAGCACATCGGTGAGCTTGCGAAAACGGAACTTGTAGCGGACCAGGCCGATGGCGATCAGCGTGCCCAGGGCGGTGGCGACGATGGTGGCCACCGTGCCGACCTGCAGCGAGTGCACCAGCGACTCGCACACTGCCGGCGCGCCGCAGGGGTTCTGCCAATTCGCCAGGGTGAAGCCGCGCCATTCCAGGTTGGTGCGGCCCGCATCGTTGAAGGAGAACACGAAGATGTAGGCAATCGGGACCAGGAGGTAGATGAAGGCCAGCCCGCCGACAGCAGGAATGAACCAGCGTCCAATTTTCTGCTTCATGCTACATCAGCTCCTTGGTGCCGAAGCGGCGGATATAGATCGTGACCAGGATCAGGATCGAGACCATCAGCACGAAGCTCAGGGCCGAGGCGCCGGGGTAATCGATGACCTTGAAGAACCTGGAGTCGATCACCTGGCCGATCATTGTCGTATTGCGGTTATTGCCCAGCAAGGCCGCATTGACGTAGTCGCCGGCGGCCGGGATGAAGGTCAGCAGGGTGCCGGCAAAGACGCCCGGGGCGCTCATCGGCAGGGTCACCTTGAAGAACGAGGTGATCGGGCTGGCGTACAAATCCCCCGAGGCTTCGAGCAGGCGGGTGTCCAGCCGGCCCAGGTTCGCGTAGATCGGCAGCACCATGAACGGCAGGAAGTTATAGGTCAAGCCGGCGACCACCGCGATCGGCGTGGCGGTCAGGTGCCCGTCGGCCGGCAGGATCGCGAGGAACTTCAGTGTCTGCGCGATGAACCCCTCGTCGGCCAGGATCTGCTTCCAGGCCTGGGTGCGCAGGATGAAGCTGGAGAAGAACGGGGCGATCAGCAGCACCAGCAAGATGCCCTGCAGCAGCGATTTCTCGCGCAGGCGGACCGCCACCAGGTAGGCCATCGGGAAGCCGATGAGCAGGGCCAGCACGGTGGCGATCAGCGCGAAGCCAAAGGAACGCAGCAGCTCGGGCCAGTAGGCGGCGAGCACCGTGGCGTAGTTGCCGATTTCGAAGCCCGGCACGAACTCGCCGATTTCCGCGCCTTCGGGCTTCACATACAGGCTCATCGCCAGCAGCACGACCACCGGCAGCGCGAAGAACAGGGCCAGCACCAGCATGCCCGGGGCGATCAGGTAGACGCCGGTACGCCCCTTGCGCCGCTCCGCCCGGATCTCCTCGCGGCTGCGCAGGTCCGCGTTCCCCTTGGGCACCACCGTCATGGCTGTTCCACCCCGGCATCCTCGTGCTCGGCGCCGGCCAGGCCGAAGGAATGCTGGGCATCCCAGGACAGGTGCACGGTGTCGCCTTCGGCGGCCGGCTGCTGGCCGCGGTTCTGCGCGAAGGTCCCGATGGTGCCGATCCCGTCCACCTCGACCAAGTATTCGGTGGTGGTGCCGGTGAAGGACACGTCGATCACGGTGCCGGATAGGCGGTTCTCCCCCGCATACCCGTCGCGCGAGATCGTGATCTTCTCCGGGCGAACCCCGACCACCACTTCGCCTGAAGTCTGCACCGCGCGGTCGGCCGGCAGCAAGATGCTCTGCCCATTGACCAGCACGCTGAGCATCCCGGCCTCCTGGCCTGTGACCGTGCCGCGCATCAGGTTGGACTTGCCCAGGAAGTTCGCGACGAATGCGGTCTTGGGCAATTCATACAGTTCGCGCGGCGGGCCCATCTGCTCGATCCGTCCGCCATTCATCACCGCGACAACATCGGCCATGGTCATGGCCTCTTCCTGGTCGTGGGTGACGTGGATGAAGGTCAAGCCCACCTCGGTCTGGATGTTCTTCAGCTCCAGCTGCATCTGCCGGCGCAGCTTCATGTCCAGCGCTCCCAGCGGCTCATCGAGCAGCAGCACCTGCGGGCGGTTGACCAGCGCGCGGGCCAGTGCCACACGCTGCTGCTGGCCGCCGGAGAGCTGGATCGGCTTGCGGTTTGCAAGATGCCCCAGCTCCACCAGCTCCAGCCCGGCCTTCGCCTTTTCCATTGCCTGCTTGTCCTTCTTGCGCTTGAGCCCGAAGGCCACGTTCTCCAGCACGCTCATGTGCGGGAACAGCGCATAGGACTGGAACACGGTGTTCACCGGACGCTGGTGGCTGGCCAACCCGGTCACGTCCTGCCCGCCGATCGAAATGCTGCCCTCGCTGGGCGCTTCCAGGCCGGCGATCATGCGCAGGGTGGTCGACTTGCCGCAGCCCGACGGACCGAGCAGGGCGAAGAAGGTGCCCGAAGGGACCACCAGGTCGAGCTCCTTGACCGCCACGAAGCTGGAAAAGCGCTTGGTGATCCCGGACAGGTGCAGGTCCGCACCCGTGGCAGTGGTTTCAGTACGCGGTGCCAAGATTGTCATGCCCCTATCACTTCCTGGAACTGGTTCTGGTCAACGGTTGGCGCCGAACGGCGAGGCGCCTGGACTGCGCCTCTGCGCGTGCGGATATCGGCTCGATGTCGCATGGAATTCCCCGCTTCTAGGCGCCGATGGCACTCTGGAATTCAGAGTTCAACGTGGTCTCTTCATCCGCCTCCAGCGAGCGGAAGACGTGCGCCTTGGCCAGATCGGCGTCGGTCGGGAAGATCAGCGGGTTGCTGACCAGTTCCGGGTCGATCTTCTCCATCTCTTCCTTGGCGCCGGCCACCGGGCAGATGTAGTTCACGTAGGCCGCGACCTCTGCGGCCACGGCCGGGTCGTAGTAGAAGTCCATGAGCTTCTCGGCGTTGGCCTTGCGCGGCGACGCGACCGGAACCATCAGGTTGTCGCTCCACAGGGTGCCGCCGGCTTCGGGGAGCACGAACTCCCACTGGTCGTCGTTCTCGAAGTTCATCTGCACGATGTCCCCTGACCAGACAATGCCGGCGATCGCATCGCCGGAGACGAAGTCCTCCTTGTAGGAGTTGCCCTTGACCTGGCGGATCTGGCCATTGTCGATGTTCTCGCGCAGCACGTCGGTCGCGGCACCGAATTCGCTTTCGCCCCACTGGCCGGCGATGTCCACGCCGTTCTGCATCATCAGCAGGCCGATGGTGTCGCGCATTTCGTCGAGCACGGTGACACGGCCCTTGAGCTTCGGATCCCAGAGGTCCTCGACGGACTTCAGGCCCTTCGGGAACGCCTTCTTGTTCCAGGCGATGCCGGCATATCCGGACTGCCAGGTCAGCGAGTGCTTGCGCCCCGGGTCGAAGTCGACTTCCTTCAGGCTCGGCAGCAGGTTGGCGGAGTTGGGGATGTTCGCCAGGTTCAGTTCCTGGACGTAGCCCTGGCGGATGATGCGCCCGGCCATCCAGTCGGTCAGCGTGATGATGTCCTGGCCGATGTCCTGGCCGGCCTTGAGCTGGCCCTGCACCTTGCCGTAGTAGGTGTCGTTGCCGTCGATGTCCTCGCGGTAGTTCACCGCGATGCCGGTCTTCTTGGTGAAGGCATCGAGAGTCGGATAGGTCTTCTTCTCATCGTCGTAATCCAGGTACAGGGTCCAGTTGGCCCAATTGACCGTCGGATCGGTTTCGGAAATGTCCTTGATCGACGGGGCTGCTTGCGTGCTGCTGCCACCAGTGCCGCAGGCCGCGAGCAGCCCGGTCAGGCCCAGGGCGCCGGCGGCGGAAAGCACCGAGCGGCGGGAGTAGCTGCGCTGGCCCATGGCCTGGACGAGTGCGCGGATCTGCGGGTCTTGCGGAAGTCGGCGTTGCGAGTGCGACATGGCTGGAATCCTAACGACGAATGTGATCGGACACACGTGAAAGTGTTGACGTTCATCCTGCCAGCAATGCGCAGGTGCAACAAGACCTGAACGCAAGTTTCCTTGTAAAAATTACGTTACGAAAACTGAAATCTTTTGAAAATACCTCTTTCGCAACTGATTCAGTGAAGGTAGGGTCTGTGGAAAGTCCCTTAGACCTAGGAGGTCGATATGACGCTGCCCTCGCATACCGCGCAGGCCATTGATGAAATTTCCAAGGAGATCATCGAGCAGCTGCAGGAAGATGGCCGGCGCTCCTATGCCGCCATCGGCAAGGCAGTCGGCCTGAGCGAAGCGGCTGTGCGCCAGCGCGTGCAGAAGCTGGTCGAGAGCCGCGTCGTGCAAATCGTCGCAGTCACCAATCCACTGGAATTGGGCTTCACCCGCCAGGCCATGATCGGCATCGTCGCCGCCAGCGATATCAGCGGCACCGCCGACCGGATCGCTGAACTGCCGGAGGTCGACTACTGCGTGGTCACCGCCGGCAGCTCGGACATCCTCGCCGAGGTCATCTGCTCGAACGATGAAGACCTGTTGCGCGTGATCGGAACGATCCGCGGGCTCGAAGGCGTGGTCAGCACCAATACGTACACCTACCTTTCACTCAAAAAACAGGAATACAACTGGGGAACACGATGAACACACCACGTGGTACCGATCGCCAGCAGGCCGCTCGCGATCACCTATGGATGCATATGGCCCGGCACTCCGGAATTTCCAACGGCGCGCAGGTGCCGATCATCTCGCGCGGCGAGGGGCACAAGATCTACGACGATGCCGGACGCGAATACTTCGACGGCCTGGCCGGGCTGTTCGTGGTCAACGCCGGGCATGGTCGTGCCGAACTGGCAGAGGCCATGGCCAAGCAGGCTGAGAAGCTGGCCTTCATGCCGCTGTGGTCCTACGCCCATGAACCGGCGATCGACCTGGCCGAACGGCTGGCCAGCTATGCGCCGGGCGACCTGAACCGCGTCTTCTTCACCACCGGCGGCGGCGAAGCCGTCGAATCCGCCTTCAAGCTGGCCAAGCAGCATTTCAAGATGAAGGGCAAGCCGGGCAAGACCAAGGTCATTTCACGCGCGTTGGCCTACCACGGCACCCCGCAGGGCGCCCTGGCCATCACCTCGCTGCCGGATATGAAGACCCCGTTCGAACCGCTGGTTCCCGGCACCTTCCGCGTGCCGAACACGAACTTCTACCGGGCCCCGGAGATGTTCGCCGACAACGAGAAGGACTTCGGGCTGTGGGCCGCAGAGCGCATCCGCGAAGCCATCGAGTTCGAAGGCCCCGACACGGTGGCCGCGGTCTTCCTGGAACCGGTGCAGAACTCCGGCGGCTGCTTCCCGCCGCCTCTTGGATACTTCGACCGGGTCCGCGAAATCTGCGACGAGCACGACGTGCTGCTGGTCTCCGATGAGACCATCTGCGCGTTCGGCCGCATCGGATCGATGTTCGCCTGCAATGACTTCGGCTACGTCCCGGACATCATCA
The DNA here is from genome assembly GCF_004100365.1 of Glutamicibacter sp. HZAU. Classification (NCBI taxonomy): domain Bacteria; kingdom Bacillati; phylum Actinomycetota; class Actinomycetes; order Micrococcales; family Micrococcaceae; genus Glutamicibacter; species Glutamicibacter sp. HZAU. Next base: position 77,289 of record NZ_SCKZ01000008.1, on the reverse strand, counting down.
CCTCGGCCAAGGCGCTGACCAGCGGCTATGCCCCGCTGGGCGTAATGGTCGTTTCCGACAAGCTGTTCGAGCCGTTCACCAAGGGCGACACCACGTTCTACCACGGCTACACCTTCGGCGGGCATCCGGTGGCCGCAGCGGTGGCGATGGCGAATCTGGACATCTTCGAACGCGAGGGCCTGAACGAGAACGTCAAGAACAATGCCGACGCGTTCAAGTCCACGCTCTCCAAGCTCACCGACCTGGATATCGTCGGCGACGTGCGCGGTGCCGGGTACTTCTACGGGATCGAGCTGGTCAAGGACAAGGCGACCAAGGAAACCTTCAACGACGCCGAGTCCGAACGCCTGCTGCGCGGGTACCTGAGCCCGGCGCTATGGGAGGCCGGACTGTACTGCCGCGCAGATGACCGTGGCGACCCGGTCATCCAGCTGGCTCCGCCGATCACCATCGGGCAGCCGGAGTTCGACCAGATCGAATCAATCCTGCGCACCGTGCTGCAGGAAGCGGCCAGCAAGATCTAGGTGCGGCAAGGCCCGCAGGCGTCGCCTGCGGGCCTTTTGCACTAGTCAGAGCGTGTTACTTCACGAAGCTACGCCCAATTGGTACTTTGTGGCATAGGCCACTAGTCTGAGGTCATTAGACGATTAAGATCGCCTTTTGGAAGATTGCAGGAACCTCATGACTTTGGAACCGACCAGAATCAGGCTGGCACGCGAACGTGCGGCGCTGAGCCGGTCCGCCTTGGCCGCCTCGCTGGGCATTTGCGAGCGCGAACTAGCTCGTGCTCCCGAGGATCTTTCCCTTGCGCTGGCCGATGCGCTGGACTGCGCGCCGCAGTACTTCCGGCTTCCCGCCACCCGGGGCATCGACACCGAACGGATCTTCTTCCGCTCCCCTCGCCGCACGAGCACCGCGCAGAAGGTGGCAGCCGCCGCCCTGGGCCGCAACGGCGTGGAGCTCTACCACCTGATCACGCGGAACTTCCGGCTCCCGCAAACCGAGATCCCCGAGCTGTGCGGCTTCACCCCGGAAGATGCGGCAGCGCAGCTGCGCACCGAATGGGATCTGGGCTGCGGCGCGCTGCCCGATCTGCTGCACCTGCTCGAATCCCACGGGGTGCGGGTGCTAAGCCTGCCTGCCTCGCTGGACGCGGTCAAGACCTTCAGCTTCTGGGAAGACGGACAGGCCTTCATCTTCCTGGCCGCCGGCAGCCGCAATGCGCAACGCCTGGACATGGCCCACGAGCTGGGGCATCTGCTGATGCACTCCTCGCTGGGCGAGAACCGCGAGCAGATGGCCACCGCCGAGCGCGAGGCCGATGAATTCGCCGCACGCCTGCTGCTGCCTTCCTTGTCCCTGCAGGTCAGGGTTTCGGACTCGCTGCAGATCCCGCAGCTGCTGGTTCTCGAAGAGCACTTCGGGGCACCTGCCACGGCGATCCTGGCGCACGCCAGGGCCTGCGGCCTGCTGGGCGACGGCACCTACCGCTGGCTGTCCCAGGAGCTGGCTCTGGAACCGGCCGCAGGGCACCAGCAACTCGTCTCCCGGGTGTTCTCGCTGGTCTTCCCCTCGCTGCAGCTCGATCATCGGGCCAGCACCGCACGGATCGCCCGCGAATTGGGGCAGACCGCAGCGCAGATCCATGAGCTCACCTTCGGGCAGGCCTACGTGGTGCTCGACGGCGGGAACCTGCATCAAGCCGGCGAGGGAATCCGCGGCCACCTGCGCGCGCTCTAGCAACCCCGCGGATTCGGGGCTACGCTGGTGCCACCAGGCGATGGCGCCGCGGCCGATCGCCGAGCCAAAAGGGGATCGCCATGCAAGCCAACGCCGACACGTCCCGGCAAATCGCCGAGGAATCCCGCGAGCAGTTCAACCGCCCCAGCTTCGCCAAGGGCCTGTACATGGGGGCCGTGGACTTCTCGCTGATCGAACCGCTGCCGGGAGCCGTGCACCCGGAACGCGGCCAGGCCTTCCTGCCGCAGCTCGAAGCGGTGCTCGATTCCATCGACCCGGAACGCATCGAAGCCGAGGCACGCATCCCCGATGAGTACATTGCCCAGCTGCGCCGCGTCGGCGCCTTCGGCATGAAGATCCCGATTGAATACGGCGGGCTGGGGCTGAGCCTGCTGGACTACGGCCGGGCGCTCATGCGGGTCGGCGTGGTGTGCCCCGCGCTCGGCGCGCTGCTTTCGGCCCATCAGTCCATTGGCGTCCCCGAGCCGGTGAAGTCCTTCGGCACCGAGGAGCAAAAACGCGAATACCTGCCGCGCTGCGCGGCCGGAGCAATCAGCGCCTTCCTGCTCACCGAGAATGATGTCGGTTCGGACCCTGCCCGGTTGGGCACCACGGCCCGGCTCAGCGACGACGGCACCCACTATCTCCTGGACGGCGCAAAGCTGTGGACCACCAACGGGGTGGTCGCCGAGCTGCTGGTGGTGATGGCCGCGGTGCAGCCGCACGAGGCCGCGGGTGAAGAGCCGGCGGGCCGCGGAGGAATCACCGCCTTCATCGTCGAGGCTGATACCGAGGGCATCGTCGTGGAGAACCGCAACCAGTTCATGGGCCTGCGCGGCATCGAGAACGGGGTGACACGCTTCCGCGAGGTTCGCGTCCCGGTGGCCAACCGGCTGGGCAAGGAAGGCTCGGGACTGAAGATCGCGCTGAGCACCTTGAATACCGGGCGCCTGTCCATTCCGGCGATGTGCGCCGGGGCCGGCAAATGGTCCACGAAGATTGCCCGCGAATGGTCCGCGGCGCGAGTGCAGTGGGGCAAGCCGGTCGGCAAGCACCAGGCCGTCGCCGGCAAGCTCGCCTACATTGCTGCCAGCAGCTATGCGCTGGAAGCGGTTTTCGAGGTTTCGGCCCGGCTGGCCGATGCCGGCACGAAAGATATCCGCATCGAAGCGGCCCTGGCCAAGCTCTGGGCTTCGGAGGTCGCGTGCACGATCGCCGATGAGCTGTTGCAGATCCGTGGCGGCCGCGGCTTCGAGACCGCCCGGTCCCAAGCGGCGCGCGGCGAACGGGCGGTGCCGGTGGAGCAGCTGTTGCGCGATCTGCGGATCAACCGCATCTTCGAGGGCTCCACCGAAATCATGCACCTGCTGATTGCCCGCGAGGCGGTGGATACCCACCTGCAGGCCGCGGGAGACCTGGCTCGTGCCGGGGCGAGCATGGAGGAAAAGGCTCGAGCCGCGGCATCCGCGTCGGGATTCTATGCCCGCTGGCTGCCCAAGCTCGCCGTGGGCGCAGGCTCGGTGCCGACGTCCTATTCCGGGCATGGCCCCTTGGCGAAGCATCTGCGCTATGTGGAACGGACCTCGCGCCGGCTCGCTCGCCAGACGTTCGCCGGCATGGCACGCTGGCAGGCAGGCATGGAAAAGCAGCAGGTTTTCCTCGGCCATATCGTGGATATCGGCGCGGAGCTGTTCGCCATGTCCGCCGTGATTGCCAAGACCACCGCGCTGCCGCAGTCTCCTGCTGCACAGCGCGACTCGGCGCAGCGCCTTGCCCTGGCCTTCTGCGAGCAGGCTGCGCAGCGCTGCGAGGAGCACTTCGAGAAGCTCTGGAACAACACGACGCATTCCGACGGGCAGCTCGCCGCCGACCTGCTGGACGGCAAGTTCCAGTGGCTGGAAGAAGGGGTCCGCGATGCCTCTGAAGGCACCGGTGTCTGGATCGCCCAGTGGTCCGATGAGGTTGGCGAGGATGTGCGCTGGCCGTATGGGAAGGAGCCTTAAGGCTCGGCGATTTCGACGTCCAGCAATCCCGCACGCCACCGCATTGTGGTCTCCTCCGCTAACGCCTCAGCCTCCAACGCTTCAGCCGGAGTCATGAAATACGTGTTGATCCGTAATTTCTGCTCCGGATCCAATTCCGGCGGCAGCAGCACCATCGGCCGGCTGCCCGGGATCTTCACCGCGTGGAACAGCCCGCAATGCCGGGCCGTATGGTGGATCAAGCAATTCAACACCGCAGAGTTGATATCAGTGCGCCCGCCCTTCTCCCACGGATCCAGATGATCCGCTTCGCATCTTTGTGCAGGCATGCTGCACCCAGGATACGAACACCCCCGATAGGCTGCCCGCAAAGCACGGACTTGCGCCTTCGAGAACAACCGCTGTGTCCGCCCCAGATCCAACGGCAGGCTCTTGCCGTTGAGCACCACCGGGAGAATCCCCGCAGTGCACAATGCTGTCCTGGCCTCGCCCGGGGAAAGCAGGATCCCCGAAGACGTCACTGCGAAATCCTCGGCTTGCTGCTGCAGTTTGTCCCAATCCAGGATGACGCTCACCTGAGCACCGGCAAGCCCAGCCTGTTGGTCCGGCGGGCTGCCGTTCGGTTTCCGTTCGCTCATCAGCAAAGCCATGAAACCGACAAGCCGCCGCCGCTCGGGTTTCAGATCTTCCCATTCACCGCTTGCCGGCTCCGGTTCGGAACTATCACCTTCTGGTTGGTGATCCTCGTCTTCGCCTTCTGGCCGATGATCGTCCGCTTGGGAAGGGGGATCCTCTGCGTCTGGATTGAGTCCTTCTTCCGGCGGGTCATCCTCGACGTCCTCGTCGCCGGGTCTGTCTTTCGCCCAGTCCGGCTTGCTGCCCTCATCATCCCAGCCGCTGGTTTCCTCACCGGTGAACTGGGCATCCACGTCCTTCAAGCCCTGCCGGTTGCCGGCAACCGTGGAAGGATTATCCAGATTCGCGAAATACGCCTCGATATAAGCCGAATGCGAAGGAAGAACACGGAAGAGGTATTCCACCAGGCCTTTGCGCATGCCGCGCTTGAAGATCCCGATCCCATCCAGCAAGGCCTTGAGCGGGCGCTTGCCGGCCTTGACCTGAGCGACCAGGTCGTTGATGTGCTTGCGCGCCGATTTCGGCTCCGACCGCAGGAACGCCGCGGACTCGGCCTGCAGCTGCTGCTTCTTCGCTTCGGCCGCTTTGCCTTCGCCCAGGTCCTTGCGCACCGAATGCAGCTTCATGGCCGCCGAGGCGACCAGCCGCGGATCGATACTCGGGTCCCCGAACTGCACGGCGAGCTCGGGCAGCCATGGTTCGGTTGGTTCTCCTGCTTCGTCCACGCCGCCGAGCAGGCAGTCGGCCTGCACCAGCCTGGCGGTGGCGGTGCTGCGCGGGATATCCAGCCAGCCGGTCATCAACCCTTTAGCATCCTTGAAATGCGTGCGCCCCGTGATGGTGCTGCCCTTCACTGCTTCGATCTCTTCGATGGTGGGGTCGGGTCCGAGATCGGTGATGGCCTGGAAGGATTCCTGGTCGAGCTTGTGGGCACCGGTAGTCCGCAGGGCGGCGGCCGCGTGGACCTGGGTCCGGGAGAGTTCTTGGGCCAAGTCTTCGGTGAGCAGCGCGAAATAGGCGGCCTGCCCAGCGGTGAGACCGCTGTGGGCCAGGCGCCGGGTCGCTGAAGCGGCCAACGCTTTGGCGTTGGCCAGATCCTTCAGTGCTTGCGCGATGTCTGTGCTCATGGGAACCAGCTTGCGCCCGAAACGCCATGCCGCTGGTACGCCGGGGCGGAATGTGGAAAACCTCAGCCGTGCATGCGGTACCAAAGCAGCGCGACCTGCAGCGAGGCCCGGGATTCGGCGGAGTCCAGCTGCACCCCCAGCTTTGCTTCGAGCTTGGCCAGCCGGGAATACAGGGTCGGCCGCGAAAGGTAGCCGGCCTTGGCCAGTGCGGTCTTGTTCCCGCCGTGGGCCAGGTAGAGATCGAGCAGGTCGAGTCCCTGGTGATCGACCGGGTTGAGCAGGCCGGCGAGCTCGGCCTGCGCGAAGGAACGCATCCGCGGGTCGCCGCCCATGGCCGAAAGCACCCCGCGCAGGCGCAGGTCGGCGAAGCGGTAATAGGGCTGGGCGCGGGTGGGCAGGTGCGGGACGATCTGCGCGACGTGCGCGGCCTCCTCCAGCCCGGCGATGCTGGTGGCCAGCGTACCTTCGGGGCCCACCCCGATGGCCACCGGGGCGGTGAGCTGCTCGGCCAGCCGCCGGGTGAAGCCCTGCAGGGTGGAGTCCACCAGTTCGCGGGCACGCAGCGGCAGGATCAGCCCCAGATACCCGGGCTTGAGCGAGCCGGCCAGGATGCCCAGGTGCTGGGCGTCGGCGAGCTGGTCGAGCACTTCGAGCAGGGCGCGGTCGGCCAGCTGGGTTTCGGTGGGCGTGCCGGATCCGGCCAGCGAGATGACCACCGGGACGTAGTAGGGGGCGGCGGCCAGGCCCAGGGCCTGGGTGCGGATGGCGATGTCCTTGTCGCTGTAGCTGTGCCCCGACTGCAGTTCGTGCAGCGTGGAGGTTCGGGCCTGGTAGAGCAGTTCGCGCTGGTCGCGGCCGGAAAGCCGGGCGATGGTCAGCGCCTGGCCGGCACGTTCCAGGACCAGGGCGGCGCGGTCGTCGTCATCCAGCACGGCCGGGACGATCAGCCGGCCCCACCGGCTGCGCACCGCCCCGACCGGGGTCTGCAGCCAGTTCTCGGCGCCGGTGGCGCGCCCGGTGTGCTCCAGGTAGCCGACGAAACGGGAGCGGGTGATCCAGTCTTCCAGTTGCGCGCCGGACTCGGCGAGCACATGGTGGCGGACATCTTCGAGCACCACGGGGGCCGAGAGCAGCTGCGCGGTGCGGGCCACGATCTGCGCCTCGTCGGCCTCGGTCAGCGAGAGCCCGGTGTAGATTTCGTGCACCGTGCGGGAGAACTGCACGGCCTCGAGCTGCTCGGCCACGAGCTTCTGGTGGATGACCTCGGTGATCGACACGAAACGGGTGGTGGTGCGCAGGGCGATGACCGGCAGGCCCAGGTCGGCGACATCCAGCTCGGCGCCGGACAAGTCCTCGATGATCACCCCGACCGCTCCGGCCTCGCTCAGCGCGGTAATGAAGGCGCGCACATCGTTCACGTTGCGCAGGGTGGTGAGGATCAGCTCGCGGCCCAGCAGCAGGTCGATGTTCTCGGTGGATTCGGTGACGTGCACCCAGCGCAGCTGCGCGTCCATCCCGGCGGCGCAGAGCACCTGCGGGTCGGCGGCCTGCACCACCGGCAGGTGCAGCACGTCGTTCACCGTCAGCATTTTTTACACTCCGTCATCGATAGTGCTTAAATCATGACACAGTGATGGTGTTGCCCCTCACATCCATGACCCATGATGAATGCAGGCACCCAACTTCGAAAGGCCGATACGATGACCGCAACGCTGACCGACACCTTGCAGCACTGGATCAACAACGCCAGCTACTCCGCCGATGACCGCACCGGCAAGGTCTACAACCCCGCCACCGGCGAGGTCTCCCGCCACGTGGCGCTGGCCTCGAAAGCCACCACCGAGCATGCGATCGCCGCCGCCGCGGCAGCCTTCCCGGGCTGGCGCGACACCTCGCTGGCCCGCCGCACCGCGATCATGTTCAACTTCCGCCAGCTGCTGGCCGAGCGCAAGGGCGAGCTGGCGGCGATCATCACCGCCGAGCACGGCAAGGTGCTCGATGACGCGCTGGGCGAGGTGGCCCGCGGCCTGGAGGTCGTCGAGCTGTGCTGCAACGCCCCCTACCTGCTCAAGGGCGAGTTCTCGCAGAACGCCTCAACCGGCATCGACGTGCAGTCCCTGCGCCAGCCGGTCGGCGTCGCGGCCATCATCTCCCCCTTCAACTTCCCGGCCATGGTGCCGCTGTGGTTCTTCCCGGTAGCCATCGCCGCCGGCAACACCGTGGTGCTCAAGCCATCGGAGAAGGACCCGTCGGCCGCCAACTGGCTGGCCGAGCTGTTCACCGAGGCCGGTCTGCCCGAGGGCGTGCTGAACGTGGTGCACGGCGACAAGGAAGCGGTGGACACGCTGCTGACCGATCCGCGGGTGAACTCGGTGTCCTTCGTGGGCTCCACCCCGATCGCGCAGTACGTCTACTCCACCGGAACCGCCCACAACAAGCGGGTGCAGGCCTTCGGCGGCGCGAAGAACCACATGCTGGTGCTGCCGGATGCCGACCTGGACCTGGCCGCCGACATGGCCGTCAACGCAGGCTTCGGCGCGGCCGGCGAGCGCTGCATGGCGATCTCCGTGGTCGTCGCGCTCGACACCATCGCCGATGAGCTGGTCGCCAAGATCGCCGAACGCGCCAAGACGCTGCGCGTGGGCGATGGCACCCGCGGCTGCGACATGGGCCCGCTGATCACCGGCGATCACAAGGCGAAGGTGGCCGGCTACATCGATGCAGGTGTCGCTGCCGGCGCCGAGCTGGTGCTCGATGGCCGCACCGGCACGGTGGACGCCGACGGCGAGGGCTTCTTCCTGCACCCGACGATGTTCGACAAGGTCGGCACGGACATGTCCATCTACACCGAGGAGATCTTCGGCCCGGTGCTGTCGGTGGTCCGCGTGGACAGCTTCAACGAGGGCATCGAGCTGATCAACTCCTCGCCGTACGGCAACGGCACCGCGATCTTCACCAATGACGGCGGCGCGGCCCGCCGCTTCGAGGACGAGATCCAGGTGGGCATGGTCGGGGTCAACGTGCCGATCCCGGTCCCCGTGGGCTACCACTCCTTCGGCGGCTGGAAGGCCTCGCTGTTCGGCGACCAGCACGCCTACGGCCCGGAGGGCTTCAAGTTCTTCACCCGCAACAAGGTGATCACCAAGCGCTGGCTCGACCCGAGCCACGGCGGCATCAACCTCGGCTTCCCGCAGAACGACTAGGACCCATGACTACCGAAATCAGCGACATCACCAGCGACCAGATCGCTGCCGGCCAGCGCGCCTACGAGCTGGACCGCGAGCACGTCTTCCACTCCTGGCAGGCCCAGGGCCCGTTCACCCCGATGACGATCCTCAAGACCGAGGGCTCGTACGTGTGGGACGGACAGGGCAACAAGCTCATCGACCTCTCCAGCCAGCTGGTGAACACGAACATCGGCCACCAGCACCCGAAGGTGATCGCCGCGATCGTCGAGCAGGCGGGCAGGATCGCCACGATCGCCCCGCAGCATGTGAACGACGCGCGCTCCGAGGCGGCCAGGCTGATCGCCCAGCACACCCCGGGGCAGCTGGACAAGATCTTCTTCACCAACGGCGGGGCGGATGCGGTGGAGCATGCGGTGCGCATGGCGCGGCTGCACACCGGCAGGCACAAGGTGCTCTCTGCGTACCGCTCCTACCACGGCGGCACCCACCTGGCGGTGAACATCACCGGCGACCCGCGGCGCTTCGCCTCGGATCATGCCAGCGATGGCGTGGTGCACTTCTTCCCCGCCTACCCGTACCGCTCGTACTTCAACTCCACCACCGAGGCGGAAGAGACCGAGCGCGCGCTGAAGCACCTGGAAGACACGATCATCCTGGAGGGCCCGTCGAACATCGCCGCGCTGATCCTGGAGTCCATCCCGGGCACCGCAGGCATCTACGTGCCGCCGGCCGGCTACATGGCCGGGGTGCGCGAGTTGACCCGCAAGTACGGCATCGTGTACATCGCCGACGAGGTCATGGCGGGCTTCGGCCGCTCGGGCGAATGGTTCGCGGTCGACCACTGGGACATCGTCCCGGACCTGCTCACCTTCGCCAAGGGCGTGAACTCCGGCTACGTGCCGCTGGGCGGCGTGGCGATCAGCCCGGAAATCTTCGAGACCTTCCGCGAGCGGGCCTACCCGGGCGGGCTGACCTACTCGGGCCACCCGCTGGCCTGCGCGGCCGCGGTCGCCACCATCACCGCGATGGAGGACGAGGGCATGGTGGAAAACGCCAAGCGGCTGGGAGAAGAGATCATCGGGCCGCGCCTGGCGCAGTTCGCCGCCGAGCATCCTTCCGTGGGCGAGGTGCGCGGAACCGGCGTGTTCTGGGCGATCGAGCTGGTGAAGAACCGGGAGACCCGCGAGCCGCTGGCCGCCTACGGGGGCAGCAGCCCGGAGATGAACCAGGTGGTTGCCGCCGCGAAGGCCGCAGGGCTGCTGCCCTTCGCGAACTTCAACCGGCTGCACGTGGTGCCTGCGATGAACATCGAGGATGCGGTACTCATCGAGGCGCTGGATCGCCTCGAGCAGGCCTTGGCCGTCGCCGACACGTTCGTCCAATAGCACCTGGCAGGACAGCCCAGCTGTCCTGCCAGTTGCGCATTAGCAAGGAGATCGAGATGACCACCCTCGCAACGAGTCCCGTGCTTGACGCCCATCCCCGGGCCTCGATCGATGAGCAGGATCGCAGGCAGGCCAGCGTGGACCGCTCGGGCTATGTGCCCGAAACCTATGCCGACGGGGTGATCTTCGCGCAGGACATCGACGATGTGGTGCGCCAAGTACGGGGTGACCCGCGAGTCGGTGCTCAGCTTGCTGGTGGTGCTGCCCGACGGGCAGCTGCTGCGCACCGGGCGGCGGACCATCAAGGGCGTGGCCGGCTACGACATGAATGCGCTGATGATCGGTTCGGAAGGCACGCTGGGCATCGTGGTCGAGGCGCTGCTGCGGCTACGCCCCAAGCCCAAGCATACTTCCACCCTGGTCGCCTATTTCCCCGATGAAAATGCCGCGGCAAAGGCCGCCTCGGCGGTGATCGCCGAACGGCTGACTCCCTCGGTGCTGGAGCTGATGTGCGGCAAGACCTTGAAGGCGGTGGATGCGGCGCTGGGAACGGATCACCAGTCGCGCGGCGGCGCCTTGCTGCTCGCGCAGACCGATGGCTACGGCGCGCACCTGGAAATGCAGGCGCTGCAGGAGGCGATTGCCCCGCTGGCCGGGCATATCGAGATTGCCCGCGATGAGGCACAAGCCCAGGCGCTCATCGAAGCGAGGCGCCAGGCCATCCCGAGCATGGAGCTGCTGGGCACCGCCTCGATCTGCGATATCGGCGTGCCGCGGCACCGTTTGGCCGAGGCGTTCGCCGGCCTGCAGCGCATCGAGAACGAGCGCGGAGTTTCGATCTTCACCATTGCCCATGCCGCCGACGGCAACCTGCATCCGATCATCGTGGTGCCCGAAGGGCAGTCGATCACCAGTGGTGCGCCGAAAGCGGCGCTGGGCGACATGTTCCACCTTGCCCAGTTGCTGGGCGGCACGCTGACCGGAGAGCACGGCATCGGCCTGCTCAAGCAGGATTGGCTGGCCGAGGAGCTGGGCGAGACCTCGCTGGCATTGCAACGGCGGCTGCGCGCGGTGTTCGATCCGCAGGGCATCTTGAACCCGGGGAAGGCGATTTAGCTCTAGAAGTCCGATGCTGACATGGGTAGGGTAAGTACATGGATGAGTATCTACCAGTAGCCTTCGGCCTTCCGCTCATGTCCGTGGCGTTGTCCGTGGTCCTCCTGCTGATCGCGGTACCCTTGGCTGTCCACGCGCTGATCCGCCGCAGGGCGTTCGCCAGCCTGCGTGACGGGGAGCAGACCTATGCCCGGCGCTCATCCATTCGCACCGAATTCATTTCAGCCGGACTTGCCTCAGTCGCAACAGCAGTCTTCCTGGTCATGGGGATCACCGGCTACAGCACCGCGATGAGCAATCTCGAAGCGAACATCCACAAGGAATACTCGCCGACCGAACTGGACATCAAGTACTGGAACGGGTCGTGGGCCACGGCGGACATCACCCTCCCCGATGGCACCAGCTACGAGGACGCCCAGATCTCCATGCAGGCCGAATACCGCCCGCTCGTCGAGCCCAAGATGACGAAGGATTAGCTGGCAGAGAACTGCGAACCAGGATCTGACTTCAGTGTGAAATACTGGCCACAGCATTTATTCACGCCAATATCCTGTGGAGGGAAAAGACCATGATCGGAAGTGGCGCGCCAGCAGGCGATCCGTTCCAGCCGCATCTTGAATGGGGCCTGAAGGCTTCGTTCGTGAGCTACATTTCTTCCCTCGCCGACGGACGCATCGAGGCCGCCAACGGGGTGTGGCAGGCAGGCAACGCGTTGGCGTTCCCTGTCTCCCCCGCTACCGAGGTTCCGGAGAATGAAATCTGGTTCAACGGCCGTGTTTCCTTCTCCGGGCACGGAGGCATGATGAAGCTGGATCTCATTGAGCCGCGCATCGTGAACCACGATGACCGCATCACCCTCACCATTGACGAGGCCGGCGAGCGCGTAGCCATTGCCGAGCTTACCGAAACCAGCGTTTCGAACGCTTTTGGCTTGGTCAAGACCCGTTTCTCGGCGGTGCTCACCGAGGCTGGCTCGAAGCTGTTCAACGGCCAATATCCTGCCGGACAGCAGATGGAAGAAGTTGAGGTTGTGCTGCGCGGTTAGCAGCTGACCAGCAGTGAAGGCCCGGCGCGCAAGCGCCGGGCCTTCACTGTGTTGGGTTGCCGCGCCAGCCAAGTGGCTGGTCACCCGCTGATTCAGGATTCGCGCGAGAACTCCGACGCGCGCAGGACTTGTTCTTCGGTCAGCGGGTGCCCGGTGTACTTTTCGAACTGCGCCGCGGCTTGCAGCGCAATGACCTCGGCCCCGGTGATGACCTGCTTGCCGGCGTCTCGCGCGGCACGGATCAGCGGCGTCTGGCTGGGGAAGGCGACCACGTCGAAGATGCTTTGGGCCGAAGCAATATGCTCAGCGGTGAACGACAGCGTTTCGGCATTCTCCCCATCCATGCCCAATGGAGTGACGTTGACCAGGATCTGGTGGCCTGGAACTGGATCTGCCGAGGCGTGGCGGTAGCCGTACTTGTCGGCCAGCGCTTTGCCTGCGTGCGCATTGCGTGCCAGCACCGTCACGTCGCTGAATCCGGCCTCGCGGAAAGCGGCAACCACTGCCTTGGCCATGCCGCCGGAACCGCGCACCAGGACGCTGCTTCGCGCATTCAATCCATGGCGGTCAATCAGGGCGGCGATCGCTTCGAAGTCGGTATTCGATGCCACGAGCCGGCCATCGTGATTCACAATCGTGTTGACCGAATCGATGGCAGCTGCAGAAGGCTCGATTTCGTCGACCAGTTCCATGACTTCTTCCTTGAACGGCATCGAGACCGAGCAGCCGCGAATGCCCAGGGCACGTACCCCGGCGATTGCTCCTGGCAGGTCCTCGGTGGCGAAGGCCTTGTAGATGAAGCTCAGGCCGAGCTCGTCATACAGGTAGTTGTGGAAACGCGTCCCGATATTCGATGGACGCCCGGAGAGCGAAATGCAGAGGGACATGTCTTTGTTCAAAATGGGCACGCGGGGATCTCCAGTGGTGGTGGCCGGTTCACCTCCAATATACGTGCACTGACTGCCGCATCCCGCAAAGCCTGATTGGCAACCAGAGCACGTTTGGGTTGTTCTTTCGCTGTGCAGGCGCATCGGCTAAGCTCAGTGCGCATGAGCCAGGATCTTGACCAGGGACCTTTTTTCCACGGCACCAAGGCAGCATTGCGCCCCGGGGATCTGCTATCGCCCGGTTTCCCCTCGAACTATCGGCCCGAAGTCATCATGAACCACATCTACTTCACCGCATTAGCCGATGGCGCAGGATTGGCAGCCGAAATCGCTGCATTGGACGGCACTGCGCATGTGTATGAGGTGGAGCCGACCGGGCCATTTGAAAATGACCCGAATGTCACGGATAAGAAATTTCCGGGCAATCCCACCCGGTCCTACCGCAGTGCGCATCCGGTCCGTGTCATCCGTGAGGTCCATGGCTGGACGCGCTTGTCGCCCGAAGCGTTGCAGGACTGGCGTGAACGCATCGCACGGATCACGAATGATCCAACAGCCGCGATCATCAATTAGCCAGTCGATGGGCGGTGCCCGATGCCTGATCGGCGCCGGGCACCGCCCATGGACATTGGATCGGCTGGCCTATATCATCCCTTGATGATCTGCGGCTGGGCCAGCGACTTCAAGCCGTCCAGGCCGAATTCCAGGCCATAGCCGGACTGCTTGGCGCCGCCAAACGGAATACGCGGATCAATGGTGCCGTGGGAGTTGATCCATACGGTGCCCGCCTGGATCTGCGCGGCAACTTCCAGTGCCTTCTCGCGGTTGCTGCCCCACACCGAGGCGCCGAGGCCTACTTCCAGGGCGTTGGCATGCTTGATCGCTTCGGCCGTGTCCTTGACCTTGATGATCGGCAGGGCCGGGCCGAACTGCTCCTCGACCACGAGGCGGTTGGACGGGTCGATGTCGGCAATCAGCGTGGTCGGGTAGAAGTAGCCGGCGGCGTTCTCGTCCGGGTTGGCACCGAGCAGCACCTTCGCCCCGGAATCCACGGCGTCCTTGACCAGGGAAGCAACGATGTCGTACTGGGCCTTGTTCTGCAGCGGGCCGAGGACGTTGTTCTCATCGAGGCCCACACCCATCGGCATCTTCGCGGCGACGTTGGCCAGCGCTTCGCATACCGCATCGTAGATCGATTCCGGCACGTACAGGCGCTTGAGCGCAGCGCAGGTCTGGCCGGTGTTGATGAAGGCACCCCAGAACAGGTCTTCGGCAATGGCCTGCGGGTCGGCGTCTTCCAGCACGATGCCGGCGTCGTTGCCGCCCAATTCCATGGTCAGCCGCTTCACGGTATCGGCCGAGGAGCGGATGATGGCCTTGCCGGTAGGAGTGGAACCGGTGAACATGATCTTGGCGATGTCCGGATGCCCCGAGAGCTTCTCGCCAACCTCGCGTCCGCCGGCGACGATGTTCAGCACGTCGGCCGGCAGCACTTCGTTGAGCACGTGGACCAGCGCGAGGACCGAGAGCGGGGTGTATTCGCTGGGCTTCATCACCACGGTGTTGCCCATGCGCAGGCTCGGGGCCAGCTGCCAGATGGAGATCATCATTGGCCAGTTCCACGGACCGATGGCGCCGACGACGCCCAGTGCGCGGTAGTGCTTGGCGGCGTAGGTTTCGCCGTCGTCCACGACGACCTCCGGCTCGACCTCATAGGCGGTGGCGGCGCGCAGCCAGGCGGCCGCTCCGCCGACTTCGAAGCGGGCGTTCGGGCCGTTCAGCGGCTTGCCCTGCTCGCGGGAGAGCAGTTCGGCCAGTGCCTCGGCGTTGGCTTCAATGTTGTCGGCCGCGGCGTTCAGCAGGCGCTTGCGCTCCTCATGCCCCAGGGCATCCCATGCCGGTTGGGCGGCCTTTGCCGCGGCGACCGCGGCGTCGAGGTCCGCGGCGCTTTGCTCGGCGACACGGCCAACCAGTTCACCGGTTGCCGGGTCCAGGATTTCGGTGCCACCGGTTGCCGGCTGGATCGCGTCCAGCAGTTCTTGGGCGTTTGCGTAAGCCATCTTTGAGCTCCTTGGTTCTAGGTGGTTAGCTGACGGGAAGTTCATCGGCCATGGGCGCACGCCGTTTGGACGAGCGGACGACCATTGCCAGTACCCAGGCGATGACGCCGGGCAGGATCACGATGCCTTGCAGGACATAACCGAGCATTCCCGGTTCTTCCATGCCAAGCAATATGTCGAAGTTGATGACGATTTGCGCGAAGACGTAGGCCAGCGCAATGCCGGAGACCAGCGGGGCGATCACCCGGGTCGCCAGGGATTCAGAGGATTGGTTGCGCTTGAAGTATCCGATGACGGCAAAGGAGGTCAGTGCCATCAGCAGCACCAGGCCATAGGCCGCCGAGTTGGTCATCCAGGTGAACATCGTGAACACGACGTACATCGGGTCCTTGCCTTGCGAGATCACCGCGAAGACGGCGATGACAACTAGGCCGAGGGTTGACTGCGCCAGCGAGCCGGCCACCGGCGCGTGGGTGGTGCGCGAGGTGATGGCAAGGAACTTCGGCAGGGCCCCGCCGCGGCCCATGGCATAGAAGTAGCGGGCAATGACGTTGTGGAAGGCCAGCAGCGCGGCGAACAAACTGGTGATGAACAGGATGTTGGCCAAATCGACGAACCATGCTGGGGCGTTGGCGCCGAAGAAAGCGAAGATCAGGTCAGGGCCGAGTTCCGCCGAAGCGCCGATGACGTTCGAGGCACCTTCGCCGACGGCTACGGCGAAGGCCGAAAACGCGTAGAAGCAGGCGATGATGACGACCGCGATCATCGTGGCGCGCCGGGCGGTGCGCGCCGGATCCTTCACCTCTTCGTTGTAGATGGTTCCGGATTCGAAGCCCATGAACGCCGCGATGGTGAAGGCCATGACCGCGCCCATGCCCGGCGCGACGGCGTCGGCCACGTTGAAGGATGCGGCCGGCTGCGGCACCTCGGGAGCGAAGGCGAAGGCCATGATGTTGTAGATGATTACGACGAGGAATTCAGCGGCGACGACGATGCCCAGCACCTTGACCGAGAAGTCGACCCGGTTCATGCCGAGGAAGCCGACCACTGCCCAAGCCACCAGCGCCATGGCCCACCACGGGATGGCGGTGCCGAAGGAGGCGTTGGCGAAGGATGCGGCGGCGAACCCGAACATTCCGTAGATGCCGATCTGCATGAGGTTCTAGCTGACCAGCGCGACCATCGCGGCGCCGACGCCCGCTGCTCCGCCCAGGCCTTGGGCGATGTAGGCGTAGAAGGCTCCGGCGTTTGGTATGTAGCGGCTCATCGCGGTGTAGCCGATGCTGAAGACCAGCAGTATGGCACCGATGATGAGGAAGGACAGCGGCACCGATTCCATGCCGGTCACCGCGTAGTTGGTCGTCACGCCGCCAGCCACGGCGGTGAGCGGTGCGCTGGCGGCAATGATCATCACGACCAGAGCCGGCACCGTGAGCGTGCGTTGTTCGAGTCCCATTCGATCCCCCATTATCCGAGTTCTTGGATATCAGCATCCCGGAGTCCTCGAACTTTTCGTTGGCATTGAGCGCAGGACCATTGGCACCGCGTGCACTTCCGCTGCGTCTCAGGCGGCGTCCCGGTACTTGCCCGGGGTGGAACCGAATTCTTTGGAGAACATGCGGCTGAAGCCCGCGGCATCGGCAATCCCCACCCGGGATCCGATGGCCTGCACTGGCAGGTCGGCCATGAGCGGGTCGCGCAGCAGGCGCGCTGCTTCGTGCATTCTGAGATTGCGGATCAGCGCGGCGACGCTGAGCGGCTGATGCTCGAACAGCGCGTGCAGGCTGCGTACGGACATGAAGTGGGCGGCCGCGATGCGGGCCGGTCCCAAATCGGCGTCGTCCAGGTGCGCGTTGATGTAGCCGGTGACCAATTCGCGTTGGCGCACCTTGGCGTCCCCATGGCATTCGGCGCCGAGCGCGCCGCCCAGTGCGGTGGCCAGCAGATCCACGGTGTTGCGGGCCAGCTGGTAGCCGCCGAATTCATCCCACTGGGAAAGGTTGGATCCGAGGTGGCGCAGCAGCGGTGCGACGGTTCCCGACAACGGGTGCGATTCCTTGAGCGCAACCGCGGTCAGCTGGCCGACCTGCTGCTGCGACAAGCGGAAAAGATCATGCGGAACCAGGGTGACCAGCACCGATGCAGGTTTCTCGAAGGCCAGCGTGTACGGGCGCTGGGTATCGTAGATCGCCAGGTCCCCGGGTGCCAGCAAGGTTTCGCGGCCGTCTTGGATCAGCAGCCCATAACCATCGAGCTGGTAGGAGATCTTGTAGAAATCCCCGTCGCCGCTGGCGCTCAGGTCCTCGGTTCGCTTCACCGCGTGGGGTTTGGCATGGATGCGCATCAAGCCGATCTCGCCGAGCATGTTGGCGCCCAGCGTGGCGGTGAAATGGCCGCTGGAAATCTGCTCGCTGCGCAGCTTCACGAAGGCGTCGGAAATGAGCCGCGACCATGCGGTGAACGAATCGACGTGCTGAAGTTGATACATGCCTGCCTCCCCATCGAAGCCCAAGGAACTGTGTCGGGCATCACGAATGAGAGTACGCCGAGCGCGCCGAAAAGTCACTTTTTTCGTCGTGCGGAGAATATCCAGCTACTCCGCAGCGCGCAGGCTGCGCAAGGCCTCCAGGCGGTACTGCAGCTGCGCTTCGAGCGCGTCGGCGGTATTGACTGCTTCGTCGAGCACGCTGCTGGTTTGCGCACCCATCAGGAAATTGATCATCGAGTCGCGCGCCACGGGTGCCGTGGGGTGGTCGGGGCCGAGGAGCTGCTCAAGCCATTGGTCAACCAGCGTGCGCCAGCGGTCCATGGTTCCCGCATTGACCGCTGCCAGCGCCCGATCCCCGAGGGCCAGATGCCAGAAGTGCACCGCGATGCGTGCTTCATTTCGCCGCAGCTCATCGAGCGGAAGCACTTCCCGGGCAAATGCCTCGATGGCCGCGATTCCCGTTTGCCCCTGGCACTTGCGGGCAATGCGCTTGTCGGTCGCCTCGGCGACATAGCGGAAGGTCGCGACCAGCAGCGCATCGCGGGTTGGGAAGTAGGGCTTGAAGGCGCCGTTGGAATATCCGGCGGCCGCGGCCAGGTCGCGCAGGTTGAGTTTCTCGATCCCCTCCCGGGCAATGAATCTCCACGTGACCTCGACAATCTCCCGGCGACGCTGATCATGGTCCACGATTTTCGGCATACCTCAAGATTAGCGACAAATCATTTATCTCCACCAAAGGCTTGCGCCTTTGCGGGTCCGCCCGTATTCTCTACAACCAGAGAATAATAAATGCTGCAGATCACATTTCAGCACTAAAGGAGCCGGTCACATGCCAACCACCACCGCCACGGATTTCACCCTGCTCAGCGAAGCAGAGGTCGCCGCCGCCAAGGACCTGCTGGTCAGCAACCAGCTGTTCACCGAGAACACCCGCATCGCGTACATGGGCCTGGAAGACCCGCGCGCCGACCGCCCCGGCCGCTTCGTCCGCGTGATGCTCATGGACAAGCTGGCGAACTCCCCCAAGGATGTCGTCCTGGACTTAGGCGCCCAGAGCGTGCACTCAAGCGTCGATCTGGATCCTGCCAAGGTGGGGCAGATGCCGGTGCTGCTGGAGGAATTCGAAAAGGTCGAGTCCATCCTGATTGACGATCCGCAGTGGGCGGCCGCATTGGCCAAGCGCGGGCTGAAACCGGAACAGGTGCGCGTGGCCCCGCTGTCCGCAGGTGTGTACGACGACGAGTACCCGCAGGAATCAGGGCGCCGCATCCTGCGTGGGCTGGCCTTCCGCCAGGACTTCGCCGAAGACTCCGCATGGGCCCACCCGGTTGACGGGCTCGTGGTCTACATCGACACCATCGCCGGGAAAATCGACCAGCTGCTGGATCTGGGCATCGTTCCGGTGCCCGAAACCCACGGCAACTACACGGACCCGGAACTCACCGGCCCGATTCGCACCACCCAGAAGCCCATCGAGATCACCCAGCCCGAAGGCCCAAGTTTCACGGTGAGCGCCGGCAACCATGTCGTGTGGGAGAAATGGTCGCTGGACATCGGCTTCGACATGCGCGAGGGCCTGGTGCTCTACAACATCGCCTTCAACGACAAGGGCGTGGAACGCCGGATCCTGGACCGCGCCTCCATCGCGGAAATGGTCGTGCCCTACGGGGATCCGTCCCCGGTACGCAGCTGGCAGAATTACTTCGACACCGGCGAATACCTCATCGGGCGCCTGGCCAACTCACTGGAGCTCGGCTGCGACTGCCTGGGTGAAATCCACTACATCTCCCCGGTGGTCACCGATGCCGACGGCAATGCGCAGACGATCGCCAACGGCATCTGCATGCATGAGGAGGACGCCTCGATCCTCTCCAAGCATGCCGATGACTGGTCCGGAGTGAAGTACACCCGGCGCAACCGCCGCCTGGTGATCAGCTTCTTCACCACCGTGGGCAACTACGACTACGGCTTCTACTGGTACCTCTACCTAGATGGCGCCATCAAATTCGAGGCCAAGGCCACCGGCATCGTGTTCACCTCGACCATGGGCGACGAGCGCTTCTCATCCGAGATGGCTCCGGGGCTGACCGCGCCGTTCCACCAGCACATCTTCGGCGCCCGCCTGGACTTCGCGCTGGATGGCGGTCCGAGCCGCGTCATCGAGGAAGAAGCAGTCCGCCTGCCGATCAGCAAGGAGAATCCGCGCGGCAACGCCTTTACCCGCAGCCACACTGTGCTTGCCACGGAAAAGCAGGCGGTGCGCGATAACAACCCGACGGCCGGTCGCACCTGGGTGGTCACCAACCCCGAGAAGCAGAACTACCTGGGCAAGCCGGTCGGCTACAAGCTGATGTCCCAGGGACTCCCGACCCTGCTGGCCGCCGAGGGATCCTCCATCCACCGCCGCGCGGAATTCGCTTCCAAGGCCCTGTGGGTGACCAAGCGCAATGAGAGCCAGCGCTACCCGACCGGCGACTTCGTGAACCAGAACCCTGGCGTTGACGGCATCGGCTCGTGGATCGAGGACGACAAGAACATCGATGGCGAGCAGATCAGCCTGTGGCACACCTTCGCGCTGACCCACTTCCCGCGCACCGAGGACTGGCCGATGATGCCCGTGGACAAGGTCGGATTCACCATCCGCCCCGAAGGGTTCTTCGACCGCTCCCCTGTGCTTGATGTCCCGGCACCGGTCCAGCACGGCTGCTGCGCCACCACGGAATCCGACGGCTGCTGTGGCAGCGGCAACTAGGCAAACAACAAGGGCCTCTGCCGGGCACCGCGCGTTGGGCATCGCCTCGCTGTGCCTGGCGGCGGCCCACCTGCTGGTGCTGGCAGTGCTGCCGCACACGCTGTGGTGGACCCTGGCCTTGCTGGCAATGGCGTTATGGTGCGTCAAATGCTCCTGGTGCGTGCTGCGCGGCAGCTCTCCCCTGAGCTTGCTGGCGATGAGCGCACTGATGGGCGCTTCGCACGTGGCGATGGTGATCGGAATGCCATGGTTCACCGGCCATCACGGCGCGCACGCCGCGCATGGCACGCACCATGCGCCGGTGATGCTGGGCATCGCGGCTGCCGAATTCCTCGTGATGTTCGGCGCCGCTTGGCTCAGCCGCCACACCGCAGGCAGCGTCCCACGCCGTGCCGATCAACCGGATAGCTCAGAACCCGCGGCTCTTCCCGCCTAGCCAGACCCGGTCTTGAATGCAACGCTCCGCTGTTCTCAAGGCCGGGTTTCTGCCTGCTCCCGGATCTTGACAACCCCGAGATGCACCGGCTTAGATGAGTAATGAATCACATTCAATTTGTGTTCAACTTTTCCGAGAAGAGGGATAGCCTTGACCGCCGACAGGCACTCATCTGGCATCCTCGGTGCCCAGCAGACCACAAAGCCGCAAGGACCATTGGTCGTTCCCCTGCATCGATAGCGTCCACCGAACCAGCTATCTTCGAGGAAAGTACCAATGGCCACCACCAATGAACTGACGTTTGACAGGCATGAAGCCGAAGTCTCCCCCGCCTTGGTCGCCCGGGCACTGGCAGATGCCAAGCGCACCAGCTACTGGCTGGACAACGTCCAGCGCCCCGCGCCCCACCCGGCACTGCACGGGTCAATCGCCACCGACCTGCTGGTTATCGGTGGCGGCTACACCGGATTATGGACCGCGCTGCAAGCCAAGGAACGGGATCCTTCCCGCAAGGTGGTGCTGATCGAGGGGCAGCGCTTGGGCTGGGCCGCGTCAGGTCGCAATGGCGGATTCTGCGAAGCATCGCTGGTCCACGGCGAAGCAAATGGCGCAAACCACCTGCCGGAAGAAAACGAGCTCCTCGCCGAGCTCGGGGCGCAGAACCTCGACGAGTTCGAAGCAACGGTGCAGCGCTACGACATGGACGTGGACTTCATCCGCCAAGGATCGATCAACGTGGCCACCGAGCAGCATCAGATCGCCTGGGTGGCCGAGGAAGCTGAAGCCCCGGGCGTCGATTACCTGGACGCCGATACGGTCAAGCAGCTGATCAACTCCCCGGATTTCTTGGCCGGCGCCCGCGACAATCATTCCACCGCGCTGATCCACCCGGCCAAGCTCGTCTGGGAACTGGCCCGCGTGTGCCGCGAACTGGGCGTTGAATTCTACGAGCACACCCACGCCTTGGAGATGGAGAATACCGGCACGCAGGTCCAGGTGCTCACCGCCGACGGCCAGATCACCGCCCAGCGCGTAGCCCTGGCCACCAATGTCTTCCCCTCGCTGCTCAAGCGCCACCGCGCACGCATCATCCCGGTCTACGATTACGCGCTGATGACCGAACCACTCACAGCCCAGCAGCGCACAGCCATCGGCTGGGCGGACATGGTGGGCCTGGCAGATCTGAACAACCGCTTCCACTATGCCCGCCCCACCATCGATGCCGAGGGGAACTTCCGCATTCTCTACGGCGGCTACGACGCGGTCTACCATTTCGGCGGCAAGGTGCGCTCCAGCTACGACACCAACCAGCGGACCTTCGAAAAGCTGGCCGCGCATTTCTTCGGCAGCTTCCCGGACCTGATGGATGTGAAGTTCTCCCACGCATGGGGTGGCGCTATCGATACCTGCTCGCGCTTCTTCTCGTTCTTCGATCTGGCCTATGGCGGCAAGGTCGCCTACTGCGCAGGCTTCACCGGCCTGGGTGTGGGTGCCACGCGTTTCGGTGCCAAGGTCATGCTGGATCTGCTCTCGGGGAAGAAAACGGGGCTGACCGAATTGGAACTGGTGCGCACCAAGCCGATTCCTTTCCCGCCCGAGCCTGCCGCCTGGGTGGGCGTGAAGCTCATGACCAGCCAGCTGGCCAAGGCCGACCGCAATCACGGCGAGCGCTCGGCCTTCTTGAAGCTGATGGACAAGATCGGAATGGGGTTCGATTCCTGATGCCGTCCAAAGATCTTCGAGCCAGTATCGTCCAGGCCGGCGATGCGGAGCTGAGCCACGAACCGATCGGCGAAGACCAGCGGGCTGACGGACAGGCACCCGCGACCACAGGCTATGCGGAACTGGGCACCCTCGGGGATGCGGAAGTCGGCATCTGGGAAATGTCTGGCGGCGCCATGCGGGATATCGAATCCGACGAATATTTTGTTGTGCTTTCCGGCCGCGCCACCGTGCAGATCCTGGAAGCCGACGGCTTCGGCGCCCAGGAACTCCGGCTGGTTCCGGGCAGCGTTGCCAGGCTTCATGCTGGCATGAGCACGCTCTGGACCGTCACCGAAACCCTGCGCAAGATCTACTTCACCCTCTGAGCATCCCTAGGAGAATCCACATGGCCTACTACGATAGTTCCCTCGGACACCAGTTCATCAACGGCCAGCAGGTCCGCGGGCTCGGCCCGGTGCTGGAACGCGTGAACCCTGCCACCGGGAAGAAGCTGCTGGACGTCGATACCGCAAGCCTCGAACAGGTTGACCAGGCGGTGCACGCGGCCGCCGAGGCCTTCACAACCTGGTCCAAGCTCACCCCGGGCGAGCGCGCCGACCACCTGCTGGCCTTCGCCCGCGAACTTGAGAAGCATGCTGATGAGATCGCCGCCGTGGAGACCGCGCAGACCGGCAAGAGCATCCGCATGTCCACCCAGTTCGATGTGCCCGGTTCCATCGACAACGTGAACTTCTTTGCTGGCGCCGCACGCAACTTGCAGGGCTTGGCCACCGGGGACTATGCCGGAAACACCACCTCGATGATTCGCCGCGAAGCCATCGGCGTAATCGGCTCGATCAGCCCCTGGAACTACCCGTTGCAGATGGCTGCGTGGAAGATCCTGCCCGCGATCGCCGCCGGCAACACGATTGTGCTCAAGCCCAGCGAGCTGACCCCGGGCACCTCTGTGCTCTTTGCCCGGGCTGCCAAGGATGCAGGATTGCCTGACGGGGTGGTCAATATTGTGGTTGGCGACGGTCCCAGCGTCGGTGCGCCGTTAGTGCGCCACCAGCTGGTGAAGATGACCTCGTTCACCGGCTCCACCACGGTGGGCCTGAAGATCATGTCCATGGCCGCCGAGAGCGGTACCCGGGTGCATCTGGAGCTCGGCGGGAAGGCACCGTTGGTGGTCTTCGATGATGCGGATATCGAAGCCGCCGCGCACGGTGCAGTAGCCGGCTCGACGATCAATTCAGGCCAGGATTGCACCGCGGCCACCCGCGCCTACGTGCATTCCTCGGTTTTCGAGCGGTTCACCAGCCGTGTGGCCGAGCTGATGGAGGCCATGGTGGTGGGAGATCCCACCGACCCCGAAACCGACATGGGCTCGATGATCAGCCAGGAGCACCTGCAGAAGGTCTCCTCGATGGTCCAGCGGGCCAAGGATCAAGGAGCTCAGGTGCTGGCGGGCGGCCATCAGCTTGAGGGCGATGGCTTCTTCTACCGTCCCACCTTGGTGGTTGGAGCTGCCCAGGATTCGGAGATCGTGCAGCAGGAAGTGTTCGGACCGGTTCTGGTGGCCCTGCCATTCAACACTGACGATGAGGCCATCGAACTGGCCAACGATACCCCGTATGGGCTGGCGGCGAGCGCATGGACCAAGAACGTGGACCGGGCGATGCGTGCCAGCGCCGAGATCCAGGCCGGCTGCGTGTGGATCAACGAGCATATCCTGATCGTTTCCGACATGCCGCATGGAGGCTACAAGGCTTCCGGCATGGGCAAGGACATGAGCCAGTACTCTTTCGATGAGTACACCAACGTCAAGCACGTGATGATCTCCCATGATCCCGCTGCCCACCGTGAATGGCAGGACACGGTCTTCAAGCACCGCTAGGCGCGAAATACTAGAGACTGGAAAGCAGCTGGTTCAGCTTCTTGGTTGCCACCCCTGGTTCGGTGGTGGCAAAGAAGTACTGGGCCAGCTGTTTTTGCGCCCCGGCCACGGGCGAGGCGGCAAGGTCAGCTACCTTCTGGGCCAGGCCGTTCGCGTTGCCCAGCCGCTGGTTCAATGGCAGCCCGGCATGGAGCTTGCTTTCGGGATCCCCCGACAACAGCAGCGGGATGTTCAGCGCTACCGCGTCATAGGCCATCGCCGAGGTGTCGCAGATGGCCACGTCCGCCCACACCAATGATTGCGCCGCATCGCTGATCGGGTCCAGCGTGGCGGCATAATTGCTCTTCAGGCCCAGAACTGCCTTCTTCGCTTCAGCGGAGACATCTCCGGTCTTCGGATGAGGTCGGAAACGCACGTCGAAGCGCTCATCGTTGCTCAACTGGGCGAGAATCCGCTCCCCCAGGGTCGCCACCGAGGAGTAGGCCATGGCCTGGGAATCGCCTTCCCACGTCGGCGCGTAGAGCACCCGGATCTTTTCGGATGGCTCGGGCCATTCCAGGTTGTCCAGCTGCGGGCGCCCGATCTGCACCAGATGCGTTGGGTCGAAACGGGCAATGCTTTCGGTGATGCGCTCGACCGCAGCGGCACCGGCCACGCAGGCGAAGTCGTAGGCCTTGAGCTGGTTGGAGACCATCGACGTCTTTTCACTTTCACCGTGGTTCAGGTGAATGTGCGCTGGCCCATTGAAACGCAGCATCGTGAAGTTCCGCTGGGCGTTATTCACGTAGTTGATGGATTTGGCATCCCACTCGCGCAGCTTGTTCTCGATCTGTTCCATGGAACGCGAGAACATGATCGGCAGAGTCGTCGCTTCCAGCGCATGGCGTGCGCTCAGGGCATCCATGAGCACCACTCCGATGCTCAGGCCCTGGGCAGCCAACCGTTCAAAGGTCCCCAGCCAGACTCCGAGCTGGTAGAACTGGCCGGGGCCTTCGGCGAAGAACAGCACATGGTCGGCTTGTTCGATTCCCCGGTCCAAGTGGGCGATTTCTGCTCGGACAGACCGCTCCGCGAGGAGGGAGCGTGCTTTGCCTGTCGCTTGAGTTATCTGGGAAGAGAACAATGCCATGCATTTAGTCTACGTAGGTTTAGCCGTTGATCGCGGAAGCCAAGTCGGAAATGTTGGATTCCATCCATTCAAGGTAGCTGGAGTCATCCTGGATGGTTTCTGCAAAGTCAACCACGGGGATCTGCCCCTGCTCTGCGCTCTTCTTCAGCGCCTTGGTTTCACTGCCTTCAGTCTGCACGTTGTAGGCAAGTATGTCAGCATCGCCTGCGGAAAGTAGGTCTTCGGCCTTCTTCATGGTCATCGGTGCAATGCCTTCGCCCTCTTCAATGGCTTCACTCAGCCCTTCAGGCGTGGCATCTTCCATGCCTGCAGCATGCAGCAGGTGGAACGGTACAGGCTCGGTCATCACGAAGCTCTTGCCATCCAGCTTCGCGGTTTCGAGCTGTTGCTCCAGCTTGTCGATTTCTTCGTTAAAGGAAACCGCATTCCGTTGGTACTGCTCGGCGTTGGCGCTATCGGCCTTTCCGAAGGATTCAGCCAGCGCATCAGCCAGGTCGCCCATGGATTCCAGGTCATACCAGATGTGCTCGTTGTAGGCCGCGTGGTCGTGGCCCTCATGCGAATCCTCTTCGGCGTGCTGCGCATGCTCTTCGGCGCTCTCGCCCTCATGCGAATCCTCTTCGGCGTGCTGCGCATGTTCTTCAGCGCTTTCGCCCTCATGCCCGGCTGCTTCCGATTCCTCAGCTACCGGCGAGGAATCCACTGCGTGCACGAGCGTGATCTCGCCAGCCTTGCCTTCTGGAATCGAGGAAACCAGGGAGTCCATGAACTGGTCATATCCTCCGCCATTGGCCAGCACCAGCGTGGCATTGGAGATCGCCAGCTTATCTCGGGCTGTTGGCTCGTAGGAATGCGGATCCTGCGCAGCCGAGGTGATGATCTCGCTGACCTCCACGCTCTCTCCGCCAATGGCACGGGCGATCTGTCCGTAGACGTTCGTCGTGGCCACTACGCTGATCGCAGCAGAATCCGCTTCCGTTGATTCGCTGGCCGTGCTGCTACCGCATCCGGCGAGGATCAGTCCAGCAGCAGGCAGGGCGACAGCTGCTGCGAGCAGCGAGCGGTGGTTCTTCATGGGTGTCTCCATCTAAATCGGATCGCTATTGAGAACTATTCTACATTACATATGAGAATGGTTCGCACCTAGGAGTCGGAACCCACGCGTTGCAAGGAGCGTTTGCCGTGGGCACCGCCGGTGCCGGTCGCCTTCACGACCATGACCGCAATTGCGGTCGTTACCGGAATTGCCAGGACCAATCCAATGGAGCCGATCAGAATGCGGATGACTTCTTCGGCCATGGCGCCGGAGCCCAGGGTGACCCCGAAACTCTGGTTGCTCAATGCGGCAATGGCCAGGACTGGCAGGGCCGCACCAGCATAGGCGAAAGCAATCGTGTAAACAGTCGAAGCGATATGATCGCGGCCTATGCGCATGCCCCGGAAGAACAATTCCCTGGCAGAAGCCTTGGGCGAGCTCTCGGCCAATTCCCACACGGTGGCCGACTGGGTGATCGTCACGTCATTGAGCACACCCATGCCGCCGACCAGGACACCGCAGATCAGCAAGCCGGGCAAGGATATTTGCGGGGCCACCGTCGACAAGGTGATTGCCGATTCATCATTGGCCCCGGTCAACGCGGCCGCATCGGTCAACCAGAGCACCATCCCTGCCGTCACCGCAAGACCGAAGAGCGTTCCCAGCAGCGCTGTGGATGTCTTCGCGTTAAGTCCATGGGCGAAATACAGCGCGACGAACATGATGGCGGTGGAGCCCGTGAGTCCCACCAAGACCGGATTGCCGCCTTCAAGCAAGGCCGGAACCATGAAGACGATCATGAAGGCGATGCCGCCGATCAGTCCGATCATGGCCCGGGTGCCGCGCCAACCAGCGACGAGCACCACCACCACGCCATAGGCGATAGCCAGCAGGGCCATGGGCAATGTCCGGACGAAGTCAACGAACACGTACGGGCTACCGCTGGTGGTGTCGACCGCGGAAAGATCTAGGTAGCGAATGCTGTCGCCCGCGCGCGCATCCCGTGATTGCAGCATTTCCGGCGGGATCTCCAACTGGATTTCAGCGCCACCGGATTCGGGCATCACATAGGTGACCTGGCATTCGAGCACCTTGCCGCCTACTTCTTCCAACCCTTGGGAGGAAGGGCAATCCTGGACGGCGCTGCGCGTAACGGTGCCAACTTCCATCGTCGCTCCGCCGGTAGTATCCATGGCTCCGTTGAGGGCGAACTTGTCGTAGTTGCCTTGCGGCCACAACAGGATGACCATGACCATGGCCAAAGCACCTATGGGCGCAAGCAGAGCCCAAAGGATGATCGAGGCACGCCGTCGGCGCTTGGGATCCTGCAAAATCGGTTCGTCATGGTGATGATGGCCCACGTGGCGCTGCTCCAAATCAATAAAGGCGAATCGTCCTTACCAAGTCTAAGAGCTGGCCCCTGGGAGTTTCATATGGACGCAGTCCGCGTCTTCCCGCGCTGTGCGTGGACGCTCAAAAGGATGACGCGATAGATCCTCCCCAAGGTTCATGCTTTCCAGCATCGCGGAACGAGAGAATTGAGCCATGAGCTTGCCAATGAATTTGCCACCCTCGCCGCAGGGCGCCGAAGGTGAAATGAGCTATCCGTTCCATCGCCTGATGAGACGCAGTGCGAACTATCGCTGGTGGCGTCCGCTGGCGTTCTCCGGCGTCGGCATTGGCTTCTACCTCGCAGCTTTGCTCATTGCAATGCTGGCGATGTTCGCCGCACTGCTCATGAACCCGATGACGTGGGCTGCCGATAATCCGGAAGAGGCCCCCGGCCAATTCCTCATGGATCCAATGCTGAATATGGCATCGGCGACGGACTTCTCGATGACCATGGCCTCATTGATCATCATGATCCCTGCGGTCTTTTTCGCTTATTTGCTTATCGGGCCGAAGCCTGTCGGCCTGTTGATTTCGGTCACCGGCAAATTGCGCTGGCGATGGTTCGGCCTGGCGTTGGCTGCCAGCGCCGTTTCGTTCGCCTTGTATTTCGGGGTGAACTTCGGGCTGGGCGCAGCGGGAATTGGCGCGTCCGAGCCCGTGCCTGCCAGCAGCCTGCCCACGGATCCGCTGTTCTATGCCCTGCTGGTTATCCTCTTGACGCCGTTCCAGTGCGCAGCCGAAGAGCTCGTCTTCCGCGGTGCGTTCATGCAGGTCATCGGCAGCTGGCTGAAGCATCCTTTGTTCGCCATCCTGCTTCCGGTGCCGCTGTTCACCATCGGCCACCTCTACGACATCTGGGGGCTTCTCGATGTGGCAGCCTTCGCTATCGCAGCAGGCTATCTGACGTGGCGCACCGGCGGCCTGGAAGCGGCGATGGCCATGCACATCATCAACAACACCTTCTTGTTCCTGCTCGGCGCAGTGGGCGTTGTCGATCTGAACGCCACGGAATCCAACCCGGTTTCATTAGTCTTCTCGGTGTGCTTCATGGCCCTGTTGACCTTCATGCTTGTCAAGCTTGCCGACAGGCAGGGCATTGCCCGCACGGCGGGCCCGATCCCGGTAGCAGACCGCCGTCCGATGCTGCAGCCATGGCAAATGAACCAGCCGTCGCTTCACCCTAACCAGCCATACTGGGCTCCCCCGGCATATCAGCCAGAGCAGCAGCCGAACGCCGGCAACCCGTCGGTGGATTCCCCACCAGCGCCTCGGTCACCCGACCCATCGGACCGCTAGGCATCACGCAGCTCAAGCGCAAAAAACGATCCGCACAGGAGCTCCTGTGCGGATCGTTTCGTTTCCTGCAATTTCATCTAGTGTGCTTCTTCAGGACTTGGCCCAGCGCAGCAAGGCCGCGATTCCTGCTCCGTCAGGGATCATCGATTCCGGTACGTATCGGATGCTGGCGTCCGTCAGCGCGGTCGCGCGCAAGAGCACTTCCGGCGCTGGCCACTCGCCGACCACCAATTCTGCATGGTCATCTCCATCTTGATGGGCAATCCACGGTTCTGCGCTCAAGGCGCGCAGGGTATGCTCGCTTTGGTATTGCCCAACCAGCACCATTTCGGCTTGCGCCGATTGGAGTGCAGTGACGACTTCATTCAGTCCGACCGCCAATTGAGCTCGGCCGTTGCCGGACTGGGCGGCAACCTTCGACTCCAATTCAGCCAGATCCTTGGCTTTGACCTCCTCCACCAGCTTGGTGATCTGGGCATCGACCTGCTTGGCGTCCGCACCGCCGGTACGCGTATGCGAGTCGATCACTTCTACGTATTCCTTCAGTGCCACCGGAAGTGCCCCGAGCACTATTTCACGAGCCTTGATATCGCCGGAAAGAATGACCAGACGAACGTAGTTCTCGGCGGACATCTCGCTGATCAGGCCGGCGACCTCATCAGCATTTCGACGTACCATCTCATCGGCGGCTGCCTGAGCCTTCGGCTGGTCATATTCGCCGGGCACCTTGCGCGCATGGTGGATTTCCTCGGGCAATCCGACTATGCCACGGCTGCCGAGGCGTTCAGGGGACGCCGTGTTATAGAGGTGCACTTCACCTCCGTCCCTGCTGACTTCGGCTACGAGGTAGGAGAACGATCCGCCACGAGCGCGAGCCAGCGCCGTGAAGTTCGGGAATGGACCCACATCCACCGATGGAGTTTGGACCTTGAGTCCTGGAATGATTTCGTTGAGCACGACTTCGCCGTCATGAACGGCGACGAATCTTGCTACGGGTGCTCGCAGGCCCTCGGCTGGTTCCAGTGCGCCGATCAGTGCTTGGACATCGTCCGGCTGTGCCTGCTGGCTCTTGAGCAGCTTGGCTACGTCGTCCGGAAGCCGATCTGCGGCTTCTTGGGCGGCAGTGGTTCCCAACGATGCATCCACGAGGGCGGTGCTCCACGAGCCGTTTCTCCGATAGAGCGAAGCGTCGATTCCGTTAGAATCCGCGCGTAGTGCCATGCTGACTCCCTTCCGCACGCGAGCCTTGGCCGCGGTGCGACTAGATCCGTGGCACTAACCTAACATCACTATTCAGTGGCTGGAAGAGGTAACCAGAAACTATGTCGTTGTTTGGATGAAATCAGCATGACAGCAAGTGTTTACCAGCGGCCACGCCAATATTGGGCAGGGGATGCCATCGGCGCTCCGAGTTCTTTCGCCGCACGGTTTGCCCACTGCGGGTCGCCCAGAGCGGCGCGTCCGATGCTCACGCCGTCGGCTTGCCCGGTCACGACGATGTGCTCTGCTTGCACCGGTTCGGTGATCACGCCCACCGCGGTGACGAAGGCGTCCTGCGGCAGTGCGTCTTTCACTGCTTGGGCCAACGGCACCTGGTACCCGGGACCAGAGGGACCATTGAACTTGCCGATGCCGGCGCTGGACAGGTCGAAATGGCGCACGCCGTGGCCGTAGAGCTCCTTGGCGATCCGAGTCGTGTCGGCGATACCCCAACCGTCGTCAACCCAGTCTTCCCCCGAGAAGCGGATGCCCAAGACCTTGTTTTCCGGCCACACGGCTGCCACCGCCTCGATGATTTCACGCAGGTACCGTGTGCGGTTCTCGAAGCTGCCGCCGTATTCATCCGTGCGCTTGTTGGACAGCGGCGAGAGGAACTGGTGCACCAGGTAGCCGTGGGCCGCATGGATCTGGATCAGGTCGAATCCTGCCTCGTCTGCGCGCTTGGCCGCGTCGGCCCAATCCTGAACCGAGTCCCGGATCTGCTCAACGGACATCTCGGTAGCCGCCTTCAGGCCATAGAGCTCGCTTGGAGTGGAAGTGAAGGTTTCCCAGCCGCCTTCTTCATCGCTGATGCTGCCAAGTTTTCCGGCCTCTTCGAACTCCTTGAGCCAACCATAGGTCGAGGCTTTCGCGCCGGCATGCGCCAGCTGCACGCCAGCGGCTGCACCATGTGAGCGGATGTACTTTGTAATCGGCTTCCAGGCTTCGGCCTGCTCGTCATTCCACAAACCGGTGTCGCGGTCCGAGATCCTGCCTTCAGCTGCCACCGCTGTTGCTTCGGCGATAACCAGCGAGTATCCGCCATGCGCCATGGAGCCCAGATGAGCCAGGTGCCAGGTCGTTGGAACGCCGTCGTGTTTTTCCACGGAGTATTGGCACATCGGCGGGAGGACCACGCGGTTGCGCAGCTTCAGGCCTTCGCCGCTACGGGTTGGAACGGTAATTTCAGTAAATAGCTTGCTTTGAGGCATACCAGTTACGACGCTGGCGTGCGCGAATATATTCCGCGCACCCCAAGTGCCAGGTCAAACTAGCCGAGAATCAGTACCGCTACAGAGAGGTAGACAATCAGCCCAGCGGCATCCACGAACGTTGAAATAAAGGGATTGGAGAATACCGCAGGGTCGACCTTGAAGAATTTTCCGATGATCGGCATCACCCCGCCGACAGCGGCCGCAATGCTGCATAGTGCCACGAGGCTGGTGCCAATCACCAATCCGATGCTGGGTTCGAAAATGAGCCCGGCCAAGACCAGTGCGACAAGGCCAAGGCTCAAGCCCAAGATCGCCCCGATACGCACCTCACGCATCAGCACCCGCCAAAAGTCGCGGCCCCGCACCTCCCCCATGGCCAGTGCACGCGTAACGGTAGTCGCCGCCTGGTTGCCGGTATTCCCGCCAATGCCCACTATCAGCGGGATGAACAAGCTGAGCACCACCATCGATTCAAGCGTCTGCTCGAAACTGGCGAGGACCTTGACGGTCAAGGTGGCACCAATCGCAAGGACCAGCAACCAGATGATCCGCGCCTTCACCAGTTGGCGCAGCGGCGTACCCAGGTACGGGCGGACGAGCGATTCCGCCCCGGCACCGTACGCGGTGCGTCGCTCCTCGGCATCCTCCAGGATCCCGAGCGCCATGGGCAAGGTCATCACTCCCAGCAGACGGTATTCCCGATCAAGTACCGGGAGCACCCCTGCCTTCCGCTGCACGGCCAATCGTGCTGCGCTTGCCTCCGGCTCGCAGGCTTGGACGCTGGGGCCAGGGGTGCACAATTCTGCGACCGTCATCGTACCCGGTTCGGCGAGCAGCTCGCTGAGCGTGATGGTGCCAAGCAGCCTGCGTTCATCATCGATCACCAAGATGTGCTGCGCGTCCTTGCAATGCGCGAAACGCTTGCTGATGCGTGCCAGGGATTCTGCCACGGTTAGCTGCGGATGAGTGGCGATGAAGTCCGGGGACATCGCCCTGCCGGCGCTTGCTTCGGGATAGCCCAGCAGGGCTCCGATGTCTTGGCGTTTGGCCTTCGATGTACCTGCCAGCAGTTTCGTTGCCACGATGGCTGGCAACTCAACGAGCAGTGCTGCCCGTTGTGCGGCGGAGAGCTGGGAGAAGGCATCGACCACTGCTTCTGACTGCAGCGCCCGAATCAGTTCGGCTTGCACCTCAGCGTCGAGGTCCTTGAAGAGAAGCACGGCGGCCTGCTTGTCGAGCAGGCGGTAGGCCAAGGCTGCTTCGGTGGCATCCAGCGCTTCAAGGTGCTCGATAGCCTCAGCGGTATGCAGCTCCCCCAGCAGCCGTGCTGCTTGCTGGAATTCGCCGTGGTTGAGGTGGGAGCTCAAGGAGCGCGAAATAGTAGAGAAGTCTACCTTTTCTGGAGAAATCATGATGTGGGTCCAAATGGTTCATTTGGCGCAGGAATACAAGCCTGCCAGCAACTTCTCACCGATTGAGCACCCCGTGAAGACAGGGAGATAAATCAGTCAGTATTTGCGTGCAGGTTTCTGCGCCGGTGACATGTGCAGGTGTCACGAACTCATGGGAATCCCATGGCAGGATGCAGCCCTATTCGGCAGATTCGGCTATGAGCGCCCAGGTGAGTTCGTGGGCATAGATCGACTTGAACTGTCGTCCACGACGCTCACCTCCTCGAAATCGGTTTGCGCTCACGCGCATCGGGCCTTGACCAAGTTCTATCAGCAACGGCTGGGAAATGCCCGCTTTGGGGATCGATATCACGTTTAAATGGTCCAGAGGCCTGCGGTGCAGGCCTCCTGGACTTGGTTCTCGCGGTGCTATGAAATCAGCATTCCACCACGTTCACGGCCAAGCCGCCCATGGCAGTTTCCTTGTACTTGTCGCTCATGTCCTTGCCGGTTTCGCGCATGGTGATGATGACTTCGTCCAAGGTGACGTGGTGATCGCCGTCGCCCATCAGTGCCATCTTCGCCGCATTCACTGCCTTCGAAGCGGCAATGGCGTTGCGTTCGATGCATGGGATCTGGACCAAGCCGCCGATTGGATCGCAGGTCAGTCCCAGGTTGTGTTCCATTGCGATTTCCGCGGCGTTCTCCACCTGGGCTGGGGTGCCGCCAAGGATTTCGGCCAGGCCACCGGCGGCCATCGAGGAGGCCGAACCGACTTCGCCCTGGCAGCCGACTTCCGCTCCGGAAATCGATGCCTGTTCCTTGTACAGCACGCCGACGGCGCCTGCAGTGAGCAGGAAGCGTACGACTGCGTCGTGCTTTTCGTCCTCGTTCCAGTACTTCGCGCCTGGCGCGTAGTGGGTGGCGTAGAACAGCACTGCCGGGATGATGCCGGCGGCGCCGTTGGTGGGGGCGGTGACAACCCGTCCGCCGGAGGCGTTCTCCTCATTGACTGCCA
Organism: Glutamicibacter sp. HZAU; assembly: GCF_004100365.1. NCBI lineage: Bacteria > Bacillati > Actinomycetota > Actinomycetes > Micrococcales > Micrococcaceae > Glutamicibacter > Glutamicibacter sp. HZAU. Next base: position 43,110 of record NZ_SCKZ01000008.1, on the reverse strand, counting down.
GTGCGACGAGGTTGATCCATTCCTGCCAGTAGACCGGATCGCGGTCCTTGTCTTCCTTGCGCAGGCGTTCATGCCATTCCGGCGCGCGACGGCGGACTTTCAGGCCGCCGGGCAGCACGCCGGTGCGTTCCAGCGCGGAGTCCTTGCAGCCTTCCATCACTTCGTAGATGTGGATGAGGCCTGATCGGATTTCCTCGCGGCTGCGATAGGTTTCCTCGTTGGCCATCATGATCTCGGCAATGGACAGGCCGGTTTCCTTCACATGCTCCAGCAGTGCGGCTGCTGTCGTGAACGGATAGGGCTGCTTGTTCAGCTTCTCCTCGAGGTTCTTCTCGATGCGGTCTTCGGCGCCTTCGCGCACGATGAAGCCGCCACCAACGGAGAAGAATGTCTCGTTGGCGATTTCATTGCCTTCGGCATCCAGGGCAATGAACTTTACCCCGTTGGTGTGGCGCGGCAGCACGGTCAGCGGGTGCTGGATCATGTCCTCGACCTTGTAGTCCAGGTCCTTGCGCTGGCCCAGCTGTTCGGCCAAGCGCAGCACGCCGGTGGCTTCCATGTCTGCCAGGCGCTCATCGACCTGTGCTGGCAGCACCGTTTCAGGTTCGAAGCCTTCGAGCCCGAGCATGATGGCGGTGAAGGTACCGTGGCCACGGCCGGTAGCGGCCAGGGATCCATAGACGTCCACACGGATATTTTCCAGTGCGTCCAGTTGGCCTTCTCGGATTACTTGGGCAATGAATGCGTGCGCTGCACGCATTGGTCCCACGGTATGGCTGGAAGATGGTCCGATGCCAACCGAGAAAAGATCGAATACGCTAACCGCCATGCGGGTCACATCCTTAGAACTTGGGTAATCCGAGAGCTTGGGCTCCGGATCCATGAAGTGTGGTTCCAAACTCCCCCGGGCCGCCGCAGGTATTGCGGCGGCTGGTGGAACTTTGGATGGTGAGAGACTGCGGGCCCGAAAAGCGCCTAATTCCACCTTCCGGGCCCGCATCTTCACTAGCTTGCTGCTACTCGGAAACCTTTGGCAGGTCCGGGTACAGTGGGTGGGCTTCAGCCAACGCCAGAACACGTTCCTTCAGCTCTGGCAGTGCAGCCGTATTGCCGTCGGCACCAGCGATCAGGGTCTGCGCAATGATCTCCGCAACCTCAGCAAACGCAGCCTCGGAGAAACCACGCGTCGCCAACGCCGGAGTACCAATGCGCAGGCCCGAGGTGACCATCGGCGGACGCGGATCAAACGGAACCGAATTACGATTCACAGTGATCTCCACCTGCGCCAAGAGGTCTTCAGCCTGCTGGCCGTCCAACTCGCTGTTGCGCAGATCCACCAGCACCAGGTGCACATCGGTGCCACCAGTCAGCACGCTGATGCCCTTGGCAACAACGTCTTCCCGGGTCAAACGCTCAGCCAAGATCTTCGACCCAGCCAAGGTACGCTCCTGGCGCTCCTTGAACTCCGGCGACCCAGCAATCTTGAACGCCACAGCCTTGCCAGCAATCACATGCTCCAACGGACCACCCTGCTGGCCAGGGAACACCGCCGAATTCAGCTTCTTCGCGATCTCCGCATCATTCGACAGAATAATGCCGCCACGCGGACCAGCCAACGTCTTGTGCGTCGTGGAGGTCACCACGTGGGCATGAGGCACCGGCGACGGGTGCAACCCAGCGGCCACCAAGCCAGCGAAGTGCGCCATGTCCACGAACAGGTACGCGCCAACCTTGTCGGCAATCTCGCGGAAGCGCTTGAAGTCCAGCTGGCGTGGGTAAGCCGACCAGCCGGCAACAATCATCTTCGGCTGGTGCTCGACCGCAAGGCGCTCCACCTCATCCATGTCCACCTGGTAGGTTTCCTCATCCACGCCGTAAGGCACGATGTTGAACAGGCGGCCCGAGAAGTTCAGCTTCATGCCGTGGGTCAAATGGCCACCGTGGTTCAGGTTCAACCCGAGGACGGTATCGCCCGGGCGCACCAGCGCGTGGTACACCGAGGCGTTGGCCTGCGCACCGGAGTGCGGCTGCACGTTCGCGAACTTCGCGCCGAACAACTCCTTGAGGCGCTCAATCGCCAACGTCTCGATGACGTCGACTTCTTCGCAGCCACCGTAGTAGCGGCGGCCCGGGTAGCCCTCGGCGTACTTGTTGGTCAGCACCGAACCCTGCGCCTGCATGACGGCCTGGGCGGTGTGGTTCTCCGACGCGATCATTTCCAGACCGCGCTGCTGGCGAGCCAACTCAGCGTCGATGCGCTGCGCCACCTCTGGATCGAGGGCTGCCAGCGACTGGGTCAGGGATGCTGGTGCTAGGGATTCAAAAGTCTGGTTGCTCATTACTGGACGTCTCCACCGTTCGCGCTTGCGTAGTCTGCTGCCGAGAGTAGCGGTCCTTCTTCGGTGACCTCAACGGTGAACAGCCAGCCGGCACCGTATGGGTCCTCGTTCAGGATGGCCGGGTTGTCCACGGCTTCCTGGTTAACCTCAACGATGGTGCCGGTCACTGGCGAGTACAGGTCGGAGACCGACTTGGTGGACTCGACCTCGCCGCAGGTCTCGCCTGCGGTCACGGTGTCGCCAACCTCTGGCAGGTCGACGTAGACCACGTCGCCCAGGGCGTCAGCGGCAACCTGGGTGATGCCGATCTTTGCTGGGGACGATGCATCGATCCACTCGTGCTCAGCCGAGTAGCGCAATGACGAAAGAACTTTACTCACGGTATTTCCTCTCCCAAGGGAATTAGCGGGCGCTTAGCTTAGCCCTACTGATGTTTAACGTTACTTGGCTCGGGTGTAGAACGGCAGTTCGACTACGACAAATGGCAAAGTCTTACCGCGCAGATCGACCTCCAGCTCGGTTCCGGTTGCGCCGAACTCGGCATCGACGTAGCCCAGTGCCACCGGGTAGCCGAGCGTTGGCGATGGCTGTCCGGAGGTGATTTCGCCAATGACGGTGCCGTCCTTGACGATGGAGTAGCCTCCGCGGCCGGCGCGCTTGCCCAGGCCCTTGAGGCCCACGAGCTTGCGTGGCGGGGTGGTGCCGCGCAGCGCTTCAAGTGCCTCGCGGCCCACGAAGTTCTCTTCCTTTTTGAAGGAAACCACCGGGCCGAAGCCCGCATCGAACGGGGTGCGTTCCAGGGACAGCTCGTTGCCGTACAGCGGCATGCCGGCTTCCAGGCGCAGCGAGTCGCGGGCGGCCAGGCCGCAAGGAACCAGTTCATGGTCCTTGCCGGCTTCAACGGTCTTCTCCCAGAGGGCTGCCGCATCCTCGTTCTCGATGATCAGCTCGAAGCCGTCCTCGCCGGTGTAGCCGGTGCGGGCCAGCAGCACGTCGATGCCGCCGAGCACCAGCTTCACAGCCGCGTAATACTTCAGCTCTGCGACGGCCTGGGCGGTTGCCTCGTCGGCGGCCAGCTTGCTCACGATCGCCTCGGCGTTCGGGCCCTGGACCGCGATCAGCGACTGGCGGCCCGATGCGTCATCGACGACAACGTCGAAATCAGCGGCGCGGGCTGCCAGCTCGGCGGCGACCACCGGGGCATTGCCGGCGTTCGGCACGACGAGGAACTTCTCCTCTTCCAGGCGGTAGACGATCAAATCGTCGATGATCTTGCCCTCGGCGTTCAGGATCAGCGAGTACTTCGCCTTGCCGACCTTCATGATGCTCAGGTTGCCTGCCAGCGCGGTGTTCAGCGCGACGCCGGCTTCCGGTCCGGTGAGGTAGACCTCGCCCATGTGGGACAGGTCGAACAGGCCGGCGGTGGAGCGCACGGCCTTGTGCTCTGCCAGTTCCGAGCCGTACTTCAGCGGCATGTCCCAGCCGCCGAAGTCGGTGAAGTTCGCGCCCAAAGCTTCATGCTGGGCGTGCAGTGCGGTGTGCTTGAGTGCTTGGGTAGTCTCAGTCATCTCTAACTCTTCCTTAGTCTTCGAAGGCTTCAGGAGCCGGGCAGGAGCAGATCAGGTTGCGGTCGCCGCCGGCGCCGTCGATGCGGCCCACGGTTGGGAAGTACTTGTCGAACTTCAGGCTGGCTACCGGGAAGGCTGCCTGCTCCACCGAGTACTTGCGGTCCCAGTTGCTGTTGACCACTGCCGAGACCGTGTGCGGAGCGTTGCGCAGCGGGGATTCCTCGATGCTGTACGCACCGGAGAGCACCTCGTCCATTTCCTGGCGGATGGTGATCATGGCTTCGATGAAGCGCTCGATCTCGGCCAGGTCCTCGGACTCGGTCGGCTCCACCATCAGGGTCCCGGCGACCGGGAAGGACAGGGTTGGCGCGTGGAAGCCGAAGTCGATCAGGCGCTTGGCCACGTCCTCGGCGGTGACCCCGGTCTTGGCGGTCAGTTCGCGCAGGTCCAGGATGCATTCGTGGGCGACCAGGTTCTGGTTGCCGGTGAACAGGATCGGGAAGTGCTCGCCGAGGCGCTTGGCGATGTAGTTCGCGTTCAGGATCGCGTGCTTGGTGGCTTCGGTCAGTCCGTCGCCGCCCATCATCGCGATGTAGGCCCAGGAGATCGGCAGCACGCCGGCCGAGCCGAAGGCGGTTGCCACGACCGGCACGCCGTCGCGCTCGGAGTAGGTGCCGGAGGCGTCGCCTGGCAGGAACGGCAGCAGGTGCTCGCCTACGCCGATCGGGCCAACGCCCGGACCGCCGCCGCCGTGCGGGATGCAGAAGGTCTTGTGCAGGTTCAGGTGCGACACGTCGCCGCCGAACTTGCCCGGCTGGGCCAGGCCCACCATGGCGTTCATGTTCGCGCCGTCGATGTACACCTGGCCGCCGGCGGCGTGGACCTTGTCGCAGACCTCGCGCACGTCGGCGTCGTAGACACCGTGGGTGGATGGGTAGGTGATCATGATGGCGGCAAGGACGTCCTTGTTGGCCTCGATCTTGGCATCCAGGTCATTGGCGTCGATGGTGCCATCGGCCGCGGTCTTCACGACGACCACGCGCATGCCTGCCAGCACCGCCGAAGCGGCATTGGTGCCGTGCGCCGATGCAGGGATCAGGCACAGGTCGCGCTGGCTTTCGCCGCGCGAACGGTGGTAGTCCGAGATGGCCAGCAGGCCGGCGTACTCGCCCTGCGAGCCGGCGTTCGGCTGGATGGAGACGCCTGCGTAGCCGGTGATGGCGGTCAGGCGGCCTTCCAGGTCGGTGATCAGCTCGCGCCAGCCGGCGGTCTGCGCGGCAGGTGCGTAGGGGTGGATGGATGCGAATTCAGGCCAGGTGATGGATTCCATCTCGGCGGCCGAGTTCAGCTTCATGGTGCACGAGCCCAGCGGGATCATGGTGCGGTCCAGCGCCAGGTCGCGATCCGAGAGGCGGCGCAGGTAGCGCATCATCTGGGTCTCGGAGGAGATCGAGTTGAAGATCGGGTGGGTCATGAAGTCGCTGGTGCGCACCATCGACTCGGGCAGCTCGAAGCCTTCCGGAGCCGAGAGTTCCGCACCGAAGACCTCAAGCAGGGTCTTGACCACGGCGGAGGTGGTGGTTTCGTCGGTGGAGATGCCCACTTGGGTTTCGCCGACCTTGCGCAGGTTGATGCCTGCTTCGACGGCCTTGGCGATGATGGCATCGGCGTTCTCGACGTTCACCACAACGGTGTCGAAGAAGGTATCCGAGGCCAGGGTGAAGCCGCCTGCGACCAGCGAGCTGGCGATCACGCGGGCGTGGTTGTTGGCACGGGTTGCGATCTGCTTCAGGCCGGCTGGGCCGTGGTAGACGGCGTACATCGATGCGCAGATGGCCAGCAGGGCCTGCGCGGTGCAGATGTTGGAGGTGGCCTTCTCGCGGCGGATGTGCTGCTCGCGGGTCTGCAGCGCCAGGCGGTAGGCGGGAACGCCAGCGTCATCGGCCGAGACGCCCACCAGGCGGCCTGGCATGGAGCGGGTCAGGCCATCGGCAACAGCCATGTAGGCTGCGTGCGGTCCGCCGAAGAACAGCGGCACGCCGAAGCGCTGGGTGTTGCCCACGGCGATGTCGGCGCCCTGCTCGCCCGGAGGGGTGATCATGGTCAGCGACAGCAGGTCGGCGATCACGGTCACCATGGCGCCGGCTTCCTTGGCGGCGGCGATGATCGAGGCGTGGTCGGCGATCGAGCCGTCATTGCCCGGCTGCTGCAGCACGATGCCGGAGATGTCGCCCTCGGGCAGGCCTGCGGACAGGTCGGCGACCTCGATCTCGAAGCCCAGCGCGTCGGCGCGGCCCTGCACGACCTTCAAGGTCTGCGGGAAGATCTTGGAGTCCAGGACGGTCTTGCCCTTGGCCTTCTTCTTGTTGGCGCGGCGCATCATCAGCACTGCTTCGGCGGCGGCCGAGGATTCGTCCAGCAGCGAAGCGTTGGCGATCGGCAGGCCGGTCAGGTCCATGACCATGGTCTGGAAGTTCAGCAGGGCTTCGAGGCGGCCCTGGGAGATTTCCGGCTGGTACGGGGTGTAGGCGGTGTACCAGGCAGGATTTTCCACGATGTTGCGGCGGATTACGGCTGGGGTGATGGTGTCGTAGAAGCCCTGGCCGATCATCTGGGTCTTCATGACGTTCTTCGAGGCAAGCGCACGCAGGTGGGCCAAGGCTTCGGTTTCGCTCAGCGCATCAGGGATATCCAGTGCGGAGTCCTGGCGGATATCTGCCGGAACGGCGGTGTCGATCAGTGCTTCCAGGCTGTCGTAGCCCAGGCTCTGAAGCATGGTGGCAACGTCGGAAGGACGCGGGCCGATATGGCGGGAGACGAATTCAGTATTCGCTGGTGCCGAAGTCTGCGTGATGGTCATGGTGCGGGTATCTCCATGGGATCTGTCTTGGCGCATGCCAAAGGAAGGTCTTTTTACCTCCCCATCCCTGTTGCATAACCTGAGAGTTTTACGCATCCAGCAAACCAAGCCGGGTACTTGCACCTTCGGTGAACCGGAACGGGCCGGTTTCTTTCCAGAGTTGCCTCATGATGGCGGTACGGGTGCCTGAGAGTTTCCTGGGGAGGAATTGCTCCTACGGCGCCCGTCCATGGTGTGAACGGGACTCTCCCGCCATCCGTCTATGGCGTGTGCTGCCGGCCGGAGACCTGCAGCACACCACCATGTTACCCGCCTCGCCCCCAACGTCAAACAGGAACGGTGGCAGGAAAAGTCATAAACGCGTTCAGTTTGCGCCTGCAGTTAAACGGATGTAATCGGGATACTTCGCTGATAAGGAATCTCCCGATGAGGTGCCGGTGAGCCGTCGCTTGATCCACGGAGCCAAATGCTCCCTGGCCCAGCCCAATTCCTGCTTCAGTTTCTCGCCGCGCGAGTTCACCGCCAGCTCCGGCAGCGACGGCTGCTGGATCTTCGCAGACCAGTTCTCCTTGGTGATCTGCCCGGCGCCGAGCACGTCCAGGACCTTGGAGGCCATCAGCGTGTGGCCCAGCTCGTTCATGTGCAGCCGGTCCGGCGCCCAGTAGCGCAGGTCAGAGAATTCGCGCCATCGCCAGTAGTCGGCGATCAGCGCACCGTATTCGTCCGCGATTTCGCGGACCTTCTCGTTGTAGATGGCAGTGCGCGGACGGGTCTTGGAGAACAGCGGCGAGTCCACGGTGTCGAAACCGGTGAACAGCAACACCGTGCTTCCGGCTTCGGAAAAGCGGCGCACCATGCCGGCATAGCCGCGCATCAGCGCATCCAGGTCGGCCTTGGGCCGCAGGATGTCGTTGCCGCCGGCGTAGATGGAGACCAGATCCGGGGCCAACGCAAGGGCCTGGTCCAGCTGCTGGTTGATCACCTGGCCGATCTTCTTGCCGCGCACGGCCAGATTGGCGTATTCCCATTCTCCTTCGGCGCAGAGCACCTCGGCCACCCGGTCCGCCCAGCCGCGCACCTGGTTAGGGCGGACCGGATCCGCGTCGCCAACGCCTTCGGTGAACGAGTCACCCAGTGCCACAAACTTCTTCACTTCGCTCCTGCTTCGTTCCTTGCCCGGTGGGGCGGCTATGCGTTGTTGCCGGCAGCCTGGGCCGCCATGTTCTTCTGCATGATCAGCTGGCGCGCCAGCTGGCTGAGCTTCACCCCGGTGGAGGTCTCCTTGAGACCTTCATTGCGCGAGGGGATGAATCCGAAGCCCAGCTGGTGGGCCGGATCGGCGAAGGCCAGCGAGGAGTTCGCACCGTCATGGCCGTAGGCGAAAATCGAGCCGTAATTATTGCGCGCAGTGGCCTTCATGAATCCGAGGGCGAAGGCCTGCAACAGTCCATTGGTCCGGTCATGGCCGTAGACCAGTTCGGTGGATACCTGGGACCAGGTGTCGGCGGAAAGGAATCCGCGCGTGGTTCCCAGTGCCGGAACTGCACCGAAGGAGGCGGCATAGATGGCGGCCAGGCCGTGGGCGTTGGCCACCGCTCCCATGGATGCCGGGCCCAGTTCGCGCACCTGCGGCGCATTGGCCAGTTCGTGCCAGTTGTAGACCGGGCCAGTTTCCAGCGCGAACCCGGAGGCCGAATTCACCGCCAGTCCGGCCGGGGAAAACGGGTCGAAGAATCCGGTGGCAGCTTCGGCAGCTGGCAGCACATCGCGGTAGCGCGATTCCAGCGCTGGGTCCTGGCCGATGTAGGCCTCGGCGCCCAGCGGCTTGCGGATGCGCTCCTCGAAGACCTCCTTGAGCTCCTTGCCGGTGACCCGGCGGACCAGTTCTTCCATGAGCACGCCCATGGTGATCGCGTGGTAGCCGACGATATTCTGCCCCAGCGGCCAGACACTGGGCATGGAAGCGAGCACCTTGGCGTACTCGGCGGAGTCCAGGAGGATCTTGCTGGGCACGCCCCCGGGAACGCCCAGCACGCCGGCCTGGTGGCTGAGCACCTCGCCGACGGTGAGCCTGGATTTCCCGTTCTCGCCGAATTCAGGCCAGTAGGTGGCCATGGGCGCATTCGGATCAATCAGGCCATCTTGCACGAGCAGTGCCACGACCAGCGCGCCCAGGCCCTTGGTACAGGAGAAAACACAGGTCAACGCGTCGCCCGAGAGGTGCTCTCCGACGGTGTGGCTGAGCACCAGTTCTCCGCGGTGGTATACGGCCAGCTGCGCCGAGTAGCCTTCTTCCTCAGCGGCACGCGCTTCCAAAGCCTGGGCCAGGGGCGCGAAATCCTCAGTGATCACCGATTGCATCTAAATCCTTAAAGTGCTTGTTCCTCAACAACCAACCCTAACCGCAGTGCTCCCATTTCCCGAAGGTTCCACATGCTGTCCACCACCCAGCATATAGGTAGGTCAGCTCACACCTTTGAAGCGATTAAGCCACTCGCCGACGTAATAATGCCATTCGTCCCGCGATTCTGCGAGCCAGCTCAGAGCCCGGTTTGCCCACTTCATGCGCTGACCCTAAAGTTGTAAGGTTTGCCTACAAATTTGAAGGAGATGATCTTGATCGCATGACTGTGAACAGTGACACGGCCGTTACCGACGGCAAAGAAACAGAACTCCACCGGGTGATTGGCCCGAAGCTGCTGCTATTCCTCATCATGGGCGATATCATCGGCGCCGGCATTTTCGCCATTACCGGCAAGGTTGCCGGCCAGGTGGGTGGAGCCGCGTAGCTGCCGTTCCTGATCGCCTTCGCGATCGCGACCCCCACCGCCTTCAGCTACCTCGAACTGGTCACCAAGTACCCGCACGCAGCAGGTGCCGCCCTGTACATCCACAAGGCGTTCGGCATCCACTTCGTGACCTTCCTGGTGGCCTTCACCGTTGCCCGCTCCGGCATTACCAGCGCCGCCACCTCGGCCACCCTGGTCGGGCGGAACCTGCTGATTGGCATCGGCCAGTTCGTCGAGGGCGTTCCCAACACGCCTGAAGCGGGCATGTGGGCGGCTATTGCGGTGATCGTCATCCTCGCGATCATCAACTTCCGCGGCGTCGGCGAGAGCGTGAAGTTCAACCTCTTCCTGACCGTCGTGTCGCTGGCCATCATGGCCGCGATCATCGGCATCGGCTTCGCCGTGATCGCTTCGGGCCACGGAGACATCTCCCCCCTGGTGGTCTTCGAGACCCCGACCGACCGCAGCGTCTTCGCCGCCGTGACCATGGGCACCGCCATTGCATTCTTCGCCATGGTGGGCTTCGAGGACTCGCTGAACCTGGTGGAGGAAACCAAGAACCCGAAGAAGGTCTTCCCGAAGATCATGCTCATCGGCCTGGGCATCTGCGCCGTGATCTACATGCTGGTGGCCGTCACCGTCATCATGGTGATCCCCACCGGTGACCTGCTGAATCCGAAGAACCCGGATGCCGGCATCCTGCTGGATGTGGTGCGCATTGGCCTGCCGAATCTGCCGGTGGACGCGATCTTCCCGTTCCTGACCGTCTTCGCGGTGGTCAACACGGCGCTGATGAACATGATGATGGCCAGCCGCCTGCTCTACGGCATGGCCCGCCAGGGCGTGCTTCCGCAGTTCCTGGGCAAGGTGCACTCGACCCGGCGCTCCCCATGGGTTGCGATCCTGTTCAGCACCGCGCTGGCCATCGCACTGGTTGCCTACGTGAACCTGGATACCGGCAGCAGCATCGTCGGCTCACTGGGCGGCACCACCGCACTGCTGCTGCTGTGCGTATTCGCCGTCGTGAACGTCGCCCTGCTGGTGCTGCGCCGCGACAAGCCGGAGCCCGGCGCGTTCCGCGCGCCAACGATCATCCCGATCCTCGGCGTGGTCTTCTGCCTGTTCCTTGCCGGCCCTTGGGCTCGTTCCCGCGAGGACTGGGTACAGTACGAGATTGCCGGCCTGCTGCTGGTGATCGGCATCGTGCTGTGGGCAGTCACCTGGCTGATCAACCGGATCAATTACAAGAAGGGCGTCATTGAAACCCGCCCGGGCCAGTACTGATCCCTAGTTCTTAATGCAGCGATGCCCGCCGATTGATTCGGCGGGCATTGCTGCGTTAAGCGCGTTTTCTACGCCGCCTGCTCGACGGTTTCCTGGCGGAAACGAAGCTTGAGGCCGCGTTCGGTGCGTTGCCACCACGACGAGACCACGAGCACCGGGGAATCCGCGGGCTTCATGCGGTAGGCGAGCAGCACCATCTGCGCATCCACTTCGCGCGCCGCAAGCACCTGCACCGCACCGGAGCTTGGCAGTGCCGCCCCGGATTCCAGCATGGATCGGACCGTGGCCACGTCCAGCAGGCCCCCATGCCGGGTCACTTCCTGATAGCCGGGGTGCAGGAAGTCGTTCAGCTCGGCGAAGCTGGCGCGGATCTGCGGGTCGAGAAAACCCTGCTCCAGCTCATAGGCGGCGGCCGCGATGTCCATGCCGGGTTCTGGCGTGGCAGCGGTTTCTTCCGCCGGTGCTGGTGCCGCCTCCGTCTCAGCCGGAGAGCAGGACGAGGCTGATCCACCGGCAGTGTAGCCGGGTCCAGCCTCTACTGCCGTGCCCTGCTGGTGCGCGGTGGCAGCCGCGCGGGCGTGTCCGTCTGCTGCCTCGTTCAGCTCATGGCCGGCATGGCCCTTGACCCATTCAAAAGTGTATTTGCGTCCGGAAATGGCCTGATCCAGTTCCTTGAGGATGTCCTGGTTCAGTACCGGTTTGCCGTCGGCCTTCTTCCAGCCCTTTTTCTTCCACCCTGGCATCCATTTGCTGATGCAGTTGATCGCGTACTGCGAGTCGCACAGGATCTTCAGTTCTTCGTCTGGCAGGTGCTCGGTAGCCCGGAAGAGCTCGAGCACCGCCTGGAGCTCGCCCATGTTGTTGGTTCCGTGGTCCCAACCGCCAGCGGCCCAGTTGTCCTGGTCCACGTACCAGGCCCAACCTGCTGGTCCGGGATTCCCTAGGGCTGATCCATCCGCCGCTGCAATGATTGTCATGGTTTAATCCTGCCACGTTCACCGCGCCTCAGGGTTCCAGGCATAGGGCCATGTCGCCAGCGAATTCCTGCAGAGCGGAACACAGCATCCCAGCGGATCCATGCCTAAGATTGGGTTGTGAAGAAAATTCTGCCTGTACTGGCCACCCTAGCCTTGGCGCTCACCGCTTGCGGCGGCCCGTCGATCGAAGAGTTGCGCGAGCAGGATCCGCAGGGCCATACCGCGTGCGTGCACTTTGGCGGGGGCATGGTTGACCCCGAGGGCATGGGCGCAACGAACATGGCGAAAGCCGCTGAGCACGGGGCGAAGGCAACCACCGGAGAAATCAGCGCTGCCGTGGCCACCGATGATGCCGGCACGCCGAAGATCACCGACTTGGAAGCATTCCAGGAGGCGTGCGAGGGCCAGGGCTTCGACTTCGAATAAAGCGCAGCGGCCCGGGATCCGCTCCATGGGATGGAGCTGCTCCTGGGCCGCCAGGCTGGTTCTTCCGGAGCCTAGGCAGGGTACAGCGGGTTGTGTCCTGCCTGGACGCGTTCCTCGGCACGGACTTCGCCCGGTGCCGTGCCGTTCAGGAACGGGCCGTGCTCTGCCAGTTCTTCTCGGTCCGGGGCTTCGAGCCAGTTCACCAGATCCGGTCCCTTCGGAATGATCCCGGTCGGGTTGATGTCTTCGTGGACCACATAGTAGTGGGCCTTGATCTGCTCGAAGTCGATGGTGTCGCCAAAGCCTGGGGTTTGGAACAGATCCCGGGCGTACCCCCAGAGGTTGGGCATGTCGATGAGCTTGTTGCGATTGGCCTTGAAGTGGCCGTGGTAGACCGGGTCGAATCGCGCCAGGGTGGTGAACAACCGCACGTCGGCCTCGGTGATGTAATCGCCCATGAGGAAGCGGCGGGTGGATAGTCGTTCTTCGAGGTAGTCCAACGTGGTGAATAGCCTGTCGTAGGCATCGTCGTAGGACTTCTGGTCCCCCGCGAACCCGGCACGGTAGACGCCGTTATTCACCTCGGTGAAAATCCGCTTGATCAGCGGCAGCATCTCATCGAGCTGGTCATGGGCAATGAGATCCGGTGCGCCTTCACGATGGAATTCCTTCCACTGCGTGGACATGTCCCAGGTGATTTGCGGGTAGTCGTTGGTGACAACCGCGCCGGTGGGGATATCGACAATGGCCGGAACGGTGATCCCGCGTGGATAATCGGCAAAGCGCTTGAAGTAGTTTTCCTGGACCCGCTCGGTGCCCAGCACCGGATCCTTGCCCTCCGGGTCCAGGTCGAAGGTCCAGCTGCGCGCATCGTGGGTGGGACCGGGCAGTCCGATGGACAGCGCGTCTTCCAGGCCCAGCAGGCGGCGGACTATCAGGGTCCGGTTGGCCCATGGGCACGCGCGGGCGGCCACCAGATGGTAGCGGCCGGCCTCCACCGGCCAGAGCTGGGCGCCTTCGGACAGCCCTGCATCGGGATGCCCGATCTTGCTGTGGCTGTCCTTGTGCCCATAGTGCTCGGCGCTGGCATCAGCGACGATGCGGTCCTGGATGTAGTTGGTGTCCCGGGTGAATTCTCCGCCGGTGACGTAGGAGCCCTTGGTCGAGTATTCGTCGCTCATCGCATTCCTTCCAAAGAATTTTGCGGTCCCGTGCATAAACCATTCATGCCGAGACTATGGCAGTTGGACAGGTTTGGAAATGGCAGGGTGCCGATTGCCAGTACCCCGCCATATTCGATCTTCCTTAGGCGTTGACCGAGGCGCTGTCGCGCACGGTCGCCATGGCCTTGCTCCAGGCCAGAAGCTGCTCGAACATCGGCTGCACGCTGCCAGCGGACTGCCCGGTCGGTGCGAAGGTGGAGAAGTTCTCGAAGTCGGTGAACAGCGAGAACATGCCGGTCTTCTGCACATGGGCGATCTGCAGTTCGGAGAGGATTCCACGCAGGTGCTCCACCGCGCGCGAACCCATGGCGGAGCCGTAGCCGACCATGCCTGCGGCCTTGTTGTTCAGCTCGGCATTCAGGTAGCTCAGCGCGTTGGCCAAGGCAGGCTGGACAGAGTGGTTGTACTCGCCAACAATGAAAATGTAGCCGTCGAATTCACTCATCTTGGCGGCGAAGGCCTTGGTGTGGTCGTTCTGGTAGTTCTGGTAGGCGGCCGGGAAGGGCTCATCGAGAATCGGCAGGTTGAAATCCACGATGTCCACCAGCTCATAGTCGGCACCGCCGAATTCCTCGGCCTTGGCCAGCACCCATTGCGCGACAGACTGGTTGACGCGGCCTGGACGGGTGGAACCGGTAACGATAGCGATCTTCGACAATTCAATCTCCTTGGAGCTCTGCGGCCAACCACGTTAGTTGACACGTCATCATCTCTTGCCAAATCCCACTATACAGGAGATAATTGATGCGTCAACAAAATTTCAGCATCCCATTGGGCAGAACATGGTTAGGAAAGAGAATGAAGAGCGAAGAGACCCGCTGGCTCACCGATAGCGAGCAGGACCTCTGGCGAACCCTGCGCGAATTCCTCTGGCAGTTTCCCAGCGCCATGGACCGCCAGATGCTCCGCGATTCGAATATGCAGTCCGGCGAATACTCGGTGCTGGCCGTACTCTCGGAAACGGCCGAGCCGAGCCTGCGCCCGGCCGACGTGGCGACCGCATTGCGCTGGGATCGCTCCCGCCTCTCCCACCTGCTGCGCCGCATGGAAGCCAAGGGCCTGATCAGCCGCTGCTCGGATGAAACCGACCGCCGCGGGCACCAGATCACGCTGACCGCCCAAGGGCGCCAAACCATCGAAGAGGCCGCGCCAAGCCACGTGAGCTTCGTGCGTGAAACCATCTTCGACTCGCTGGACCCATCCGAGCGCACCGCCTTCGAATCGGCGCTGCCCAAGATCCTGGCTTCCCTGGAGCAGCAGGGCCTGAAGCCGGACGGGTGCTAGCTGGCCCTCTGGGCTAGTTCGCTCTTGGCTACCAGCTGGGCGAACTGGCCCCCGCGTTGGACCAGTTCGTCAAAGGTACCGGATTCGGCAATCCGGCCATCCTCCAGCACCACGATGCGGTCCGCCCGCATCACCGTGCTCAACCGGTGCGCGATGAGCAAGGTGGTGCGCCCCACCGCCAGCTCATCCAGCGCCCGCTGCACCAGTGCCTCGGTGACGGTATCCAGAGCACTGGTGGCCTCATCGAGCACCAGCACCTTCGGCTTGCGCAGCATGGTGCGGGCAATGGCCAGTCGCTGCTGCTCGCCACCGGAGAAGCGGTGCCCGCGCTGCCCCACCTGGGTTTCCAGGCCGTGCGGCAGGCTGCGGATCAGTGGCGCAATCTGCGCGGCTTCCAATGCATCCCAGAGCTCTTCTTCCGTTGACTCCGGCGCCGCCCACAAGAGGTTCTCGCGAATCGAGGCATGCAGCAGGTAGCTTTCCTGAGCCACCACGGAGACCGCCTGCGCGATCCCCTCGGGTTCGAATTCCTTCAGGTCAATGCCGTCGAGCAGCACCTGGCCCTCGGTGGGATCAAGCAACCGGGGCAGCAAGGATCCCAGGGTGGATTTGCCCGAGCCGGTAGCGCCAACCACCGCGGTCATGGTCCCGGCTTCCAGCTCCAAATTCAGCTGATCCAGGGTGGCGCGATCAGCTTCGGGGTAGCGGAAACTGACATTGCGCAACTGCACTTCGCCGCGCAGCTTCGCGGGTTCAACCGCCCGCGGATGCTCGGCTACCGGCAGCGCCTGGTCGGTATCGAGGTATTCGAAGACGCGGCTGAACAGGGCCATGGCCGAGATCCACTGGACCGAAATCTGCATCAGGCCCATGACCGGGCGGAAGATCCCGGCCTGCAACCCGGTGAAGGCCACCAGGGTGCCGATGCTCATGCCCTGCCCGGTCACGGGCAGACCTGCCACGATGTAGAGCACCGCGGGGATGGCAGCGAAGATGATGCTCATCGTGGCCATGCGCCATCGCCCGGCCAAGGCGCTTTTCATTTCCAGGTCGATGAGCTTGCGGCTGGAGTCTCCGAAAGCTTGGGCATCGGCGGTGCCGGTGCCCATGATCTTGGAGAGCCGGACCCCGGAGATGCTCAGGCGTTCTTCGATCAGCGAGGTCAAGTTGGACATCTCGCGCTGGCGCTTTCCTGTCACTGCGCGGCGCAGCTTCGCGGTTTGCTTGGCCAGCAGCACTGCTGGCGGCAGGACGACCAGGGAGATCAGGCTCAGCTTCCACGAAATCGCCACCATCGCGCAGGCGGTGGCAACGACCGTAGTCAGGTTCGAGGCAATGCTCGTGGCCGAATTGGTGATCACCGATTGCATCTGCCCCACATCGTTGACCAGGCGGGACTGCACGTCCCCGGAGCGGGAGTTGGTGAAGAAACCCAGGGATTGCTTCTGCAGGTGCGTGAACAGCCCGGTCCGCAGTCCATGCATCACGCGTTGGCCCATCAGGGTTGCCCGCCAGGTCTGGAGGACTTCCAGGATCGCGGTGGCCAAGGCGATCAGCACCAGTCCCCCGGCGCCCCAGAGCAGCAATCGGACGTTGCTGTGGGGAATGGCGTCGTCAATGAGTTCCCGGATGATGAACGGCTGGGCCAAGCCGATGATCGAGGATGCCACGATCAGCAGCATGACGGCAATCACCGATCCCAGATGAGGACGGAAGAGCCCGGCGATGCGTGCGAGCGACACCGGATGCTCGGAGAGCCACTGCTTGTCCTTTGCGGCATCCGCGGACCGGCCCCGTCCGCCACCGCCTGGATGCGGACCTGGCATTCCCATAGCGCTCATAAGCCCTCTCCTTGTCCTGGATTTCCCAAGTCCAGAATAACAGAGGGAACCTCACTATGTGGTTGCATCTTGAAAATGTCCGCAGAAACACACTATTCTTGAAAACATGCAGAACGACGAGTCCAAGCCTGACTTGGCAGATCTTTTCCTCCACGCTTCGCGCATGCTTCGCGGCAGGTGGAGGGACAGCTTGATTCCCCTGGGAATCACCCCGCACCAATCACGGGTGCTGACCCTGTTGGCTCGCGCCGAAGACGCAGGGCTGCGCAACTCGCAGCTTGCAGAACGATTGCATATTGCCGCCCGCTCGACCACTGAGGTGGTCGACCAGCTGGAGGCCAAGAAATTGGTCGTGCGCACCCCGGATCCAGCGGACCGCCGGGCCACGCTGATCGCGCTCAGCGCCACGGGCCGCGCCCAGCTCGGGGAGCTTGCCGAGCTGCGCCGTTCCAGCATGGATGGCTACTTCGACAAACTCGGCGACGAGGATCGCGCCGAGCTCACCCGGCTTCTGGCAATCCTCGACCGCGAAAACCCGCGGCCTGCACGCGGCGCGTGCCAGAACCCGGCCAAAGAAAAATAGCCGACCGCTGCCAGAACGAACCAGGGCCCCGGCACAGTGTGCCGGGGCCCTGGTTCTGGTTGACGCTGCCGCCTAGTTCTCGGTCTTTCCGCGGCGCCAGTATCCCATGAAGGCCACCTGTTTGCGGTCCACACCGGCATCGCGCACCAGATAACGGCGCATTTCCTTGACCGTGCCGGCCTCGCCGGCAATCCATGCGTAGAACGGCGCGGTGTTCGCTTGGCCGGTCTCCCACAGGATGTCGGCATCCACATCGATATCTTCCGGCTCGGCATTGGTATGCACCACTCCGGCGGCCGGAATCGCGACCACCTGGCGCAAGGCGGCCAGCAGCAATTCTCCATGCTCGTGGCTGCCGCGGGTCAGCCACTGCACCGAGACACCCGAGCGGGTGGAAGCACCGAGGATGTCGGTGGTCTCCGGAACCTCGATCAGCGCATGGCCGGTGACGTTCGACGGCAGCGCTTCGAGGATCGCGCAGATCGCCGGGGCGGCGGTTTCGTCGCCGGCCAGCACCACGCGGGTTGCCTCGCCGCGGCGGAACTCGATGCCGCCGTAGGTGGAGTCGTTCAGGGTCTTGTTCGGGCCCAGCAGCAAGAGCTGGTCGCCGACCTTGGCCCGGTCGCCGAATTCCGTCGCAGGTCCGCCCTGCAGTTGGCCGTCAACGATGTCGCCGTGCATCACGAAGTCGATGTCCAGCTCAGCGGTGGCCCCGATGTTGTCCCGGTGCCCTGCTTCGCGGAAGGCCCGCACCGTATAGGTGCGCATGTAGCCTCGGGTGTCCGGATCAATGGACAGCCAGCGCTTGTACCAGCCCTGCTGCTCGGCCGCGCTGGTCAGCGCCTCCGGGCGCATAGAGGCGATCTCGTCCGTCAGCGCGGTTCCGCCGGCCGGCGGCAGCAGCAGCTTGATGCGCATATCCAAAGGGTGGCTGTTGGTGCCGAAGTATTCCAGGTCCTCGCCGCTGACGGTGAGCCGGCGGAAGGACGGGGCCAGCTGCTGGCTCTTGACGACCGTGGTGTCGAAGGCCAGGGTCGGCACATGCTCATGGGCCGGGCGCATGGCCTGCGGATCGAGCTGGGCCGCGGTTTCGGCGGCTTCCTTCACGCCGGCGGCCTGCTTCGCCGCGGTGTCCCGCGCCGACGCTTCGCTGCGGTAGATGCCCTTGGTGGCCAGGACCTGTTCGGTGCGCAGCACGCGGTGCCGGCCAATGGGCAGCACCAGCGGGGTGCCGCCCACCGGGTCCGGGATCACGCGGCTTGGCATGCCGAAGACATCCTTGACAGTCTTTTCGGTGACCACGTCGTTGGGGTGGCCGGCGGCGTAGATCTTGCCGTGGCGCAGGGCCACCAGGTAGTCGGCGTAGCGGGCAGCCAGGTTCAGATCGTGCAGCACGATCACCACGGTGATCCCGCGGCTGCGGTTCAGCTCGCTGACCACATCCAGGACTTCGAGCTGGTGCGCCACGTCCAGGAAGGTGGTCGGCTCATCGAGCAGCAGCAGGTCGGTCTCCTGGGCCAGGGCCATGGCGATCCAGACGCGCTGGCGCTGCCCGCCGGAAAGCTCGTCCACCGAGCGGTCGGCCAGCTCGGTGGTGCCGGTCAGTTCCATGGCGCGGTTCACCGCCGCCTCGTCCTCGGCGGAGAAGCGCTTGAACAGGCCCTGGTGCGGGTAGCGGCCGCGGCTGATCAGCTCGCGGGCGGTAATGCCATCCGGGGCCGTCGGCGACTGCGGCAGCAGGCCCAGGGTCTTGGCGACCTCCTTGGCCGGCTTCGAGTGGATATCCGCGCCGTCCAGGAGCACCTGCCCCCCGGCCGGCTTCAGCAGCCTGGAGAGGGCGCGCAGCAGGGTGGACTTGCCGCAGCCGTTGGCTCCGACGACGATGCTCACCTGCCCGGTGGGGATATCCAGCGACAGCTCGTCGACGATGGTGACCTTGTCATAGGCCAAGGTCAGATCGCTAGCCTGCAAAGTGGCCATGGGTTATGCCCCGCTTCCAGTTGAGTTGGCGCGCACCAGAATCCAAATCAGGAAGGGTGCACCGAATGCGCCGGTGATAACGCCCACCGGCAGCGACAGGTCCGCGAACAAGTTCGCGGCAAAGAAATTGGCGATGGTCACCAGCGTGGCACCGGTTAGGCCGGCCAGCAGGATGTTGATCGGTCCGCGGGTCAGCGCGGCGGTAATCGGGCCGGCCAGGAAGGCGACGAACGCCATCGGCCCGGTGACGGCGATCGGCAGGGCGCCCATGGCCACGGCCACGAAGACCAGCAGGGCACGGGCCCAGCCGACATGCAGGCCCAGGGCCGCCGCGGCGTCCTCGCCCAGCTCCAGCATCTTCAGCTGGCGCAGCACCAGCGGCAGCAGCAAGATGCCGATGGCGCCGAGGGAGACCAGCAGCAGCAGCGCGTTCTCCCAGTTGCTGCTGGCCAGTGAACCGGTCAACCAGTGCATGACATCGCTGGCGGTGTTCACCTGCGCCTGGGTGAGCAGGTACTGAATCAGCGCCTGCAGCATTGCGCCGATGGCCAAGCCGGCCAGGATCAGCCGGGACCCGGTGCGCTTGCCCGCGGCCGAGAGCCAATAGATCAGCGCGGCGACCAGCAGCCCGCCGGCCAGCGAGAAGGCGTTGAGCTTCCAGTCGGTGTAGCCGAGGATGATCATGGCGAAGACGGCGGCCGCCGAGGCGCCGTAGCCCACGCCGATCACGTCGGGGCTGGCCAGCGGGTTGCCCAGCCAGCGCTGGAACAGCGCACCGGAAATGCCCAGGCCAGCACCGGCGAGCACGCCCACGGCGATGCGCGGCAGGCGGTCGGACATGATGATGAAGCTGGTGCCCGGCACCTTCTCGCCGCCAAGCACCTGGAACACCTCGGCCGCCGGAAGTCGGTCCCGTCCCCAGAACAGGTAGGCGGCGATGGTGAGCACCAGCGCCACGACCATCCACAGGGCGGTGCGGCGCACGCGGGAGCGGCGCCGGGCCGCCAGCGTCGTGCCGGACTGGGCGGCAGCCGGCGGCTTCGCCGGCACGTCCGCTTCCCCGGTACTGGTCGGCTGGGCCATGGTGGTTGCTTCCATTTCGCTCGTGCTCACAGGCTCACCGACTTCATGCCGCTGCGCATCATGATGATGAAGATCGGTCCGCCGAGCATGGCGCACATGACGCCTACCTGGATCTCGCTGGGCGGGGCGATGACCCGTCCCACCGTATCAGCGACCAGCAGCAGGATCGGTCCGGCGACCAGGCATGCCGGCATCAGCCAGCGGTAGTCGGAACCGACCAGCAGGCGCACCGCATGCGGGATCATCAGGCCGACGAAGGCGATCGGCCCCGCCACAGCGGTAGCTGTGCCGGCGAGAATGACCACGCCGATGGAGCCGATCAGCCGGGCGCGGTTCAGGTTGAAGCCCAGGGCGATCGCGGTGTCATCGCCCATGGACACCGCGTTGGAGACCCTGGCGGTGGACAGCACGATCAGCGCGCCGGCGGCTACCACCGGAATGGCGCCGAGGAAGGTGTCGATGCCGCTGCTGGACAGCGTGCCCACCTGCCACATGCGGAAGCGGTCCACGGTGGCATCGGAAATCATCAGGATCGCATTGGTGATCGCGCCGACGCCCACCGCCATGGCGGCGCCGCCCAAAGCCAGCTTGATCGGGGTGGCGCCGTCGCGGCCCACATTCGCCACGAGGTAGACCAGCGCCATCACCCCGGCGGCGCCAGCGAAGGCGGCGACCATGATTCCGCCCAGCGAGCTGACACCGAGGAAGGCGATCGCCAGCACCACTGCCATGGAGGATCCGGCGTTCAGTCCGAGGATGCCGGTATCGGCCAGCGGGTTGCGGGTCAGCCCCTGCAGGCCGGCCCCGGCCAAGCCCAGGGCGGCGCCAACCACGATGGCCCCGACGGTGCGGGCGAAGCGCGAGGCGACCACGCCCTGGTCTCCATTGGACGGGTCGAAATTCCAGATGGCATCGATGACGGTGCCGATCGAGACGCTGCGCGCACCGAGCAGCAGCGAGGCGAACAGCGCAAGTGCGAGCAGCGCGATCAGCAGCAGCACGGCGCCGAGCTTCCGGGTGGTTTTCGCCGGCCCGGTCCCCGGTGATTGGCGCGTCACGCTTTCAGTCGCGGTCATTGGTTCCTACACTCATTGCTATGGCTCTTCTTCCCTTGCCCACTATTATCGCCCCGGGGATCGGCGTGCTGTGCGCGCCGAATCCTTCTGAAATGACTTTGGACGGGACTAATTCGTATCTGCTGTTCGACCCGGCTGCGGGCGAACTCGCGCCGGGAACACCGGTGGTGCTGATCGACCCGGGCCCCGAGCTCGAAGAGCATCTGCAGGCCTTGGAGGTGTTCGACATCCAGCTGGTGCTCATTACCCATCGGCATGCCGATCACACCGGAGGCATCGATGCGCTTTACCGGATGGCCGGTGCGCCGGTGCGTGCCAAGCTCCCCGAGTACTGCCGGGATGCGCCGGTCCTCGCCGATGGCGAGGTGATCCATGCGGCCGGGGCCAGCATCCAGGTGCTCTCCACCCCGGGACACACCTCGGACTCGGTGTGCTTCATCCGCCAGGGCGACCGCGCCCACCTGTTCACCGGGGATACGGTGCTGGGCCGCGGCACCACCATCCTGGAGCATCCCGATGGCACTCTGGCCGATTACCTGGATTCCCTGCAGCGTCTGCTGGCGCTGCCCGATATGGCATTGCATCCGGCGCACGGCGAACAGCATGAGTCCTCGCATCCGCTGCTGCAGATGTACATCGAGCACCGCCAGTCCCGGCTGGACCAGGTGCGTGCGGCGCTGCGGAAACTCGGCAAGGCCGGGGCCGACACGCAGCCAGCAGAATTGCTGGAGCACGTCTACCCCGACCTCGATGCGCGCCTGGTGGGCGCGGCTACCCATTCCCTGGAAGCGCAATTGCACTATCTGTCAGTGAATCCCTAGCCCGAAGCTACTTCGCAGCAGCCGCGTTTTCGGCAGCCTTCACGATGCCTGGAACCACGTTCTCCAGTGCCCATTCGATGGACAGCGGCGATGCCGCGGAGATGGCCAGGGTTGCCTCGTCGGTGCCTGGCAGTGCCACTGCATCGTTCTTCGCGGCAGGGATCTGGGCGTACAGCGGCTGGCCCTTGATGATGTCGTCCATGGTGTTGCCCGCAACTGCCGAGGCGAAGACGATGTCCGAATCCCACTCGTTGACCTTTTCAGGGGAAACGGTGAAGAAGAAGGTGTCCTTGGCGGCGTTCTCCTGCACGTACTCGGCCTGGGTCATGCCCAGCGCGCTCAGGAAGCGCGGGCGGGTGTCGCCCTCGGAGTAGACGTAGGCGGTGTCCGGAGCGGACAGGTCGGCGGCGATGAAGGTGGTGTCCTTCAGCACTAGGTTGTCTTCGCCGACCTTGGCCAGCTTGCCTTCGATCTCTTCGATCAGGGCGTCGGCTTCTTCTTCCTTGCCCAGCATCTGGCCGGCAGCTTCGGTAACCTGCTCCCAGCTGGTCAGGTAGTTCGGCTCAATCGGGCCAACCACCGGAGCAATTTCCTGCAGCTTCTCGTACTGCTCCTTCTTCAGGCCCGAGTATGGGGCGAAGATGACATCCGGCTTGCTGGCGGCGATGCCGGTGTAGTCGATGTCGTCGCCCACCTTGTACTGCACGGGAGCGTTCTCGGAGCCGATGGCGGCGCCCTGCTCTTGAAGCGCGGCGTCCTTCCACGCGGTGGAGTTGTTCTCGTTCATGCCGTAGGTGTCGGTGTCCATGCCTACCGGCACGGTATCCAGTGCCAGCAGGGTGTCGGCGTTGACCCACGAGATGGTCGCAATGCGTTCTGGGACTTCTTCGATGGTGGTCTCGCCATAGATGTTCTCGATGGTGACCGGGGTGAAGTCTTCTGCAGCCTTGGCAGAGGTGTCAGCCGATGGATCCGCCGAGTTGCTCGACGCGCCGCAGGCGGTCAGACCAAGGGCGAGGATGACGGATGATGCGGCGAAAATTCCGGCGCGACGTGAAATGTTCATGGGTCGGTGATTCCAGACTATGCGAGGTACTGTAAGCGTATCGGTCAGCAAGGTTAGGCAAGCCTATCCGGACCGTATGCCACAATACGCGTTTTTATCGGCATTACGCAACACGAAACGTCTCTAATCACCGGCCCGGAAGTGACCCTAACCAAATCGGGCCATTATTTCGGTGTGCTGACCAGAGAATTTATTCTCTAGTTGCTAGCAACTTCTGCGGATCGGCAACCGAAATTGCCGTTCGCACCAGCAGCAATCCGAGCACGACACAGGCGATGACGGTGATAACTGTCAGCGGCTGGAGCAGGACGGCGGCCCCGGCCAGGGGCAGCACGAGGATTGTGGAGGCGATGGCGAAACCGATCGAGGCAGTCAGCGCCGGGATCATGATCGACTTGGTGCGCGCGGCGTTCATCGTCGTGTAGGGCATGCCCAAGCGGTTCAGCCCGCGATACAGCGGGGCACGGTCCAAGGTGCTGGCGCTTTGCGAAATCGCTGCCGAGGCGGCCACGCAGATGAAGCTGATGGCAAGGGTCACCAGCACGCCGGTGACGATATCCGCCGGCACATGCTCCATCCAGGTGCCCTGGCCGAATTCATTGCCGGGCGATGCCATCAGGGCGGCACCGCTGCCGCCCACCACCGCGACGAAGGAAGCCATGGCCACCCCGGAGACCTGGCGCCAGGACTCGGCAGGGCTTTCCAGGATCATGCGGGCGGCCAGCAGCTCTTGCGCAGTTCCGGCCTTGCGCAGCTTGCCCTTGCCCACCTTGGCCACCAGGTACGGGCCGAGAAGGTTCATCACCAGCAATCCCAGGCCGAATCCGCCCGCTATCACTGCGATGATCGCGGCGATGGACTGCATGAACTGGCCCATATTCGAGAACAGCGCGTACAGCAGCAGGATGCCGCCGATACAGATCACCGCGCGCAGCCAGCTGGGGGTGGGCACCGTGCTGCGGGTTGCCACCGCCAGCGGGGTGATCACCAATTTGCGCAGGCCGGCAGCTGCACTGCCCGCCGAGAGGAGCACGATAGCGGCTACCGCTACCGCCAGCACCCACAGCGGCAAGTAGATGGCTGAGCCGATCGGCGCACCTTGGAACGGAATCAAGGAAGCCAACGGGGCTGCCAGGAAGTACAGTGCGATACCGGCGAGCGCACCGGCCAGTGCCGTGCCTGCTGCCTGGAGCACTGCCACGAGGCTGATCTGCGCACCGGTGGCGCCGAGCAAGCGCAAGGATGACAGGGCCCGGTCATTGGAGCGTGCGGAAAGCCGGGCCGCGGCCGAGCCGAGCACCAGCAGCGGGACCACCAGCAGCACCACGGCGAAGATGGCCAGTGGCAGATAGGTTCCCTGGGCTTCGAGCTCGAAGCTGGTGAAGGAGTAGGCACCGCCAAGCACGATCAGCAGGATCGCGCTGACCATGGCGTAGGCGCTGGCGGTCAGGATCTGCGGTGCCAGCCGGGATTTCGCCGGCCGGTCGAGCATCCATGAAAGGTGCAGGATATTCACTGCCGGACACCGTCCTTCGCGACGTTCGACGGGTGTAGGCTGTCGCTGGTCAGCTGGCCGTCCTGCAGCTGCACAATGCGGTCGCAGCGTGCGGCTACGTTGGGATCGTGGGTCACCATCACCAGTGATTTGCCGGCGCCGACGGTGCAGCGCAGCAAGGTATCGAGCACTTCGAATCCCGTGGTCGAGTCCAGGGCGCCGGTGGGTTCATCGGCGAAGACCACCATGGCCCCGGTGACCTGTGCGCGGGCTATGGCAACGCGTTGCTGCTGCCCGCCGGAGAGCTGGCCGATGCGGCGTTGCTCCATCCCCGCCAGGCCCAGTTCGGCCAACGCTGATCCGGCGCTGGCAATGGCGGCGTTGCGTGGCACCCCGTTGATCATCAGAGCCATGGCCACGTTCTCCTCGGCGGTCAGCTCGGGAATCAGCAATCCGGATTGGAAGACGAAGCCGAAGGATTCGCGGCGCAGCTTGGTGCGCGCCTTGTCCTTGAGCCCTTGGATATCCACCGGTGCCCGGCCCGGGAGGTTCAGCATGATGCTGCCGGCGTCTGGAAGTTCGATACCGGCCAGTGCCTGCAGCAGCGTGGATTTGCCGGACCCCGAGGGACCCATGATGGCCAGCGATTGGCCCAGTGCGATCTGCAGGTCGATGCCGTTCAGTGCGGTGGTGGAGCCGAAGCTGCGGTAGAGTCCGTGAGCGTCGAAAACGGGTGGATGGCCAAGGGAATTTTCAAGCATGACCCAATGTTTTCAATCATGGGTCCTCGCGCGCATCGGCGCAGGGGGCCAAGTAGCCTCCGGCCGGGCTCATCCCCCGGTAGTAGTTGCCGGCACCTTGTTCACAACTACAGCAGGAGCAGTCAGCGGCACATGAAGCTGGAATTGTATACGCAGCCATTTTGCGCGCCATGCGTCCGCACCCGGCAAACCGTGGCCCGAGTGCAGGAATTGCTGCCCGCGTTGGAGGTCGAAGAGATCAACGTCGTGGAGCAGGTGGCCCGTGGCAAGGAACTGGGAATCACCAGCACCCCGGTCATCCGGCTATTGCAGGACGGCACAGAGAAATTCCGTGCCAGTGAGACGCCGACTATCAATCAGCTGTTGACCGCTATCGCCGGAGCCAGCGACTAGTCTCACGCCGGCGGCGAGGCCAAGGTGCACGATTCTTGCCCCTTCATGGGGAAGAATAGATCAAGTGATTACTGTGCCCGGCGTCCACCATGAATGCTTCGAACGTGTTTTAGCTGACTCTTCCAACCGCATCGAGTGGCTGCGGGCACGAGCGCAGGGCATCACGGCAACGGACGTGGCCAAGCTGTCCACCGAGAAGTCCATCAAGAACGCCGCATGGGACAAGCTGTACGGCAATGGCTTCTCCGGCAATCCCTACACCGACCATGGACGCAAGCGCGAACCGGTCATTGCCGCCTGGGTCCAAGAGAATTTCAATATCTTCCCTTCCACCCAGCTCTTCCACTCGCAACAATCGAAACTGCATCTGGCAACTCCCGATGGCCTTGGCTTTGACGCTTCGGGGGTTCCGGTATTGGCTGAAATCAAGACCACCAATAAGCCGTTCAAGAAAATCCCGAAGAACTATCTGCGCCAGATCCTGTGGCAGCAGCACGTGATCGGTGCCGAACGCACGCTGTTCGTCTGGGAAGAACACGACAATTTCGTGCCGGTGCGCGCGGTTCCCGAATACCTCTGGGTGGAACGGGACGATGATTTGATCAGCGATCTGATTGGCAAGGCCGAGTCGCTGATCGACGCATTGCGCGAGGCGACGGCCCGCCAGGAGCGCTACAACGACTACGGACCTGCGGCGTTGCGGCTCTGATTTCACCGGGAAACGGAAATAGCCACTGAAACCAGTTCGAAGGACTGGAATCAGTGGCTATCTCTATGCCATCAGACTGGGTTGCTCGGGATCATCCGGGGATCTGGCAGGCAGTCAGGGTAGTTTTCCACCAGCTCGGCCAGCAGCTTCTCGCGCAGCATGTTGCGCAGGTTCCACAGGTCCCCGGCGTTGCGCGCAGATAAATAAATGGTCACTGTCTGCAAGCCATTTTGGGCATCCGTCACGAGTAGCTCATTATCCCGGCCGTCCCACCAGTCGGAGGACTCAAGCAGTTCGGTGCTGCGCTGGCGCAAGTAGGCAATCGGCGCATTGAGCTTCAGCTGCAGCGCAACATTTCCGGAAATCTCGGTGCTGCGCCGCGACCAGTTCTCGAACGGCGTGGTGGTGAAGTAGGTCGATGGCAGGATCATCCGGCGCCCATCGATCAGATGCACGACGACATAGGAGAGGGTGATTTCCTCGACGGTGCCGCGCTCCCCTTCGACCACCACCGTGTCATCCACGCGAATGGAGTCGGTAAACGCGACCTGCAAGCCGGCGAAGACGTTGGCCAAGGTTGATTGCACGGCCAAGCCGACAACCACAGATGCCAGACCGGCCGAAGCCAACAGGCCGGCGCCCAGCGCCCTGACCTGCTCGATTGTCAGCAGCACCGCGGCGACGGCAAGGATGCACAGCACCGCAATCAGCACGCGGCGCATCAGGCCGACCTGCGTCTGGACCTTGGCAAGCCTGCGTCCTGGGCCGAATCTCGACTCGAAGCGTGCCATCATGCCGGCTTCAATCACGCGCACCACCTTGATGATGAACCAGGTGAGGAAGAAAACCAGAACGATCAGGATGGCGAACTGCCAGGGGTTGTACCAGGGACGATCGCTATAGAAAACCGCGAAGGCCGACTTCGCGATGATCGATGTGACCATGCCGAAGAACGGGAATCTGGTGGCTTTCACATCGGCTTCATCCACGCCGATCCGGCGCAGCACGCGGCGTGCCACGCCGCTGAAAACGAATGCCAAGATTGCGGCTACGAGCGCACCAATCAGCAGGACAACCCAGAATTGCAACGATTCGGGGAGGAAGCTTGATGCGGTAATGACGTCCTCGACGGTTTCGTCTAGAGGTTCAACGGGGGTAGGAGACATGCTTTAAGCATGTCATATGGCGCTAAATAAATGCTGTGCGGAACCTTCGTCCCACCATATGGTTCGGGAGGTTTCCAGCACCATTGCAGAACCGTCTCAGTGTGGTTCCAATTCCTTTTTGCCCTTGTGCTTCACATGGTCCAGGCCTTTAGTAGATTCACTGGCAGTATGCTCTGCCAGCAGGCGCAAACCAAGAAAGACGGTGATCCCTATGCGCCACGGAAAAATTGGAATCGCGCTGGGCGCGGTGGCGGCGGCCTTGCTCGTGGTGACGCCGGCTTCCGCGGCGGCTCCGGCGCCGGCCGCGCAGGCATCCACTTCCTGTCCAACGGTCTATTGGGGTTCTTTGGCCAAAACCAGTTCCTTGTCCACGCATTCCACGGTTCAGGATCTGCGTACCGGACGCCATTTGTGTTTTGACCGGCTGGTCATTGATCTGGCAGGGCCGGCTGCCAGCTATTCAGCCAGGTATGTCAGCGAACTGACTGGAATCGGTTCCGGCCTGCCGGTGGCCACGACGGGCGGAGCCAACTTGGAAATCCTGGTGCAGGCGTCAACAGCCCCGGGGTTCAATCCCGGAGAGAAGGTGAAGAATCTGGGCTATACGACGTTCCGCCAGTTGGTCTGGCTGGGCAGCTTTGAAGGCCAGACCAAGGTGGGGATCTCCACCAGGGCCCGGCTTCCGATGCGCGTGTTCACCCTGGCTGGACCTGGCGACGGTTCACGCTTGGTCATCGATGTTGCGCACCATTGGTAAGGAAGGTTCGCTTGCATGATGCGTTCGCAACTTTTTGCGTGACGTACCACGTAACACCGGGTCAACCTGCTGGTTAATGTGCCACCATGCTAAGTATGTCGCGCACATTCTCTTATCAGCAGGTTGACGTCTTTGCACCCACTGCTTTCAACGGCAATGGCCTGGGAGTCGTGTTCAATGCTGACAGCCTGAGCGATGACCAGATGCAGCACTTTGCGCAGTGGATGAATCTTGCTGAAACCGTATTCTTCGTCGAACCGACCGACGAGGAAGCCGACTATGCCATCCGCATTTTTACCCCGAGCACCGAGCTTCCCTTTGCCGGCCATCCGACCCTTGGCGCTGCCCATGCCTGGTTGGAATCCGGTGGGGAAGCCGGACCGGCCGGCCATCTGATCCAGCAGTGCGGCGCCGGCTTGATCCCGGTGCGCGTGGAGCGCGAGAGCAGCGACCGGCACTCGCGGCGCTTGGCTTTCCTCGCTCCCCCGCTGACCCGCTCCGGTCCTTTGGAGCCGGATGTCCTGCAATGGGCGATTGCCGGTCTGGGCATTCGCGAGGAAGACGTGGTGGACCACCAGTGGCTGGTCAACGGCCCGCATCCTGCCGGCCTGGTGCTGCGTGACGCCGATATCGTGCTGGGTATCGAACCGGACTACGTGGCGCTCCAGGGGTTGGAAGTCGGCGTCATCGGCCCCTACACGGCCTCCAGCGTCTCGCAGAGCGTGTGGCAACCGCGCGGATCGGTCATCCCGCGGGTTTCCGGGACGCGTGAAGAACTGCGTCCCTTGGACTTTTCTGATTTCGAGCGTTCCGAGGAGCGTTTCCGCAATGTAGTGCTCCAGCCTCCCGCCGACTATGAGGTCCGTGCCTTCATCCCCGGCGAGGCCGTTCCTGAAGACCCAGCCACTGGTTCGCTGAACGCGGCGTTCGGCACCTGGCTGACGCAATCCGGGTATGCGCCGCAACGCTATACGGTACGCCAGGGCACCCGCCTGGGCCGTGAAGCAATCTTGCATATCGAAGCGACCGAACGTGGTGTTTGGGTCAGCGGTGATGTCGCCACCCGCATCTCCGGTGATGTGAGCTTCGACTGATTAACCTTCATAGGTTCGCTATCGGTTCCGCATCCGGCGAATAGGGAATAGCCTTGAGCGGTGCCTGATACTGCGAATCCCGAATCACACTTCGACAGAAAAGCCGCGTGGCGAGCCCTCTGGGCATTGGTCATCGGCTTCTTCATGATCCTGCTGGACACCACCATCGTGTCCACCGCGATGCCTGCCATCATGAAGTCGCTGGATGCCGACATCTCCAGCATCCTGTGGGTCAACAGCGCCTACCTGCTCACCTTCGCCGTGCCGCTGCTGGTCACCGGAAGGCTCGGCGACCGCTTTGGTCCGCGCAACATCTACCTCATCGGCATGGTGGTCTTCTCGCTGGCCTCGCTGTGGTGCGGCCTGTCCGATTCCCTCGGTTCGCTGGTGGCAGCACGCGCCGTCCAGGGCCTGGGCGCGTCGATGATTTCCCCGCAGGCCATGACGCTGATTACCCGGCTCTTCCCGTACCAGCACCGCGGCGCGGCCATGGGATTGTGGGGTGCGGTGGCGGGCATCGCCTCGCTGATTGGACCGATTGCCGGCGGCTTGCTGGTGGACTCCGTTGGTTGGGAGTGGATCTTCTTCATCAACCTGCCCATCGCGGTTCTCAGCCTGGCCATGGTCTTCAAGTTCGTTCCCGCGCTTGAAGCCCATGCGCATTCCTTCGACTGGTTCGGAGTCTTCCTCTCGGCGCTGGCCATGTTCTGCCTGGTCTTCGGCATCCAGGAAGGCGACGCCACCAACTGGGAAGCATTCATCGGCCCGCTGAATTCGTGGCATCTGATCATCATCGGCATTGTGCTGATGGGAGTCTTCGTCTGGTGGCAGTCGAAGACCAAGTCCGAGCCGCTGGTTCCGCTGCGCTTGTTCACGGTGCGCAATTTCTCGCTGGCCAATGTCGCGATCACGTTCATGGGCCTGACGATCGCGACCATCGCCCTGCCTATGGTGTTCTTCCTGCAGAACGTGCGCGGTCTGAGTCCGACCGAGTCCGCATTGATGATTTCCCCAATGGCCCTGGTGGCGATCTTCATCGCTCCGCAGCTGGGCAAGAAGGTCAATCAGCTCAGTCCGCGGATTCTGGCAGTGCCCGGGTTCTTCCTGTTTGGCGGTGCCACGGTGGCCTATGCCTTCCTGATGCACGCCGATATCCCGCTGTGGGCCCTGCTGATCCCTTCGGCGGTCCAAGGTGTCGGTTCAGCCATGATCTGGCCGTCCCTGTCGCTGGCGGCCACCAAGGACCTGACCGCGCGTGATGCCGGTGCCGGTTCGGGAATCTACAACACCACCCGGCAAATCGGTTCGGTCCTTGGGTCGGCGCTGATCGCGGTGATGATGGATGCCCGTGTTTCGGCGCAGATCGCGCAGGCGGACTCCAAGGATCCTGCGGTGATCATGGAAGCCATGTCGCTCGGCTTGGGGCAGGCGTTGATGCTGCCAGGCTTCATCGCCGTGGCCGCCGTGCTGGTTGTTGCGTTCCTCAGCGACGGCCAGAAGGCCCGGCGCTAGGCAACGCGTCAAAGGCAAACGCCTGATCCATGACGTGAATGTCGGTGGATCAGGCGCTTGCCTTATGGCCCTTAGACCTTGTCTTCAGGATCTTCTTCGTTGTCGCCGTGCTTGAACTCGTCGACCTTCTCGCCGATTTTCTCCTGGGCATCAGCTGCGAAGCTCTTGATGTTCTCGCTGGCGTCTCCGGCGAATTCCTTCGCGTTTTCGACTGCCTCGCCCAGCTTCTTCTTTGCATCATCTAAGAAACCCATTGGTTCTCCTCTTAGCTTGTGGTTCAAATATGGCCGCTGAAAACCGCAGTCTTCAAGATCAACTTAAGGCCAGCTGAGCGCTTTGCTCAAGCGTTTATTTCGCTTTCTTGATCTTCTTGGCTGCCTTACGGCCAAAGATCAAGGCCACAGCAATACCTGCCAGCCAGACATCCTTGGCCAGGGCGGTGCCGTCCGCGGTCGGACGGATGCCATCGGATTCCGTCATGCCCGGGGTGCGCAGGTAGGAAGCCAGCAGCACGCCGGAGAAGGCGCCCAGGCCCAAGCCCGCAAGACGCGATGGAATCAAGGGAAGCAGCAGGGCGCTGCCCAGCGAGATCTCGCTGATGGAGACAGCCTTACCGAAAACTGCTGGTTCCAGCTCGGCCAGCTGCGGCACGCCGTTGGCTGCCATCTGCTGCAGGCCTGCCGCGCTCGCTTCATCGATGCGCAACTTGTTGATGCCGCTGTTGAGAATGAACGCGCCACTGACCAAACGTAGCGCGGCGTTTGCAATCGAGATTCCCATGGGCCCTAACTTCTCTTTCTTTTAGTCCAGAAATGGCGATCTTCTATAGAACGCCCTGATGTTCAGCGTAGTCATGGGCGCAGTAGTTCACAATCATTTGGGCGGCGCGCAAAGCTGAACCCAAGAATCTCCCAGTTTGAATCATGCTAAATTCGTGAATCATGATCGCTTCTTCCGCAGTTCCCCCAGCAGCCTTAGATCTGCTCATTACCCAGGGCTTCGATGCCACCAGCGTCGACGAGCTGGCAGCTGCCGCCGGTATTTCCCGTTCCACCTTCTTCCGCCGTTTCGGTTCGAAAGAGAACATGGTCTTTGCCGACCAGGAAATGATCATTGCGCACGTCGAGACCACGCTGGCAGCCTCGTCGGTTGATGCGATCACTACGCTCATCGATGCAGCGCATGTAGTTTTCGACCAGTACACGGTCAATCCCGAAGGAGCAGCGCTGCGCCACAAGCTGCTCTCCTCGGTGCCATCGTTGCGCGAGCGCGAGCTGGTTTCCACCCACCGATACGAACGCGCTTTCTATGGATTCCTGAAGCGCCGCGACTTGGCGAAGACCGCATCGGAGAAGTCGCTGTGCCTAGGCGTCAGCGCCGGGCTGGTGGCCATCCATAATGACCATCTGCGCAGCTGGCTGAAGGATGCGCACAGCACTGACCGCACCAAGCTGGCCAACGACGTACGCCAGTTCCTGAACCGCTTCGCAGATCTGCTCGACCCGGACCAGAAGGCAACCCCTGCCAAGCCCGCAGCCCCCAGCGTGGTGGTCTCGGTGCTGGACGCCGCCGCCGAGGAGAAGGATATTCTCCAAGCGGTCTCCCGCGCACTTAAAGAGCACGGAAAGTAATCTGTCCCCACACCTTGAAACCTAGTTTCTTGACATGGCACTGCGTTCCACTAGTCTAGTGAGTGAAACTTTTTCACCCTAGCTATTAGGAGCACCCGAAATGTCCCAGCTGGAGACCGAATTCGAATTTCCCGCAGGCGTTGTCGAACCCGAATACGACTTGTGGTCGGAGGACGTCAACATCGACCCGACTGGAGTCTTTGCCGAAGTCGGCGAAGCGGACAATGCTTGGCGTGCCAAGGCCCGCAAGTTCATCCTCGATGAGGTCAAGCACGACATCCACGAGTACTGGGACAAGGCCGACTACCCGCTGCACCTGGTCAAGAAGCTAGGCGATGCAGATCTCCTGCGCGATGGCCTGAATCTCGAAGGCTACGAGGAAATGAGTCCGCTGGCTGCCGGCCTAGTCAACATGGAAATGGCCCGTGGCGACGGCTCCGTCTCCACTATTGTCGGCGTCCAGGGCGGCCTGGCCCTCCGCTCGGTGCTGTACTGCGGCAACGAAGAGCAGATCCAGAAGTACGCCATCCCCATGCTGCGTGGCGAGCTCCCAGGCTCCTTCGCCCTGACCGAGCCCACCCACGGTTCCGACTCGGTATCGCTGGAAACCCGCGCAACCAAGGTCGAGGGCGGCTACCGTCTGAGCGGCGAGAAGAAATGGATCGGCAACGGCTCCATCGGCGGCGTGAGCATCGTCTGGGCTCGTGATGACGAGGGCAAGGTCCGCGGCTTCATCGTCCACCAGGATGCCGAGGGCTACAAGGCCACCACCATCGAGAACAAGCTGTCCCTTCGCGCCATCTGGCAGGCGCATATCCGCATGGACAACGTCTTCGTTCCGGATGAGGATGTGATGCCGGAAGCCAAGAGCTTCAAGGACACCTCCCGTGTCCTCTTCGCCACCCGCCTGGGCGTCGCCTGGTCTGCCGTAGGCCACGCGACCGCATGCTACGAGTCGGCAGTGAACTATGCCAAGCAGCGCGTGCAGTTCGGCCGCCCGCTGGCTGCCAGCCAGATCGTCCAGGAACGGCTGGCGCGCATGCAGTCCGAGCTGGCCACCATCCAGGTTCTGGTGATGCAGGCGGCCAAGCGCGAAACCTCCGGTGAGCTGACCGGGCCGCAGGCTTCGCTGGCCAAGTACACCGCCACCCGCACCGCACGCTCCATCGCGGCGAATGCCCGCGACCTGCTCGGCGGCAACGGCATCCTGACCAGCAACCGCGTGGCCCGCCACTTCGCCGATGTGGAAGCGATCCACACCTATGAAGGCACCGAAACCGTGCAGGCTTTGATCATGGGCCGCGACATCACCGGCTTCTCCGCCTTCGCTTAGTACCAGGACGCAGGAAAGCACGCCGGGACCTGGCTCAATCTGAGCCGCGGTCCGGGCGTGCTTTTTCTATTGCTCGCCCAAGCGCTTCTTCGTCTTTGCGGTGGCCACGTGATCCCACGGATTCTCCGGCCAGGGATGCTTCGGGTAGCGCCCGCGCATTTCAGCACGCACCTGGGCATAGGGTCCATTGAAGAAACTCACCAAGTCATCGGTCACCGCCAGTGGCCTGCCACCCGGCGACAGCAGATGGAATTGCACCGGCATCTTGCCATTGACCAGGCGGGGCGAGTCCTCCAGCCCGAAGCATTCCTGCAGTTTCACCGCGACAACCGCAGGACCAGATTCACCGATCTCGGGGTAGGCCACAGAAATTCTCGATCCCGAAGGAACCTGGAGCCGCTCGGGCACCAGGGAATCGAAATCATGGGCATGCTCCCAGGGCAGCAATGTCCGCAATGCCGAATACAGGTCGACCTTGGCCGCATTCGTGCCGGAAGCAATCTTCCGCAGTACCGGCTGCAGCCAATGATCTGCAGCGTCAACCAGGCTCTGGTCGTCAACCCGGACAAAAGGTTCCCCGAGCAAACGGCGGGCCACTGCCATGCGCCGACGCAAGGCATCGAATTTCTCGTGGGTACCGAAGAAGCGCATGCCCTGCGTGGCAAGGGCGCTGGCCACAGCCTGCATCCCCAGTTCCTCGGTGGCCTTGATCGGATGGGCTGCAAGCTCGATCTCGCCGAAACTTTCGATCCGGCGGGCGGTGATCCTGCCGTCGGACATTTCTGCCACCTCACGCATCTGGTGCATCTGCGGCAGCAGGTCTATGGCCGTCTCCAAGTCAATGCCGATAGCCCGCCGGATCATGGCCTTGGATCCGGTGCGGGACACCTCGGCGACCGCGAGAAATTCTTCATGCATCAGCGCGCTGCCCCGAGGCAGCGTGGCCCGGGTTCCCGAGGCCAGGAGGTACTCGTCCGGCCCGGTCTTGCGGGCAATCCATTGCGGGTACGCCAACGCGCACACCCCTGCCAATGCCGTGGCTGCCGATCCAGCCTGCCTTCCGGTGCTCGGCCCCGCAGCTCCCACGAGCTTTTCCAGGCGCTGCGCTTCATGCTTCCAGGCGCGGTGCGCCGGATGCGAAATCCGGGCCACCGCGGCCAGCAGCTCGTTCAGGTCCGCGCTGGCGATGCGCTCGGAGCTGGCCAGCAAGGCAACAGCATCCGCAGCAGCCCGGGCACCGAAGATCCGGCTTCCCTCCAGCAGCGCGCGGGCGGCACGCGGGTCCGCTGGAATCTTCATCATCTGCTCGCCCAGCGAGGTGATCTGGCCTGCCTCATCCACCGCGTCCAGGTTGCGCAGGACCTGTTCGTCGCTGGCCATGGCGCCAGTCGGCGGAGCCTC
This sequence comes from Glutamicibacter sp. HZAU, assembly GCF_004100365.1. Taxonomy (NCBI): domain Bacteria; kingdom Bacillati; phylum Actinomycetota; class Actinomycetes; order Micrococcales; family Micrococcaceae; genus Glutamicibacter; species Glutamicibacter sp. HZAU. Next base: position 7,658 of record NZ_SCKZ01000008.1, on the reverse strand, counting down.
CCACATGGCAAGCCCCTCGCCACGCGGGGTCCCCCACGCCGCCAGCGACAAGCCCGCGGCCACCAGATCTCCGGTTCGGATTTCCGGCGTGGAGTGCGCTGGTGCGGCGGCGAAGGATTTCGGATCCAGGGTGCGCACCACCTTGCCCGGCCCAAGGCGCCCTGCACGGCCCGCCCGCTGGGTGGCTGCGGAACGGCTGGCCACCACGGTCATCAACCCGGAGAAGCCGCGCGAGCTGTCTCGGCGCGGCTCGCGGGCGTAGCCGGTATCGATGACCAGGTGCACCCGCGGCACCGTGACCGATGATTCGGCAATGGAGGTGGAGACGATGATCCGCGGGTCGCTGCCGGGTTCCGGTTCGCCCAGGATCCGGTCCTGTTCCTTGGAAGAAATCTGCGAGTGCAAGGCAAAGACCGGCACGCCTGCGGCTGCGATCTGCGAGCAGACGCGTTCGACTTCCCGAACGCCGGGCACGAAGACCAGCGTGTCCACCGGGGTGTCGCTGGCCGCATTGGCTTCCGCCGCATGGCGTACCGCGACGGACGCTACATGGCGCAAGTAGTCGTCGTTCAGCCCGCGTTCGGTATTCCTGATCCCCGCGAAACTGTCGAAGGCTTCTTCCACCTCGAACTGGGCGGTCTGCGCGCTGAGCACCGGTGCTGCCGTATCGCGCACCATCAGCTCCGAAAGCTCGCTGGCATGCAAGGTAGCACTCATCACGATCAGCGAGAAGTCATCGCGCAATTCACTGACCTGGTTGACCATGGCCAGCAGCAAATCGGTATCAATCGACCGCTCATGGACCTCATCAATGATCACCGCACTGACACCGTCAAGATCCGGATCCGCCAGCAGCCGGCGCAGCATGAGGCCGGCTGTCACGAATTCCACGCGGGTCTGCGCCGACGCTTTGCGTTCCCCTCGCACGGCGAAGCCGACGCGCTGCCCTACCGCCGATCCATCCAGCTGGGCGAGGCGGCGGGCTGCCGCGCGGGCGGCGACACGGCGCGGCTGGGTCACGATGACCTTGCCGCCCAACCCGGCCTGATGCAGCGCGTTGGCTACCGTGGGCGGAACGATGGTCGTCTTGCCGGATCCCGGCGGAGCCTGGATCACCAGCGGCTGCGCGGGATTGGCCGCGATGGATGCGAAGAGCTCTTCCCTGCTGGGCCCGAAGGCCAGGCCGGAAGAGATCCGGTTCAGGTCGAAGGGGGCAAAACTCATGCCTGGCGACCTGACCAGAAGGACTTGATGGCGCTCACTACCGGTTCAATCGGGTACAGGGTGCTGCCGTGGGTCCGGCCTGGCAAGGCCACCATGCGCGCATTGGGCAAGGTGCGGACCATGATCTTGTTCTGGTCGAAGCGCGGCTGGTCCCTGGTGCCGATCAGCAGCAGGGTCGGGATCCTGATCTTCGCCAGCTCGGACACCTCGATGTTCTGCAGGGTCTCGGCAGCTTCGTAGTAGGCGGCCAGCGCCAGCGGGTCGTTGGACTTGAAGGCCAGTCGGGTGGCTGGATCCAGACGCCCATTCTTTTCCTGCCCGGTGACGAAACCTTCGATATCGCCGTTGCGGAGGACATCAAGGTAACCAGGAAAGAAGAGCTTCCCGATTTCGCCGGGGGTGATTTCATAGGTGCCGCCGAGCATGATCAGCGAAATCACCTGCTCGGGATGGTGCATGGCCATGTGCAGGCCGGTACGTGCGCCGAAGGAGTAGCCGACAATATGGATGCGTTCGATGCCCAGGTGGTCCATGACGGCGTGGATGTCGCTGACCACCTTGTCCATGGTGTAATCGGCTACGTCGTGGGATTTGGCTGATTTCCCATGTCCGCGCAGGTCCATGCGGATGGTGCGGTGGTTCTCGCCGAGCGCCTTGGTGTAGCCGAGCCCTCTCCAGATGGAGCGGGACAGGGCGGAGCCGTGGAGGAACAGAATCGGTTCCCCGGCGGCGCCGTCATCGTCAAAGAAGATTTCGGAACCGTCTGCGGGATTATTGATCATCGGCATGCCTCCGATTAAATCCTGTAGCGGCGGTGAAGTCGAAATCAGAGTTCCGTCCCGCCCTCGACAACCGCGTCGAATAGGTGAACACTGAAGACACAGGGTCAGGCCACCCGCTGGGGGTGGCCCACGGAAGTTGGGAGGAAGAGCATGCCTGAACAATCAGCTGCTGGGCAGCCCGATGGCGTTGAAGAGGAAAAGCTGCGGCTTGCCGAAGAGGAAAAGAAGCACCATGACGAGCACGATGAAGCGCTCGTCGAAGAGTGGGAAGACGAATCATTCCCCGCTTCGGATCCGCCCTCGAATTACTAGCAACAACTTTTCCTGAGAGACCGCACACGTAGTGTTCAGCTTTTTACAAGAATCAACTCCTAGTGTGGTTAATACCTTCTCAAGGTGCGAGTGATCTAGATGAACCGATCCGCACAGGCGTTACCTCCTTGGCCTGGCGGGTCGGTTCATCATTTAACGCGATCCGCTAATCCTTTACGCACACAGCGGATTTACCTGGGCTCTATTTGTTTAGTTCAGGCTCTGGCCTATTGTGGAAATTGACTTCACATCGATTTCCGCACGCCAGCGCTTGGCCTGGCAGAAAGGTGCCTCGTGGAATACGAACGCCTCCCGTCCATCCCTGAACTGCACCGCCCCTACACCGCTGCCGCAGACCGCTATGAGCATTTCGGCTACCGCCGCGTGGGCGAATCCGGCCTGCGCTTGCCGCCGCTGTCATTGGGACTGTGGTGGAACTTCGGCGACAACCGCCCCTTCGACACCCAGCGCGAGATCCTGCGCCATGCCTTCGACCACGGCATCAACCACTTCGACCTGGCCAACAACTACGGCCCTCCGGCAGGCTCAGCCGAAGAGAACTTCGGCCGCATGATGCTCAAGGACTTCAAGCCCTACCGCAACGAGCTGGTCATTTCGTCCAAGGCCGGCTACGACATGTGGCCAGGCCCGTACGGCACCTTCGGATCGCGCAAATACCTGCTGGCCTCCTGCGAGGCTTCGCTGAAGAAGATGAATCTGGACTACGTGGACATCTTCTATTCGCACCGTTTCGATCCGAAGACTCCCCTGCACGAAACCATCGGCGCGTTGGATGCCCTGGTTCGCCAAGGCAAGGCCACCTATGTGGGCATCTCCTCGTACTCGGCAGAACGCACTGCTGAAGCCGCCGCCATCGCCAAGGACCTGGGGACCCCTCTGGTCATCCACCAGCCGTCGTACAACATCCTGAACCCTTGGGTGGAGCACGGCCTGCTGCAGACCTTGGAAAAGGAACGCATGGGCACCATTGCCTTCACCCCGCTGGCCCAAGGCCTGCTCACCGACAAGTATCTGGAAACCACCGATGTGGTGCGCCAGGGAGGACGCCGCTCGCTCGAAGCCCAGCTGACCGATGAGAACCTCGCCAAGATCCGCAACCTGAACGAGGTCGCCAAGAAGCGCGGGCAGTCGCTGGCGCAGTTGGCCTTGGCTTGGCTGCTGCGCGATGGTGCGGCAACCTCGGTGTTGATTGGCGCTTCGTCCACCAGGCAGCTGGACGAGAACCTTGGTGCGCTGGAGAACCTCGACTTCTCCGAGGCTGAATTGGCCCAGATTGCCACGATTGCCCAGGGCGATGCAGGAATCGATTGGTGGCGAACTTCCGCTATCAGCTAGCGATCCACTGATCACAGCGTAATTATCTGTGCTCTCAAGCCGTGGTTTCCAAGACATGACCTGGAAACCACGGCTTTTTCGCTCGCTTCTGTCTGCATCTTTATCGCAAGCGAAGTTCCTGCTGTTCCTTGGTGGCTGAAACTTGTTTCTGCGGATAAGCTCGGAGTAGACGCAATATGAAGTGAATTACATTCATTTATTATGTGGAGTCCGCTAACGTTAGGGCCACGCGGCTTTCGCTGGCCACTTTTTGTGCAAACGACAGGAGCATTGATGAGCGCCCCAACCTACAAAGTCTTGAACCCGGCTACCGGTGAAGTTGTCGAGGAGTTCGACGCAGCAACCGACGAGCAAGTCGAGCAGGCATTGGCTGCAGCGCAGACCGCCTACGAATCATGGCAGGACGTCGACATCAACGAACGCGCCAAGATTGTCTCGAAGGTCGGAGCGCTCTTCGCCGAGCGCGCTGCCGAGCTCGGCAAGATCATGACCACCGAGATGGGCAAGCCGCTGTCCGAGGCCGTGGGCGAGGCAGAATTCTGCCAGGAGATCTTCGAGTACTTCGCCACCGAGGGCCCTGCATTGGCTGCGGACCAGGAGATCAAGTCCTTCTCCGGCGGCAAGGCCATCGTGCAGAAGCGCCCGGTGGGCCCATTGCTGGGCATCATGCCGTGGAACTTCCCGCTGTACCAGGTGGCCCGCTTCGCGGCGCCTAACCTGATGCTGGGCAACACCATCATCTTGAAGCATGCGGAGTCCTGCCCGCGCTCGGCTCTGGCCATCCAGGAAATCATGGATGAGGCCGGCGTGCCTGCAGGCGTCTACAACAACCTGTTCGCCACCCACGATCAGATCTCGACCATCATCGCTGATCCCCGCATCCAGGGCGTTTCGCTGACCGGTTCGGAACGCGCGGGCGCTATCATCGGCGAGCAGGCAGGCCGGAATCTGAAGAAGGCAGTGCTGGAGCTGGGCGGATCGGATCCATTCGTCGTGCTCGACTCCGACGACGTCGCCGGCATTGCCGAGACTGCGTGGGGCTTCCGCATCGACAACACCGGACAGGCTTGCAACTCGAACAAGCGCATGATCGTCATGGAGGACATCTTCGATGATTTCGTTGCCGAGCTGACCCAGCGTGCGTCGGGCTTGAAGGCCGGCGACCCGATGAAGGAAGAGGAAGGCACGTTCGCCCCGATGTCCTCGCGCAAGGCCGCCGAGGATCTGCACGCACAGGTGCAGGATGCGGTCTCCAAGGGCGCGACCCTGCATGCCGGCGGCGTGCTGCACGACGGCCCTTCCGCGTACTACTCCCCTGCGGTGCTGAGCGGCGTCACCAAGGACATGCGTGCCTACTACGAGGAGCTGTTCGGCCCGGTAGCCGTGGTCTACAAGGTATCCAGCGACGAGGAAGCCACCGAGCTGGCTAACGACACCATCTACGGATTGGGAGGTTCGGTGCACTCCACCGACGTCGAGCGCGCTTCCAAGGTGGCGCAGAAGCTGCAGTCCGGCATGACCAACGTGAACGCAGCCAGCGCCGAGGGTGCAGAAATGCCATTCGGCGGCGTGAAGCGTTCAGGCTTCGGCCGCGAACTTGGCCCGCTGGGCATGGACGAGTTCGTGAACAAGCGCCTGTTCTACGTAGGCGAGTAGTTATTCAGTCAGCGGCTATTGTTCGGCCTGACGAAATGCTTGAGGGCGAACCACTTGTTGTGGTTCGCCCTCAAGGCTTTATCAGGCACTATACGGTTGAGGAAGCCTTTTCGGCCTCTTCAATGACCTCGGGCTCGTCCGCATCTGACGTCGCGTCCGGTGTTTTCCTAGAACGGAAGACTTTACGCCATAGACCAGCCAGCCAAATTTGGATGGTCACCCAGGTAGCGCTTGACACTAGAACCGCATCAGCTGACGCCATGATTCCGGAGAAGAACGGAAGCCCCATGACAACGGCGATCCCGACATGCATGCCAAGAATCGTTACTAGTGCGATCCTCCGACTGATCTTGTGGAACAGCATGAAAGGGAATGCAATCTGGGCAATCACCGTCACATAGGTGATTAGAGCGACCACCCACGAGTTTGCCGTTATCAGTTCGCTAAGCCACGGGAAGACGCCGTATGCCTCCGAACTAACCGGGTAGTACATCGCGGTGCCATTTTGCCAAAGTTTTCCTTGGACCTTGTATAGACCGGCTTCCAGGTACACCAAGCAAAGCTGAGCGACAACCAGGCACAGGGCCAAGTTGTGCAGGACAGTGACAGCTTCAAATTCATTTCGGGTTTTACCTGAACGCTTAATCAGCCAAGAATCCACTGACCAATACTTGGAGAGATCAGCAAAGATCAAGTAGATCAGCATGATGCGGATGAAATAGTTTCCGCCGTCAGAAATCGGCGTGTTCTGAGCGTTGATAGCTGTGTAGAAAATGAAGAAAAGTGGCGTGATGATCCGAGTTCGCCATCCCACTACGAAAGCTATCGCTAAGAGAATTGCTACCACGTACCAGGCGATAAAGAACCCTAGGCCGGCATCACGCAGAATATCCAAGGGCCACTGATACCCAAGCACCGATCGATACGGTTCTAGGTAGGCAGAACCTGGTCCCCAGACTTTTGCCGCTACAGGAATATTGGCCAATAACCAGCCCAAGATGAAGAGACCTGATGCGATACGCATGACGGCAAGACCATAGGGTGCGTGCCGGGTCTCGCTAAACCAACGATAGGTCCAGTTCAAGGCATTGGGGACAAAATTTCTATTCTTGGATACCCACGTTCGAATCGACGGCGCAGTTGTCGCTTCTTGTCTCAGCTCCATACCGACACCGCCTCTTGACTAAATTCTTTAGTGTCCCGCCAACCGATGTAAGTTTCACGAGACTTGGTCGTTGCTCCATCGTCCCCGCGCTGGGCGAAAGGAATGACGGGCTCACGTCGAAGCTTGATCTCCACCATTGAAGCTCCACCCCATTGTTCGATGGCATAAAGCGAGGCAAACCCAATGGCAGTGTCTTCGATCCGTTTATAAGAACGAAGATTACTCAACTCCGACGCAGAATATTTCTCACGAGCCTTGGAAGAATCGAGTTCAACACCAAAGACTGGATTACCCAATACATACGGGTTGGCGATCAGATCACGGGAATCAGCGCTGAGTCGCGAGGCAGCACTCCACAATCTTCCGTGAATCGATTTGGACTGCTTGTATTCACGATTGGCAAACATGTTACCGGCACGGCTTGCCATTTCTTCAGCCGTAATGTCACGCCATTCAGAAAATTGTGCCCCCTTTTCGCTGCCCCCTGCGCAAATTTCAGCGCTGGAAAGGCAAGCACGCATCGTGAAGTATTCATCTTGCGAATAAGGGCCTGGCGCGAAAAGGCTCCATCCTTGATCGAGGGGACCAAGGAAATATCGATTCAATTCAGGTTGCAGTGACGATTTTATAGGTGTGGAAGGACCTGTAAATGCCAGGGTGGCACCAATGTGTCCCAACGCGGCCGCACCCGCAATTATGAGCGTCAAAACCGTGAACAGTTTTGGCTTCGTTTTTTGTTGCCTCATCAGGCTATTGTCTCCAAATTCTTCGACACCCGTGATTTGTTGCAAAGACTTACAGAAAGCGAAATGGGAGGGGCATCGTTTAGATGCCCCTCCTACTTCAGATTACTGCAGTTCGACTATGCTGAACGCTTTCGCGCGAACACAGTCGCACCGGCTCCGAGCAGTACAAGTGCCAGCGCACCTGCACTAATCCAAAGAGCTCCGGTAGAACCGGTATCTGCCAAGCGATCCTTCTTGGAATCGTCCTTCTGGGATCCATCGGAGTCATCCGACTTAGAGTCCGAGTTATCCGAGGTGTTCGCGTCGGTGTTCGCATCCGCGTTATCCGCAGTGTTCGCATCGGTGTTCGCATCCGCGTTATCCGCAGTGTTCGCATCGGTGTTCGCATCCGCGTTATCCGCAGTGTTCGCATCCGCG
>NZ_SCKZ01000007.1:88074-218989 GCF_004100365.1 Glutamicibacter sp. HZAU | reverse complement strand
CGGCGAAGTTCCAAAACATGCCTGACCCGGTCTGATCTGTTACCGATGTCCTGAGACACCGAGTGTTACCGATGTCCTGAGACAGAAGTGTCACCGGTGTCTTGAGACATCACAGCTTTAATTTCAAGCCAGGTCGCCGCTGTTTGAACCGTTGGTGCTGGCCTGGCAAGACTCCGACTGTCCTTGCGGGAGTACTTTCCAACACGCATCACCGGCACCGACTGCAATTCAGCACGAACGCCGCTGCAAAGATGTTCATGTCGAAGTGTTCTGGTGGCGTGCCAAAGAAAAACTGTCAGGTACCTCGAAGCCGGGTGGACGCGGTGGGCGTCAACCTTGCGGTTAATTACGCGGTGGTTGCCATGCTGCGCACCTCACAGGTTCGCGTCGTAGACCTGTTGCAGCCAACCGATCAGCTCGTCGTCAACGTCCCCGGCAGAGCGCAACCCGGCTTTGACGGTCGCCGCGCTGCCCAGCCTGCTGCCGGGTGCCGAAAGCCGCGGAGAGTCCGGCGCGGCCTCCCAGCGCAGCCCCAGGTCCACCCGGGTGCGCGTCACCGGCGCGATGACCGCGAAGGTGCGGCGGGCGGTGAGCAGGGCGACGTAGGTCTTGCGCGTCTGGATGGCCACTTCCCCCAGCTGGGGCAGCAGAGCCAGCACCGCGTCGTCGATTTCCCGCAGCTGCGGCCGGTCGGCGTATTGGCCGCGGACCAGTTCGTCGGCACTGCGGGTAAAGAAATCCGGGTAGCCGCAACGTTCGAAGACCAGCAGCATCTGGCTGTAGCCAGTGACCGAACGTTCGGCCAGCCAGGCACGCAATTCCTTTTCCGTGGCCGGGCCCTCCCGGCGCACGAATTCATTCCACGCCTCCAGGGACTGCCCGGTGGTGCGTTCGAGCAGCTCGACCTGCCACTGGCGCATTTCCTGCCAGGAGTGGGGATTCTGCTGGGAAGCTTCCATGCAGCGATAATAGCAACGCGGCGTCCGCCGCACACTGTGCGTACGGCACGCAACCAGCGGACAGCGGGGAAATTCCATGCCCCGGTGCGTGATCTGATTCCCCTGGCAATGCCTCGCCCGGCGCGGCCGGCTGGCCGGCCTTGCTCAGCCCTGGAGCACGTAGCGCAGGGTCTCGACCACCTGGCCGGTGGTCTTGCACCAGCCCTGCGCATCGGCGTCCACTTCCTTGAGCGGGTGGACGATGTCCTCGTCGTGCAGGGTCACATAGGGCTTGCCCAGCGCCGAGCAGTACCCGGCATCGAACGCGACGTTCCACTGCTTGTATTTGTCGCCGAAACGCACCACGACGAAGTCCGCCTTCTCGATCAGGGTGCGGGTCCGGATGGCGTTGATCTTGGCGGACTGGTGGTCCCGCCAGAACCCGGTGGCGGTCTCGCCCAAATGGTCGCCCGCGGCATCGCTGGCCGGGTGGTCGGTCACCGGCGCGGTGAAAACGATGTCCAGTCCGGCCGCTTCAGCGCCTCGCCGAATCTCCTCGCGCCAGCCGGTGTGGATCTCGCCGGAGAGATAGACGTTGAAACTCATGGTTCAAGGCTCCTTGATGGATAACAGGCAGGTCCCGGAAGAATCTCCGGGTCGAACCACCATCCTATTGAAGTCGTGCACGGAAATCAGCGATGGCGGGGCAGCATCGAAGGCCGCCGCCCGTTGCCTGGACGGGCAGGGCAGCACTGCTCCTCGCCGCGCAGCCGCGCCGGCACTAGGCTAGGTGGCAGGGGCTGGCCTGCCAGCCATCCCGACCCGGCAGGAGGAATAGAACAAATGGAACTGCATCCGGCACTGGTCGCCGTGGCAGGCCTTCTGGGCACCTGGCGCGGCGAAGGGCATGGGGAATATCCCACGATCAGCAGCTTCGACTACACCGAGGAAGTGGCCTTCTCCCACGCAGGCAAGCCCTTCCTGCAGTACCTGCAGCGCACCTGGTCGCCCGCGGGCGTGCCCATGCACACCGAAACCGGGTTCCTGAGGGTCATCGAGGGACAGCGCGTGGAGTTCATCCTGGCCCAGCCTACGGGGCAGACGGAGCTGGCCGAAGGACAGCTGGAAGCCACCACCGAAGGGCTGCGCTTCCGGCTCGCAGCCCGGATCGCGAACTCGGCGAGCGCCAAGCAGGTCGATGCCACCGAACGCGACCTGGTGCTGGCAGGCGACGTGCTGACGACGCGTTTCGCGATGGCCGCCGTAGGCCAGCCGATGACGCACCACCTGGCCTCCGAACTGCGCCGGCAACCCGACGGCCGATAGGAGCGCGACGGCCGGCTTCGGAATGGCCAGCCGGGCGGAATGCGGGCGGACGTTGATCGGGATTTCCTCAGCGTTCCGGCACAGGCCAACCTTTCGTTCGGACCTCTTGCCCTGGGCATATGGTCTCGTTCCGGCGGCTCGTCACCTTCGGTAGATATCGCGCCAATTTCCGCCACGACGACCATCCCGACGACCATGACGAGGAGTTCGCTTTCGTGGATCTCGCAGAGGATTCGCCAGTTTTCCTTCCGAACGCGCCAGGCGTCCCGGCCAGTGAGCTTCTTCGATGCTGGCGGTCGAGGCTCGTCAGCGAACAGGGAGAGCACGACGATGACCCGCTCCTGACCGTTACGCAGGAGCTTGCGGATCTGGCGTCGCGCGTCGGAAGCGTTGCGATCAGTGTAGGTCACAAGCCGGGCGCGCCGGAGCTCGTCGAGCGTGGTGCCGCCTCCAGCTTCTACCATTGCCGCATCTTAGGCCGCGATGTCTTCGAGTTCCTCGGCCGCAGCTTCCAGCCGATCAAGGGTGTCGGTATCCACGATCGCGCCCACCCGACGATCATGGCGAATGAGGTACACGGGCTCAGTGTTCGCCCTGTCAATGAACCGATCGAGCTGGTCGCGTGCCTCTGTTGTGCTAATCCCCATGCCGCAGGAGTGCCCCAACATCTTCATTCTCGGGAGATCCGGCGCCCACGGCTCCGAGAGATGGCTGCGTCGAGTGAGTGCGATTGCGCGTATCCGATTCAGCTCGGCGGAGCGCCGGTGGTGTCCCGCTCGTTCAGCTCGTGGCTGGGCGTCCGTGGCGCCAGTACCCGGCAAAGTCGACGTGCCGCTTGGAGAATTCTCGATCCTGGACGAGATGACGGCGTGCTCCAGTAGCAAGCGCGCTCTCGCCTATGGCGTGCGCGTGCACCACCCCCTCGGGGAGCTTGGCTGACATCAACGCTTGCAGAGCAAGCGATCCGGGGCGGGCGTCGCCGTGAAGCGACTGGTCCCGCGCAATCCACGAGACCTCGATCCCGGGCGGCGCAGGGAATGGCTGGCGATCCGAGGCCTTCGGAATCTCGATGATCGCGACCCCTTGCGCAGAGTCCAGGAGCGCACTGCATATGCCGGCGATGGCGGGCAGTGCCGTCTCGTCGCCAATCAGCAGCGTCCAGTCGTGGGGGTGGTCAGGCGTGAAGCCGACGCCTTGTTCAAGAAACCCGACGCGGTCCCCCGGGGTCGCATCGAGCGCAAATCGCGAGGCCGGCCCGATGTTCCCGTCCCGGTCCCCGTGGATGACGAAGTCGATGTCGACTTCGCCGGCTTCAGGCCGCGCATTGCGGATCGTATAGGCGCGCACCCACGGGCGTCTCGACTTCGGCGTTGCGAGGTACTGCAGGTACCAGCCGATCTCGGACGTGCGGCTCGGCAACGCGAGCACGTCTTGCCCTTCGCGGGTGAAGAACAGCCGGCACCAGTGGTCGGCACCGCGCCTCTCAAGCCCGTCGAGTCCAACAAATGTCAGCCGGACGTAGCTCGGGCTAAGTCGTACGGACCGCACGACTTCGGCCATCATGAATGCACGTTCGGTCGGAGTGTTCTTTTTTTCTTCCCATTCGGTAAGGTGACCCTAACTTCGGGCCGCGCGCGACTACACTCGCGAAAAACGTGAAGACCGGCCCTGGGCCTACTTGGATAGGCGGAACCGGTCATAGAGCCTCGATTATTCCCGGCCGATAGCATGGTCACGCACAGGACAAGTTCTGGCGAGATTGGCATTAAAGACGAACACTCCCCTTTCCGCGGTTCAGGGCGGAAGGAGGAGTGCTGAGTTCACGCGATTCTAGACGTTGAAGCGGAACTCCACGACGTCGCCGTCCTTCATGATGTAGTCCTTGCCTTCGATGCGCGCCTTGCCGGCGGACTTGGCGTTGGCCACCGAACCTGCGGCGACCAGGTCGTCGAAGCCGATGACTTCGGCCTTGATGAAGCCGCGCTGGAAGTCGGTGTGGATGACGCCTGCAGCCTCGGGTGCGGTAGCGCCCTTGCGGACGGTCCAGGCGCGCGATTCCTTCGGACCTGCGGTCAGGTAGGTCTGCAGTCCCAGGGTGTCGAAGCCGACGCGGGCCAGCTTGTCCAGGCCGGATTCCTCGATGCCGGCATCTTCCAGCATCTCGGCGGCCTCGTCTTCTTCCAGCTCGGCCAGCTCGGCCTCGAACTGGGCGTCCAGGAAGATCGCCTCGGCAGGGGCCACCAGCTCGGAGAGCTTGGCCTGCATGTCCTTGTCGGCCAGGCCGGCCTCGTCGGTGTTGAAGACGTAGATGAACGGCTTGGTGGTCATCAGCTGCATCGGTGCCAGCTCGTCCATGTCGATGCCGGCGGCCTTGCCGGCGGCAAACAGGGTCTTGCCGTCCTCGAGCACCTTCTGGGCTGCGAGCAGGTTGTCCATGAAGGACTTCTCGATCTTCTTGCTGCGCAGTTCCTTCTCCAGGCGCGGCAGCTGGTTCTCGATGGTCTGCAGATCGGCGAGGATCAGCTCGGTGGCGATGGTCTCGATGTCCGACTCCGGATCGACCTTGCCGTTCACGTGGATCACGTCATCGTTCACGAACGCGCGGGTCACCTGGCAGATCGCGTCGGCTTCGCGGATATTCGCGAGGAACTTGTTGCCCAGGCCTTCGCCCTCCGAGGCGCCCTTGACGATGCCGGCGATGTCCACGAAGGACACGGTAGCCGGCAGGATGCGCTCCGAGTTGAAGATTCCGGCGAGCACCTTCAGGCGCTCGTCGGGCAACGGCACGACACCGACATTCGGTTCAATGGTTGCGAACGGGTAGTTGGCTGCCAGCACCTGGGCACGGGTCAGCGCGTTGAACATGGTGGACTTGCCGACGTTGGGCAGTCCGACGATTCCGATAGTAAGAGCCACGGGAGAAAATTCTACCTTTTACTAGTGATGAGCGCGCAATGGTGTACTGGCGCTTGAATTCTTAGGGTGAAGTCAGGCCTGCGGGCGAGCGTGGCCGCCCAGGGCGCGATCCTCGTCCCCGGCTTCCTTGAGCTTGCCGCGGATTTCCTTGGGCAGCGAGAAGATGATGTCTTCCTGCGCGGTGGTGACCTCGGAAACGTCGGTGAAGCCGTACTCCGCCAGCAGCGCCACGACCTCGCGGACCAGCACCTCGGGCACCGAGGCGCCGGAAGTCACGCCGACGGTGGAGACGCCCTCGAACCAGGCCTCGTCCACCTCATTGGCGAAGTCCACCCGGTAGGCGGCCTTGGCACCGTGGTCCAGCGCCACCTCGACCAGGCGCACCGAGTTCGAGGAGTTCGCCGAACCGACCACGATCACCAGATCCGACTGCGGCGCGATGTTCTTGATCGCTGCCTGGCGGTTGGTGGTGGCGTAGCAGATGTCGTCGCTGGGCGGATCCTGCAGGTTCGGGAAGCGCTCGCGCAATCGGCGCACGGTCTCCATGGTCTCGTCCACGCTCAGCGTGGTCTGCGAGAGCCAGATCAGCTTGTCCGGGTTCTTCACCTGGACGGTGTCGGCTTCCTCGGGGTTGTTCACGATGGTGGTGACTTCCGGAGCCTCTCCGTAGGTGCCTTCGACCTCCTCATGGCCTTCGTGGCCGATGAGCAGGATCTCGTAGTCGTTCTTGGCAAAGCGCACGGCCTCGCGGTGCACCTTGGTGACCAGCGGGCAGGTGGCGTCAATGGTCTGCAGGTTGCGGTCCGCGGCGGACTGCACCACTGCCGGGGAAACACCATGGGCGGAGAAGACCACCAGTGCGCCTTCGGGCACTTCCTCGTTCTCCTCGACGAAGATTGCGCCGCGGGACTCCAGTTCGGAAACCACGTGCAGGTTGTGCACGATCTGCTTGCGCACGTAAACCGGAGGGCCGTAGTGCTCCAATGCCTTTTCAACGGCAACCACTGCCCGGTCCACGCCTGCACAGTAGCCGCGAGGAGCGGCCAGCAGAACCTTGCGCTCGGTGACCGTCGGAGAGGCGGCTGCAATTTCGGCCGGGGTGCGGCGCGCTCGCGGGATCCGAGGCATTGACAGCGAAACCGTTGTGGAAGTGGAAGTAGCCATGCCTCCATTCTACGAAGTGCATGCAAGTTAGCCCATGCTCATATGATGCGTGCCACCCTCCGGGGACTGTGAGATCTGCCTCCGGAGCATGCTTGCCGGTGCAGCAGGGCAATGCACGGGGCAGCATCAGCCACTGCAACTGTGCTCGCATACGGCCGACGCGCTGGCGTACGAACCGTTGGAATACCCCGCTGCCACAGTCTTGGCTGAGTCATGTGAAGTCGGAAATCGCCCTTTGGGATACCTGCACGGGACCTGTCCTGGCCCGGCCGCACTCCATGCAATCCGGCCAGCCGTCGGTGCCATGCGGTAATCTCACAGATGCACCAGAGATTCGACTTTCCAAGGAGCGGCCCCTATGGATCACCAAGCCCCCGCCAGTTTGCCGGCCACCGCTGGTCAAACTACGGCGGACAATCCTTGGCCGTTGCGCCTGCTCTCGGAGAAGCTGAAAATCCACATTGAGAACTCGCCGGTGGTTTGGGTCGAGGGCCAGCTGCTGGAAGCCAATGTGCGCAATGGGCACGCGTACATCACGCTCCGCGATGTCGATGCGGACTTCTCCTTCTCGGTGACCATTTGGGCCTCGACAATGCGCCGGCTGGAATCCACCCCGCAGGTTGGATCGCGCGTGGTAGCCCAGGTCAAACCGAGCTTCTACGCCAAAACCGGCCGGCTTTCCTTGAATGCCTCGGATCTGCGTCCGGTTGGTTTGGGCGAGCTGCTGGTGCGCTTGGAACGCCTGCGACAAGCCTTGGGGGCAGAAGGCCTCTTCTCCCCCGAGCACAAGCGCCCGTTGCCTGTGCTTCCCAACCGCATTGGCCTGATAACCGGACGGGATTCGGATGCGGAGAAGGACGTGCTGCGCAATGCCACTCTGCGCTGGCCATCGGTGCAGTTCAAGGTCATCAATACCGCAGTGCAGGGCGTGGATGCCGCCAACCAGGTCATCGCCGCGTTGCAGCAGCTGGATGCGGACCCGGAGATCGATGTCATCGTGATCGCCCGCGGCGGCGGTGCGTTGGAAGACCTGTTGCCCTTCTCCAATGAGGATCTCGTGCGTGCTGTCTTCTCCGCTGCCACGCCGGTGGTCTCGGCTATCGGCCACGAAGCGGACCGCCCGATCTTGGATGATGTGGCTGATCTTCGCGCCTCGACCCCTACCGATGCGGCCAAGCGGATTGTCCCTGATTTGCATGAGGAGTTCGCCGGCTTGGAAATGGCCCGCAGCCGCCTGGACCGTTCCATCAACAACCTGCTGCAACGCGAGGCCCAGATGCTGGCATCGGTACGCGAACGCCCCGTTCTGGCCAACCCCCAGGTGATGGTCTCCTCCCGCGCCGAAGATCTGGAGCGCTGGAAACAGCGTTCCACGGATCTGCTGCGCCATCGCGTGATGCGTGCCAGCGACGAGATCAACCACCTGAAGAACCAGATGCGTGCGCTCTCCCCGCAGCAAACCCTGGACCGAGGCTATTCGGTCACCCAGCTGGAAGACGGGAGCATCGTACGCGAAGCTGCCCAGGCACCAGCGGACAGCAAGCTGTTCATCCGGGTGGCATCAGGACAACTGGTCGCGAAAACCCTTGAATCCGTCCCCGCCGGCGAGCACGCAAGCTAGCCGCCCCACATACCAAACTGGAGTAATCATGACTGCACAGATCCCTGAAGACATTGCCAAGCTTTCCTACGAGCAGGCTCGCGAAGAACTGCTGACAGTGGTCAACCAGCTGGAAACCGGCGGCGTGGCGTTGGAAGCCTCGTTGGCGTTGTGGGAGCGCGGCGAAGCCTTGGCCGCCCACTGCGAGAACTGGCTCAACGGCGTATCGCAGCGCCTGGAGCAGGCCCGTGCCAACCACGAGCAGGCAGCTGGCGAGTAGCGTCGCATTGCTGCGGATTACTTCGCCGCTTCGAGCCGGGCCTGTTCGCGCTTCACATCGAAGGTGGCAGCAGGCCAGTCCGGAGCCACGCGCTCCAAGGCCGCCAGCAGCAGCTCGGCGACGCACAAACGGGCCTTCCACTTCTGGTCAGCGGGAACGATATGCCATGGTGCATTCTGGTTATCGGTGCGGTTGATCGCCACCTCGTATGCTGCCTGGAAATCATCCCACAGGAGCCGGTCATCGACATCACCGGGCGAATACTTCCAATGCTTGTCGGCACGCTCCAAGCGCTCCGCGAGCCGCTCGTATTGTTCCTCGCGGCTGATGTGCAGCATCACCTTGATCGGAAGGATTTCCTGCTCAAGCAGCTGCTTCTCGAAGTCGACGATTTTCCCGTAACGTGATTCGATCACGGCCGGGCTTGCGTAACCCTTCACCTTGGCGACCAGCACGTCTTCATAGTGGGAACGGTCAAAGACTCCTACCAATCCCCCGGCAGGCAATTGCTTGGTGATGCGCCACAGGAAATCATGCGCCGCTTCTTCTTCGGTAGGCGCCTTGAAGGCATGATGCTCGACGCCCTGCGGATCCAGCATGCCCAGGACATGGCGGACAATCCCGCCCTTGCCCGAAGTATCCATTCCTTGCAGCATGAGCAGCACTGCAGGCGCTGTCCCGCCAGATACCGAGGCGGCAAACAACCGTTCCTGCAATTCCGAGAGCAGCGGTGCCAGCTCGTCCATGCGTTTCTCTGCAGCTTTCTTGTCCTGCGGAGCATCCGCCGGCCACCACTGAGCATCCTTGGTCGCACGCTGAGAAAGCTTCAGGCCGGGTTCTGCACGCAAAGCTTCGATCAGGTTTGCAGGGTAAGCGCTCATCAATGACTCCTCAGGCATGTGTGGAAGTACTGCTCTTCGTTGTAGTCAGCTTACTGTCGCTGGTGGCATGGTGAGAAGAGGGAATGGCCAACGCTCCCCCTGCCGCAGTTGCCTCCACGAAGCACCTCGGACCTCCCGGGACCTTTCTCTCCTGGCGCTCCCTTTAATTACGACAGGCCCAGAATCACCTCAGCGATTCTGGGCCTGTTCGGTTCGAGGCAAGTTAGGCGCGAGTACGCCAGTCCTCCAGGAACTGTCCGATGCGTCCAACCGCATCAGTCAGGTCGCGCACGTTCGGCAAAGTGACCAAGCGGAAGTGATCCGGACGGACCCAATTGAAGGCGGTGCCCTGGGAAATCAGGATCTTCTGTGCCTTGAGCAGTTCAAGGGCAAAAGTCTCGTCATTGTGGATCGGGTATACCTCTGGGTCCAGCTTTGGGAACATGTAGAGCGCACCCTTGGCCTTCTGCACGCTCACTCCTGGAATTGCGGTCAGCAAGTTGTAGGCCGCGTCGCGCTGTTCGAGCAGGCGTCCGCCAGGCAGGATCAAGTCGTTGATCGACTGGTAGCCGCCCAAGGCGGTTTGGATTGCGTGCTGCGCCGGCACGTTGGCGCAAAGTCGCATGTTGGTCAGCAGATTGATGCCTTCGATGTAATCGCCGGCCTGGTGCTTGGGCCCGGAGATCGCCATCCAGCCTGCGCGGAAGCCGCACACGCGGTAGGCCTTGGACAGGCCGGAGAAGGTCAGGATCAGCACGTCATCTGCCAACGAAGCGGTATTGATGTGCACTGCATCGTCGTAGAGGATCTTTTCGTAGATCTCGTCAGAGAACACGATCAACCCATGCTTGCGCGCCAGTTCGAGAATGCCCTCCAGGGTTTCCTTCGGGTACACCGCACCGGTGGGGTTATTCGGGTTGATGATCACGATGCCCTTGGTGCGATCGGTGATCTTCGCTTCCATATCTTCAAGATCTGGAAGCCACCCTTCTTCTTCGGTATTCAGGTAGTGCACCGGGGTGCCACCAGCCAGCGAAACCGATGCGGTCCACAGCGGGTAGTCGGGGGCTGGAATCAGGATCTCGTCGCCGTTGTTCAGCAGCGCGTTCAGCGAGAGAGTGATCAGCTCGGAGACGCCGTTGCCCAGGTAGATGTCGTCAACGCCGATGGTCTGGATGCCACGGGTCTGGTAGTACTGGGAGACGGCGGTGCGTGCCGAGAGAATACCCCGGGAATCCGAGTAGCCCTGGGCATTAGGCAGATTGCGAATCATGTCAACGAGCACCGCATCAGGCGCCTCGAAGCCGAACGGCGCGGGATTGCCGATGTTCAGCTTCAGGATGCGGTGTCCTTCGGACTCCATGCGCGTGGCATGCTCCAACAGCGGGCCACGGATATCGTAGAGGACATTGTGCAGTTTCGTTGATTGCTTGAATTCTGCCATGATTACACTTTCTCACGTCAGGTGCGATCCACACACCTTATTACTCGACCGCTATGGTCAGCGGCCGAAATCTTGGGAGCGATGGCTAGGGCCTACTCTTCGATGATCCATTCCCAACGGGCGGCCGCTTGTTCCGGGCTCAGGCCGTCTTCTTGGCTGGCCATCCGATTCAGGTCAACGAGCGACTGTTGCGAGAATTCACCGGTGATGCTGTCCAACTGCGCCCGGGCCTTGTCATCCACGTCGTCGTCGGCCAGCAGCAGGTAGTTCTCCGCGTTGAAGAAGCTTGCGCTTCCGGGAATGGTGTAGAAGCCCTCATCCGAGATGACTGCGTTTCCGGCGCTCAGCACCACCGCGCTGTCCACCGAAGTGCGCAGCTTGCCTGCCAATTTCGCGGTCTGTTCTTCTACGACTTTTGGCTTCTCGCAGCCCGCATCCTTCAAAGCAGTTTTCAAGGATTCGGAGCTGGCTTCATCGCTGATGATCGTCAGATCAGCGCAGGCAGCAATCAGGGTTTCTACGGAATCGACCTTGTGCAGTGTTGCCTGGGCTTGGCTCATGACCAGGACCTTGCCGGCATCAGCAGGGCTGAGCTCCAAAGCAGTCACTTCACCCTCAGCGTCATTGATGGCACTGCGCAGGCTTTGGGATTCCTCGGCACTGAGCAGCTGGTCTTCGCCGGTGATAGCTGCCGGATCAGCAGCGAGGTTCAGTGCTTTGGCCGCTTGGTCCAACGCCAGATCGGCTTTTCCATCAACAACCTGCTGGTAGGGATTTTCCGCTGGCTTGTTCAGCGATGCCTTGTAGCCTTCGGCTTTCAGGGCGTTGGCGTAGACATGGGCCAGGGCCTGTTCTGCCGGCTGGGTGCCGGCAGCAATCCGCAAGGTGATGTCCTTGCTCGGCTCTGTTGTTGGCGTTTCGTCTTCAGTGCACGCAGACAGGGTGAGCAGCAGTGCTGCGCTGAGCGTGCCGACGGTGATGGAATTTCGCAAGTTCATGTCCCTATTGATTCTAGGGCAGGTCACCTGCGATCCGTTGCTACTTGCCGGGTGCGGTCAGTCGCAAAATGCTCTCGACGCGTTCAATGCAGTTCAGCTTGGCAATCTCCTCGCGCGTGAACCAGGCTGCCTGGCTGGTCGAGCCGTTGACTTCATGGCGCAGTTCGCCACCGGTCAGCCTGGCACGATAGGTGACGGCCACCGTTTGCATGGCGTGGCCTTCGCCCGAGTAGCGCTTGGAACCCGGGATAACTCCCGTGGTGACATCCAGGAGCTCCAATGCGTCTACGGCGTAGCCGGTCTCTTCATAAACCTCACGGCGGGCGCCTTCCTCGATAGGCTCCCCCAAGTCGATACCGCCACCTGGAAGGGACCAGCGCGGCGTGAAGCGCGGATCGCGATGACGCATATCCCAGAGCGTAAGCAGTACCTTTCCTTCGTGTTCCACCAAGCAATATGCTGCCAGCCTGGTATCGAAGGATTCACCGGTGTGCTCAGAACGACGTGTCATATCCCCAATATATCCGTTTGTTCACCGATTATTTGCTCGTACGCGGACGGCATACGCCGATTTTTACCTCAAAGATCCCGCTGATGCGTTGCGAATATGATGAAATATTCTTATGGCCCAGCAATCAGAGCTTTCCTCAAACGTCGATCTGGACGAAATCGATCGAATCATCATCGACGAATTGGTCGCGAATGCGCGTATCTCCAACGCGACCCTCGCACAGCGTGCCGGCATCGCACCATCCACTGCGCTGCTGCGCACCCGTTCCCTGGTCGAGCGCGGCATCCTCACCGGCTACCACGCCGAGGTGTCATTGGCAGCTGTCGGCCGTACCGTGCAGGCCTTGATCTCGGTCAAGCTGCGGGCGCACGATCGCGAGAAAATCGATGCGTTCGTGGCACGCATTCCGCAGTTGCCTGAGGTCCTCTCCATGTTCCATGTTTCCGGCGGCACCGACTACCTGCTGCATATCGCGGTTGGCTCCACCGATGCGCTGCGGGACTGGGTGCTGGATAACCTGGCGACCGATGAGTCGGTGGGCCATACCGAAACCACCTTGGTCTTCGCCCATCACCGCGGCAATCGCGGACCGCTGCCATTCGACGACATGATCAGCTGACGGCAATTCATAGACGTGTGGCCCGGACCTTGGGAAAGGTCCGGGCCACACGTCTTTGAGCTTGGATGTTACGCGCGACGGCGCTGCATGACCGCATCGAGGTTCAGGCGAGGCTTGGACCCTGCGGAAACTGCCGGCGCGGCTTCCGGCGCCGGAGCCACCGGAGCAACGGCTTCCTTGGCTGCCGCAGCGCTCTCGGAACGCTTGGCAGCAACCGATGGAACTGCTGCGCGCTCTTCGGCTGATACCTCGGCAGCCAAGCGCTTTGCGTCTTCGGATGCCTTCAGGCTGATCTGCTTGCTCGGGCGCAACTGCTCCTGGACGGGAAGCGCAGGCTTGTGGGTGCGCTGAGCACCCTGCTCAGCTGCCTTTTCCGCAGTCTTGGCAATGCGCTCAGTGGCTTCCACATAGGTAGGCTTCGGGACGCGCGTTGGCTCCCAGGTCTCCGGCTGCTTCACGCCGCCGTGGCCGTGCGCCACACGCAGCGCTTCGGCACGCAGCTCTTCAGCGGTAATTGCTGGAGCACGGCGGGAAGAACCCGGGCGTGCGTCGAAAACTTCGTCCTTCTCGTGCTTGCGCGAGACGACCTGGTTGGCGGCGTCGTCGAATGCCGGGGTCTGCAGCGCCTTCTGCCGGGTGGCTTCCAGGTGCTCAAGCAGCTTGCGGTTGCGGTCGCGCACAGCCAGGCCGCGCAGGGTGGCGAAGGAGGCGACGGCAACCAGCGCGAACAAGCCTACGGCGCCGAAGGTCAGGGCAGTGAAAGGAGCCAGGATGAGACCGACAACGGTCGCGATGACAGCCAAGGCTCCGACGAGTGCGACGGACAACCGGCCATAGCGCACACGAATCTTGAGTTTGGTCGCAGCACTTTCCTGCGGAGCGCTCTGTGACGTGCCAGCCATGTGGGTCCTCCATCACCGATTGATTCGGTCAAATCCTTGTGGAACCAAATATGGTTCCGTCAAATCAACACTATGCAACCTTGGGTGCGTGCTCACGCACATCCCTAGGCGTGTCCGCATGTTTTCAATCCGGTTCGCTCATATCAGAGCTTGATTGACCGAAATGGCACGGATTCCAGGTCAGTATTCGTAGATGCGTTCGAGCATCGGAGTTTTCAGCTCTTCGCGGGTCAGCGCGAAGGTGCGGTGATCCCGCCACTGCCCGTCGATATGCAGATAGCCCTTGCGCAGGCCCTCATCGCGGAAACCGAGCTTGTCCACGACGCGAAGGCTGGCCTTATTCTCCGGGCGGATATTGATTTCCAGGCGGTGCAGCTGCAGTTGCTCGAAGCAATGGTCGATGACCAATGCGCAGGCTTCCGGCATCAGGCCGAACCCGGCATGATTGCGGTCAATCCAATAACCGATGGACGCTGTGCGTGCGGCCCCGTATTGCACGGAAGACACGGAAACCTGCCCGATCAGTGGCGGACGCCCCCGGTGCAGCTGGGGAAGGGCCAGTGCCCAGGAGTATCCGCTTCCGTCAATTGCCGATTCGTCCCTTGCCCTGAGCATCTCCCGAAAGGTCATGGATTCCGGCGGGCCCAAGGGACTCGTGGGATCCCACGGCTTGAGCCATTTGGCATTGGCATAGCGCAGATTGATCCACTCGGCCTCATCCCGCGCGGTCAGCTGGCGCAGCAGCAGCCGTTCCGAGGCCAGATCCGGAACCAGGTGCTTTGCCCGACGAGAGATGAACATGTGCACATCGTATTACTTCGTCATGCCAGCAGCCGGCAACGGCACCAGCGGGCAGCGATTCATTGCGTACGCGTAAGCTGTAGGCATGAACCTCACCGCTGACCAGCATCCTGGATCCGACAAGAAGGCCGCACGTGCCGCCGTCCGCAGTTGGCGCAGGGCGCTTGATCCGATCCAGCGCGAGCAGCTCGGCCAGGATCTGGCCCGCACGGTGATCGGCTATCTGAGCCAAAGCACCGGAGTCGTCCAGAAGGTCGCGGCCTACTGCTCTGCTCCGGATGAACCGCCAACCGAGGCGTTGTTGGATGCGCTGGTCAATGAGGGCATTGACGTCTACCTGCCGGTGTGCGAACCGGACTATGCGCTGTCATGGGTCGAGTACACCCCCGGCATGGAATTCGCGCCGAGCGCTTTGGCCCCGGTGATGGAACCTGTGGGCGAACGGATCGGCACGGAACTCTTCGACGAGATCAATACGTTGATCATGCCAGCCCTCTCCATCGACGAGGACGGGTTGCGCCTGGGCCAGGGCGGCGGCTATTACGATCGCTTCCTGCCGTTGATCGAAGACGCCCCGGTACGGGTAGCTGCGGTGGTGTACGAGCATGAGTATGTTCCATCCGGTGCTTTCCGGATTGACGAACATGACCAGCCGGTGGACTTGGTGTTCACGCCACAACAGGTGCATCAGATCATCTGATTTACCCACAGCTCGCGGGCTGTGGGCCACGGGTTCCCGTAACGGCGGGTTGCATGGGGGTATGAGCTACTTCTCCAGGACCCAAGCCGCGTCCCGCCGTCCGGTGATTCCCAAGCCGAAGATCAGGCCGGTGCGAAATCGCAATGAGCTGTTGCGCCGCTATCGAAAGCCATTGGCCATTGCCTGCGCGTTGCTCGCCTTGGCGGGCATGCTCAATGTATTTTCCTCCGGGCAACTGGCCCAACGCGAGGTCGTGGTGGCGCACAGCGACATTCCTGCCGGTTCCCGGATATCCGCCAACCAGCTGCAGGTGCAGACTGTGCGGCTCGACCCGCAGGATGCCGAGGTCTTTGAAGGCATTGAGGCCGTTGCCGGGCAACGCGCCGCCGTGGCCCTGCCAGCAGGAACGGTGCTGCGCGGCTATTCGCTGGTGGGACCGCAGCTTTTGCATGGATCACCGGAAGGTACCGTCGCTGTCCCCCTGCGTCTGAGCGACCCGGCCACGGTGACGCTGCTTCACCCCGGGCAATTGGTGGATATCGTGCTGACCACCGGCGACGGTTTTGAGAAGGAAATCAGCTCGCAAACCATCGCCAAAGCGGTGCCGGTGCTCTGGGTTCCGGATAATGCCACTGGTTCTGAATTCGGCATGCTCAGCAGCGCTGACCCGACCGGCGAGGGGATTGTCGTGGTTGCGGCGGCCAACAGCCTCTCGGATGATCTGGCCGGGGCGGTATCGCGCGGCAAGGTTTCAGCGGTCTTGGTGAATTAGACGTTCAGCCCCAGTGCGGCGGCTTCTCGCGCTTCATCATTTCAGCAAGATCTTCCTTGGAGTCGCCCCAATTTCGCGGGTCCTGGTCCTTGGCGAGCAAATCAGCCAGCGGATCGGTGGTGCGCTTCTTGGGTCCTGCCGCCATCGTGTCCTCGGGTGTTCCTGCACTCTGCGGGCCCGCTAGCGCACGGTTGACGGAATCTGAATGGGGCACCGGTGTGTAGCTGCCGGTGAGTTCGACACGTGCAGCCAAATGCTGCGGCGGTGCCACAACGCGCGGCCGCTTGCGGCGGCCGCGCGTTGGTTCTTGCTCAGAAGTCATGGCTTCTTCGGTTCCGATTCATCAATCTTGCTGGTGGCCGGCACAGGTGCTGGAGTCACCGGCTTGCCTGCATTGTCCTTGGCAGGCGACTCGGTTTCAGCCTTGGCCGCGCTGCCGGCAGCCGGTGCTTCCTGCTTGCTCTCTGCCTTGGGTTCCTGACGCGTCTTGGCGGACTTCAGCAGTTTCGATTTTTCCTTCGGCGTCTCCGGCTCGGTGGTGACTTCACGGGCCGAGACTGGTCGAGCGGCGGCCATGCCGCTACGGGCCGATGGTTGTTCAGGAGACGCAGTCTTTTTCAGGCCCAGGGCATGGGCCAGGCGATCGGCGACAGCACCCGGGTCGGTGAAGACATCGATGGTCCACAGCGGAACATAACGCCAACCGTGCTTCTCGAAGAATTCCGGGCGCAGGCGGCTGCGCTCACGCACGGTCAGGCCGGCATAGTGCTCGGTGCCGTCGTAGACCACGGCCAGCGGACGGATGCCGGTGTGCGCCGAGTCGTAGGCATGTGCCGACAAATCCAGCACGCCACGGTAGTCCTCGGAAACTATCGCACCGCTTTCGCGCAAGCGGCGGGCAAGATCCGAGACCAATGGGTCGAAGCGCGGGTTGCGCATCGAGCTGACTCCGGAATCCCCGGCCTGCACGCGTCCAAACAGCTCGAAGAACTGGCGGGCTCCACGGTAGACGCGGTTCAGGTCGACGTCTTCCGGCAGCAGGCTGGAAACCAGGGTCATGCGGGTGCGCGACCGGGTCATCGCGGCGACGAACAGCTGCTCGCCGCCCTCGCGGGACAGGGCGCCGAATTCGTGCAGCGTCTTGCCGTGCGGGGTCCGTCCGTAGCCCCAGGCGAAGATCACCGAATCCCGGCGCAGGCCGATCAGCCGGTCCATGGTGGTCACCACGAACGGTTCGCGCTTGGAGCGCAGGTGCTCCATCGCGTACTTGTGGTTGGGCAGCTGGACGCGGATCGCTTCGGCGATGGCCGAGGCATGGCTGCGGTTCGAGGCAATGACCGCCAGCGATTCGCCACCATGGTTCTTGAAATGCTCGAAGACCAGGTCCACGACCCGCGCCACTTCAGCGGCGGTGGTCTGCACGCCGTCTTCGCTGCTGGACAGCGATCCGGTGGCATCCGGAACATATTCGCCGCGCAACAGCGACGAGTTGCCGGTGAGGTTCACCGCCATCGGCAGGCGCGAGAGCGCAGCGTCGTAGTAGGTGGTGGACAGCTGTTCCACCAGGCCTTCGTCGATTCCGCGGTACACGGTGGACAGCGAACCGGTGACCAGCACCTTGTTCAGCGCTTCCAGCGCGGAACGGTCCACGCCCTGCTCGCGAACACGGGCGGTGGGGTCCACGGAGACTTCGAAGCGCTTCGGGCCACCAAGCATTTCATCGCCGATGGCGATGACCTGCTCGGAGCGGCGGATCGCATCCAGGACTTCCCGCAGGGTCAGGTAGTTGGCTTCAAGCAGGATGACGGCATCGAACTTCGTGTCCTCCGGCAGGGCGCTGCCCAGCAGCAGCGGAGCCGAAACGATGACAGGAGTCAGCGAATTGGCCAGCGGCGCACCAAGATCCAGCAGCCCTGCAATGCTCGGGGTACCGCCCTTGAGCATCTCGCGCAGCGCCCGCGAGCCTGCACGGTGGTCAGCCAGCGCAGCCTTCCAATTGCGGGCCAGCGCCCAGCGGATGCGCTGCGGTCCGGCGGCGATATGCGCACCGTCAGCCAGGCGGTAGTCCGCTTCGATCTTCTCCAGCTTGGAACCGTCGTTCATGGCCAGGAAGTCATCGCCAGAGATCATGGCGTCCAGCACGGACTGCCACCAGGCAAGTTCCAATTCGCTGTCTACCTGGTCGGCATCGATCTCGCGTTCGGCGAAGTCATCAAGCAGGTCGCCGAGGCCGGCTTCGGCCAGCTGCTCGGAGATCAGCGTGCGTTCGGGCAGCTCGCCCAGGTCCTCGCGGCGCTCAACCAGCGAGGCGATCACCGAGAGCAGTTCCTTGATCGGCATTTCACGCAGGCGCGAGCCCAGGGAGGATGGCAGCATTTCGGCCAGCTTGTCGATGCGGGCACCGGCGTCATGGTAGCCGGCCTCGACATCCAGCAGTCCGCCCGGGACCTGGGGGTTGCGCTGGCTCGTGGCGATGGCTCGCCACGCATCGCGCTGGACCGATACGGCTTGCAGCGCAGACTGCAGGTCGGCGACGTGCATGCCCGGACGGACATATTCCTTGGCGATCTTGCGCAGCCGGGAACGGACTATCGAGCCCATCTCGACACCGTGTTCACGGCGCCATGCGCTGGTTGCGGTAGCGGCGATCAAATCGTCGATATCGCCCTCGAAGATATCTGCTTCGAACTTGTCCAGCGAGCCGCGGACGGCGACCAGCAGCTGCAGCTGGTCTCCCCACTTATCGTAGCTTTCTTCCAGCCGGATCTGCGAACGCTCGGCAATCTGCAGCATGTGGTCATGCAGGATTGGCAGGTCGCGGCCCAGGCCGCTGGCCAGGTTCAGGGCCTTCTCGGTGGCCTCGGTGTTGCGCAGCGGAGCACCGTGCCAAGGGCTGGTGGTGTGCACCTTGGAGAAGGCGCCGAGCTGGGCGGCGCGCTTGAGCTGCGCGGCAACATGTCCGCGCTGGCCCATGGAATCGAGCACCGAACGCTTCAGGCGAACGGTGGTGGATGGCGCAGGTTCCAGTGCAGAGAGGCGTGCCAGCTCCTGCATCGCCTGGTACGGCGAGCAGCCCCAGCGGCTGCGGACCGAATGCAGCGACTTCACATGCTCGTGCAACGCATGGCGGGATTCGCGCAGGCGCTTGAACATGGAGCCCAGCTGCGGCTCGGCGGCGCGTTCATTGCGCAGGATCGCCTTGGTGAGCATGGCCCGCAGCGCTTCGGGATCCTCATTCGGTTCCAGCAGCATGCTGCCGGCATCCAGCTGCTCGTTGAAGCGAGACACGAATTCCTCGGCAGCGGAGCGCTGTTCGGCAACAACCAGCACGCGCTTGCCCTGGGCTGCCAGCAGCGCGGCGGCATTCAATGCGGTCTGGGTGGCACCGGTGCCGGCGGCGGCATTGATGGCCACCGATTCGCCAGCGGCGATGTAGTCGAGCATCTTGGACTGGGATTCATCGGCGTCCAGCAGGAACAGCTCGTCTTCCGGATCGCGATCATCGGAAGACTTGGCGATGGTCGTGGTTCCGGTGTGGACCTTGCGGGCCGACGATTCCTCGGAGACTGCGCCCTGCTTCCGCGAGCGAGCGCTTTCCTTGAGGATGTTCTTCACGCGGCTCAGCCTCGAACCGGAGCCTTCATTGCCCTTGGCCTCGGCAGCCTGCGCGGCTGGCTGCTCGTCCTGCTTCTTTGCAGCAGGATCTTCCGTGGCCGCTTCGGGCTTCGCGGCGTCAGCCTTCGGCTCTTCTGCTTTGGCGGCGCCCGGCTTGGACGCCACCAGGTTGGCCAGCGCCTCCGAGGTCTTGCTGCTTTGGCTGTTCCCTTCCTGCTTTTCCACGGTGTCATGGCGGATCAGCGCCTCGATGACCGGGTGCGAGCCGTTGAGCTTGGCCGGGTCTGCAGGGTCCATCAGTTCGGAGAAGGTGGAGAGCAGCAGGCGGTGGCCCACGACTACGCCGGGGACCTCTGCCATCTGGTGGCGCAGGGCATCCATGCCCCGGACCGGATCAAAGCGGGCGATAGAATAGGCGGCGGCGTCAACGGCGTCGACGTCGACCTTGGCGTTGTGGTCGGCTTCGAACTGGCGGACGAACGCCGGGGACACGGTGGCGCGGCCAACGAGCTGCAGGTCGTAGTCGTCGGCGTCCACATGCTTGGTCAGCGTGATTCGTCCGAGCATGATGGGAGCGGACACCGGCTCGCTCTTGCCATCATGGACGGCACGCCAGTTGGCGACACCGGCGGCCAGGTAGCCGACGTCGATGCCGCGTTCTTCCCACAGTTCGCTGATCTTGGCCGACAGCGCACGGGCGGTGCGGCGCGCGGTGGCGTACTGGTCCGCATCATGCAGCAGGGTGGACAGGCGGGTGCGCCGCCCGGCAAGGAACTGGGCCAAGCCCGATGGATTGGCATGGGTTATGTCGATGCTATTGGAGGTCGACGGAGCAAACCGCAGGGTCGTATCCGCCCCGGCACTCTGCCCCAGCGATTTGACCCAGGCAGCTACACGCTCGGCGGCAGCATTCTGTCCACTAGTCACGACAGTCATTCCCTTCACTGAACCGACCACATTCGGGCGCACCACAGGTGCAGATACGCCTCTTTCTAACGTAGTGCACCGACCGTGCAGAACCGGTGCGCGAAACACGTTTTAACCGCGGGATGCGCAAGCTCATGCTCGCGGCGTTCGCTCATGGGCCTCGCGAAGCAAACTGCGGATATTGGATGCGCGATTTCATGAAGCCGTGGCGCGTGGCCAGCGCTCTCGTGCACGATCTGTGCCCATTGGCCAAGATGCGCTTGCGGCCACCTTCCAACTACGATGTCCGCTTCGCGACGCTGCCTTGGCCCTCAAGAGGGTTCCGCGCGCCAGAACACAAAAAATTCCCCTGCCTGTTGCCGCAAGCGCGGCAGCAGGCAGGGGAATTCCAGGCTACGGGATTACTCCCACTCGATGGTTCCTGGTGGCTTGGAGGTGACGTCCAGCACCACGCGGTTCACCCCATCGACCTCATTGGTGATGCGGTTGGAGATCTTCGAGAGCAGATCGTATGGCAGGTGCGACCAGTCGGCGGTCATGGCATCCTCGGAGGATACCGGACGCAGCACGATCGGGTGGCCGTAGGTGCGGTGATCGCCCTGCACGCCTACCGAGCGCACGTCGGCGAGCAGCACTACCGGCATCTGCCAGACCTCGTCGTCCAAGCCTGCGGCGGTCAGCTCGGCGCGGGCAATCGCGTCGGCCTTGCGCAGGATGGCCAGGCGCTCCTCGTTGACCGCACCGATGATGCGGATGCCCAGGCCCGGGCCGGGGAACGGCTGGCGGCCAACGATTTCCTCAGGCAAGCCCAGCTCGCGGCCCACGGCGCGCACTTCGTCCTTGAACAGGGTGCGCAGCGGCTCGACAAGTTCGAACTGCAGATCCTCTGGCAGGCCGCCCACGTTGTGGTGGCTCTTGATGTTGGAGGTACCTTCGCCGCCGCCGGACTCGACGATGTCCGGGTAGAGGGTGCCCTGGACCAGGAACTTAACCGGCTCGCCCTCGGAAGCGGCCTCGGCGATGATCGCAGCTTCGGCTGCTTCGAACGCGCGAATGAATTCGCGGCCGATGATCTTGCGCTTGGTCTCCGGGTCGGTGACACCGTCCAGAGCGGTCAAGAAGCGCTCGCGCTCGTCGGCAATGTACAGCTTGGCGCCGGTGGAAGCGACGAAGTCCTTCTCAACCTGCTCGGCTTCGCCTTCGCGCAGCAGGCCGTGGTTCACGAACACGCAAGTGAGCTGGTCGCCGATGGCGCGCTGCACCAGGGCGGCCGCCACAGCGGAGTCCACGCCGCCGGACAGGCCGCAGATGGCCTTGCCGGTGCCGACCTGGGCGCGGATGCGCTCGATCTGCTCGTCAGCAATGTTGTCGGCGGTCCAGTCGCCCTTCAGGCCGGCACCGTTGTACAGGAAGTTCTCCAGGACGTCCTGGCCGTACTCGCAGTGCTTCACCTCCGGGTGCCACTGCACGCCGTACAGGCGCTTGGCTTCATTGGCGAACGCCGCCACTGGAGCACCAGCGGTGGTGGCCAGGACCTCGAAGCCTTCCGGCGCCTGGGAAACGGCGTCGCCGTGGCTCATCCAGACGGTAGGGGCCTGTGCGGCGCCTGCCAGGATGGAGCGGGCTTCGCCCTCGAAGGTGGTTGCGGTGCGGCCGTACTCGCGCAGGCCGGTCTCGGCCACGGTGCCGCCCAGGGCGTTGGCCATGGCCTGGAAGCCGTAGCAGATGCCCAGGACCGGTACGCCGGCCTCGAACAGGTCGGCCCCCACGGAAGGGGCGCCATCGGCATAGACGCTGGAAGGACCACCGGAAAGGATGATCGCAGCAGGATTCTTGGCCAGGATGGCTTCGGTGGACAGGGTGTGCGGAACGATCTCCGAGTACACACGGGCCTCGCGTACGCGGCGAGCAATGAGCTGCGCGTATTGGGCCCCGTAGTCGACGACCAGAACCGGCTTATGTTCTGGATTGAGGGGAGCAGTAGTCACCGTTACAGTCTACGCGGTTCACTGCGCGCGAAACAGCCAAGGTGATGTCATCAGCGTCACCAAGTGCATTTTTGGCAAAGAGCAAGGGCGGACCGATTCATCGCGAGATGAACCGATCCGCCCTTGCAAGGCAATGCGGCGCAGTGTCAGTAGCGCTTGGCCGCCTTCGGATGGGCCGCCAGCTCGCGATCAACTTCAGCGTGCACCTTGGCCTCGGTCCAGAAGGACAGGAATGGAACAACGCCGCCGAGCGCAATCGTAATGAAGCGCATGAATGGCCAGCGCATCAGCGACCACAGGCGGAAGTCGGCAAACAGGTACACCACGTAGAGCCAGCCGTGCGCAATCAGGATGCCCAGCGAGAGGTTCAGTCCCCCAGCTACCTCGGCGCGGTTGTACATGCCGATGGCGTTGTCGGTGCCATCCACCAGGGTGCCGCCCACGAACAGTTCCAAGGACCAGAAGTACTTGAAAATCATTTCCAGCACGAGCAGCAGCAGCATCACGCCGGTGACGTAGGCGAAGACCTTGTAGAAGTTCGCGGCTGCACGGATCTGCTTAGGTGTGCCGCCGAATTTCCGGGGCTTCGGTGCCGGGGTGGTGCTGGACATCGTTGGTGGTTCCTTCCGATTTCGGTAAGAAGTGCGGTGTGCGTGAAATGCTATTCGTTGCTGTTGCCAGCCTGGGTGGCATTGCCACCCTTGTGATGTGCTTCGGCGGCGCGCTCAGCAATCTCGTCAAGGTCTCGCTGGTAGTCATCGCGCACCATGCGGTACCAGAGGAAGATGGCGAAGCCTGCGAAGAGGACCCATTCCAGGCCGTAGAAGACGTTCAACCAGTTGATCTGGCCTTCTTGGGGCTGCGGGCCGACATTCACGAGCTCCAGGCCCGCCTGCGTTGCGGCCTCGCCCTTGGCCGTGGTGATTTCGTGGGCTGAGACGAATCCTTCATAGAGGATCGAATCCCAGATGTTCGCCAGCTGCGCCGAGGCGACCGTAGGCAGCGTTGGGCTGCGCAGGTCCACGCGGAATTCCGGGCCTTCGCTAGGCAGCAGGCGTCCGGTGATTTCCAGTTCGCCCTCCGGTGCCGGTGCAGGCTTGGTTGCTTCAGGCTGCCAGCCGCGCACCACTGCTATGCCGGCGTCCTTGTCCGCGCCCTCGACCTTGAACTCGGTGACCACCCAGACACCGCGCTGTTCCCCATTGAGCCGCGGCGAGATCAGCTGATCGGTGCCGGGGACGAATTCGCCCTCCATGGTGATGATCTGGTCTGCCTTGATGCCCAGCAGTTCCTTGCCGACTTCCTGATGCTCGATCAGCGCAACCGGCTTCTCGGTCTTGTCGACTTTGACCGGCGGCTCGGTTTCGGAGGCGCCAAACTGCCAACCGGACAGCAGTACAAATCCGGTGGCGAGAGCTAGCGCGGCAAGCAGGGCGCCGATCCATTTGGGCTTCAGAGCGGTTTTAAGCACACTCTAACGGTACTTCTATTTGGCGTAGAACTCGAAATGCGAGGGCGTGAGATTAACCCTGTTGCCTTATTTTCCGCTGGTGGAACCAACTTGCTTATTCATTCGTTGAGACCCAGCGTGCAAATGGCACTGGCCCCGCCCTCCAGCAGAAGAACGGGGCCAGATCGGGATCTGCTAGAAGCGATCCGATTCGTAAGGGGAAAGCACGACATCGACGCGCTGGAATTCCTTGAGCGTCGAGTAGCCGGTGGTGGCCATCGAGCGGCGCAGCGCGCCAACCAGGTTCGAGGTGCCGTTGGTCTCATGCGACGGGCCATGCAGGACCTTCTCCAGCGAGCCGACGGTGCCGACCTTGGCGCGGTCGCCGCGCGGGCTGGCCTCGTGGACAGCTTCCATGCCCCAGTGGTAGCCGGCGCCTGGCGCTTCATCGGCACGAGCCAGAGCGGTACCGAGCATCACTGCGTCGGCCCCCATGGCGATGGCCTTGACGATGTCGCCGGAGTTGCCCATGCCGCCGTCGGCGATGACATGGACATAGCGTCCGCCGGACTCTTCGATGTAGTCGCGGCGGGCAGCTGCCACGTCGGCAATTGCTGTAGCCATCGGGGCATGGATGCCCAGGGTGCGGCGGGTGGTCGAGGATGCGCCGCCGCCGAAGCCGACCAGCACGCCTGCTGCGCCGGTGCGCATCAGGTGCATGGCCGGGGTGTAGCCAGCTGCGCCGCCGACGATCACTGGGACGTCGAGTTCATAGATGAACTGCTTCAGGTTCAGCGGTTCAGTGGTCTTAGAGACGTGCTCGGCCGAGACGGTCGTGCCGCGGATGACAAAGATGTCAACGCCGGCGGCGACTACGGTCTTGTAGTGCTCCTGGGTGCGCTGCGGGGTCAGCGAGCCGGCTACGACAACACCAGAGTCGCGGATCTCGGAGATGCGCGAGGTGATCAGCTCCGGCTGGATTGGAGCCGCATACAGTTCCTGCAGCTTGGCGGTGATCTTGGGGTCGTTGCGGGTTGCCGCCTCGGACTTCAGGCCGGCGATTTCAGCCAGCACTGCTTCCGGGTTCTCGTAGCGGGTCCACAGGCCTTCGAGGTTCAGCACGCCCAGGCCGCCGAGCTTGCCCAGTGCGATGGCGGTAGCCGGGGAGGTCACCGAATCCATTGGTGCGCCCAGGATAGGGGTGTCGAACTGGAAGGCGTCGATCTGCCAGGACACCGATACGTCCTTCGGATCACGGGTACGGCGATTCGGTACGATCGCTACGTCGTCCAGGGAATATGCCTTAGTTGCCCGCTTGCCGCGGCCGATCTCAATCTCGTTACTCACCTAACTAGGTTATCAAGATTCGGGGATAATCCCGCTTTTGATAGCGCGCTGGCTCTCGGTGATGTTTCCGCCCTGGCTTTGAAGCGTGGGGCCGCAGGTGGCGTGCCGGGACAACAATGCCCTGCCAGCCGGTGAATAAGATCACCGGACGGCAGGGCTTATATTGAGCCAGGTTTACTTGGCTGACTTGGATGTCAGCTTCTTGGCGGTCTCGGCCAAGGCGGTCGCGGCCTGTTCCTCGGCTTCGGCGATCCGCTCTATCGCGTCTGCCAGTAATGCGAAGTGCTCTGCGCGCTGTGAGAATTCGATCTCTGGATCGATCAGGTCAGCGAATTCGTCCCATTGCGCAGACAACTGCTGATACGCATCCACGTGCGCTGCCAGCGCCGAGAGACCCGGAAGTTCGGCTGCTTCGGCAAGGAAGTCGGAGTATAGCCCGCGCAATGCGCCTTCACCGCTGAAGCGCGTATCAGAGAAGAACCCGGCCAGCTGGTCCAGGCCATTGGCCAGCGCTTGCTGGCTTGCGAAGATCTGGGACCAGCCGGTCTTGGACTCGGAATCGCGCAGTCGCGTGGCCAAAGTGCGCATTCCGGTAATGCCGAAATTCTTGGCGAAGTGCACCGGGACCCCGGACAGCTCGCTGGTGCCCAGCAACCGAGCGGTGGTTTCCTCGATAGCCTCCACAGCGTTGGCGGACAGGGTTTCGGTCTTCGGCGAGCGCGAGGACGGGATCCACGCCTGCCAGTGCTTTTCCTTCTTGCGCATGGCACGGGCGATGGCCAACTCCTTGGGGCTGATCAGGTTCAGGGCACCGGATCCGTCATCGACCAGCAGGTCTTTCTTGTGCTCGCCAACCACGGCGAGGTCCAAGGTCTCGGCTTCATCCACCGTAGTGCCGTCGATCCATGGCAGCGCGCTGATTGCCACGCGAACCACGACGGCGCGGCCTGCGTCCAGGGCGGCGTCCATGTATTCGGCGGCGCGTTCAGCTGAGCCGGTGGTGCGTTCGGTGACCGTGGCACCGCAGCGGGCCAGCAGGTTCTGGGTGTACGGCTCCGGGTTGTGCCGGGTCACCAGGGTTACTGCGGTTTCTTCGCCGCCTTCGTGGGTGAAGGCCATGAAGCCAATGCCGCCAGCAAGACCGGCGAGCAGCGCCTGGCTCAGCGGTTGGCCGGTGTGCTTGTTGGTGACGCCAGCTTGAACCAGCACGCGGTGCCACAGCGCGGCATCGTATTGGATGACATCTTCTGGGGCCGGGTATTCAGGTAACTCGTCAGCCGGCGAAGCTGCCGGAGCTTCCTTGTCCTTCTTGGCTTGCGCCTTGGCCTTCTCGCGTGCTTCCTTGGCGTAGTCGCGTGCGGCCGCGGCGCGGGCTGCCCGCGGGCTTTCAGGCTTGCCGGCCAGGATGTTCTTGCGCGCGGTCGTGTAGCTCTCCCCCGTGCGCTCCATTCGCTGGCGAGTTTGCTTCTTCAGATTGGCTGGCTGGCCCAAATTGATGTCCTTCGTTGACGTTCGCTCACTTGCGGGTGGTTCCCGCGCACCGAGAGGTATTGCCGAGCTTTCATTCTACGTGGGGTCGCTGGTACTGGATGCCTTGTGCACTGTGCTTCTGGACAAGTCAGTCCCACGCATAAGTCCACTAGATCGCGATGAGGCGTCTTTGTCCCTGTGTTCCCTTAGCCTGACGTCTAGCATCACTCCCCTCGTCTTCAGAAAGATAACCGTGCGCAAATCGCTGACCTGTTTGCCTCTGCTTGCCATCGCAGCTCTGGCTTTGGCATCTTGCACTTCTACCGGATTTGAGCAGGTCCGGGCCTCCACAACTGCAGTCGAGCCTGCTCCTGGGCAGCAGGAAACATCCGAACTGCCAGCACTTGCAGAACCGACGGCTTCGAAAGCACTCGAGGACTATTCGGACAAAGAGCTGCAGGACTGGGCCGATGAAAAGATGCAGCAATGGATGGACGAAATCAATGAGGGCTGGGAGGACGTTGTCATGGACATCGATGAGCCGGAGGATTTCCTGAAGTGGTACCCAACGGATCCACATGGGCATATGCTTCCCTTTGGAGCGCCCGAATACGGTGAATTGCTGATTACCCTTGAACCCTATGAGTGGGAAGTCGACGCCAGGTCCGATTTGGCCTATGTAGGCAGCAACACGATGCTTCGGGTCGGAGAACAGGACAAGAACCTTCGCTCTGTCACAGTGGTTACACAAGATGGAGAATTCAAATACGTGGCAACTCGTAAAGATTGGCCTCCATTCGAAAGCTGAAGACGAACCCCATCGGCCACCAGACCTCTAGGAAACACGATCATCCCTAGCCTGATTCGTTTCTGAACGCATTGCCTGCGGCGTTGCGCCCGTGGGCACCTCGGCTCGTGCCCCGCTGCGAACCGTATTGCTCCTGGCACTGGGCAACCGACCTCCTAGCTGCCACTGTCACGCTGGGCTGTTGACGTGAGAACCCCGGCGAAAGTTGCAACGAAAAACCCCACCAAGCAGAACTCTTTGCTTGGTGGGGTTTCCCTATCAGATGCGTTTAGCGCGAACGGTAGTTCGGAGCCTCAACGGTCATCATGATGTCGTGCGGGTGGGATTCCTTCAGGCCTGCAGCGGTGATGCGGACGAACTTGCCGCGTGCCTTCAGCTCCGGAACGGTGCGGCCGCCAACGTAGAACATGGTCTGGCGCAGGCCGCCAACCAGCTGGTGGGTGACAGCGGACAGCGGGCCGCGGTATGGCACCTGGCCTTCGATGCCTTCAGGAATCAGCTTCTCGTTCGATGGGGCATCCGCCTGGAAGTAGCGGTCCTTGGAGTATGAGGTGTTCTTGCCGCGGGTTTCCATGGCGCCCAGCGAACCCATGCCGCGGTAGGCCTTGAATTGCTTGCCGCCCATGAAGACCAGATCGCCCGGGGATTCTGCGGTACCTGCCAGCAGGGAGCCGAGCATGACCGAGTCGGCGCCGGCAACCAGTGCCTTGCCGATGTCGCCCGAGTGCTGCAGACCGCCGTCGGCGATCACTGGCACGCCAGCTGGAATCGCGGCCTTGGCTGCTTCGTAGATCGCGGTTACCTGCGGGACGCCCACGCCGGCAACAATGCGGGTGGTGCAGATGGAGCCTGGGCCAACGCCGACCTTGATCGCGTCGGCACCAGCATCGATCAGCGCCTTGGCACCGTCGTAGGTTGCTGCCTGGCCGCCGATGACATCCACGTGCGCAGCGGCTGGGTCCTTCTTCAGACGGGCGATCATGTCCAGCACGCCCTGCGAGTGGCCATTGGCGGTGTCGACAACCAGTGCATCAACGCCGGCATCGATCAGGGTCATGGCGCGCTCGTAGCCTTCGCCGAAGAAGCCCACGGCTGCGGCTACGCGCAGGCGGCCGTCCTCGTCCTTGGTGGCCAACGGGTACTGCTCTGCCTTGTCGAAGTCCTTGACGGTGATCAGGCCGGTCAGCTTGCCCTCGTCATCGATCAGCGGCAGCTTCTCGATGCGGTTCTTGGACAGCAGCTCGATAACGGTCTCGCGCGATACGCCTTCCTTGGCGGTGATCAGCGGCATGCCGGTCATGACTTCGTAGACCTTGGTGGTCATGTACTGCTCGCGTGGAACAAAACGGGTGTCGCGGTTGGTGATGATGCCCATCAGCTTGCGGTTCTCGTCGACTACCGGCAGGCCGGAGACGCGGTACTGCGCGCACAGCTCATCCCAGTCGGCCAAGGTGGCGCCCGGGTGGACGGTGACCGGGTCGGTGATCATGCCCGATTCGCTGCGCTTGACCTGGTCAACCTGCTTAGCCTGGTCCTCGATGGACAGGTTGCGGTGGATCACGCCGATGCCGCCCTGACGTGCCAGCGCAATGGCCATTGGAGCCTCGGTCACGGTGTCCATGGCGGCGGAGCTGATTGGCACCTGGATGTTGATGCGCTTGGTGAAGCGAGTGGTGGTGTCCGCCTCCGAAGGAATCACATCCGTCGGGCCAGGCAACAGCAGAACGTCGTCGTAGGTGAGTCCTTCAAAAGCAAAGGGGTTGAACTCAGTCACGTGGAAACCTTTCGGGGCGACAGCGGAGGTTGGTTAAATGGTAGAGCTCTTTTGGCGTTCCAGTTATTCCTTCGTGGTGCACTGTGTTCAAGCTCATGCTTCACACCGGATCCATGGTGACTTATTCCCAGTTTGTTGCTTCCTTGAAGGAGGTGGCGAACTGGCGCTTGGCGCTGAGCACGAAGGTCTTGGACAGGTGCGAATCGTCCAGATACGTCAGGACATTGCCAATGACAGCTTTGCAGACCCCGTCGGGGCAGAGCAACCCCGTCATGTCGAGGGAAACGACCTGGTTCCCGTAATCCTTCGAATCCAGGAACTGCTCTACAGGGTTCACGCTATTCAAGGCGTAGCCGGCCGAGCCATCGCAGTTGTCCAATTCGCCCTTGTTGGAATCCACGCATTCGGGAATGGAGTAGGTGTAGCGCGGGGTATCGCGCATCGCGATGACGCGGCTTCCCGCATCCAGCAACGGCTGGATCATCTCGGCGTAGTTGTCCACCAGAGTTTCCTGCTCTCCCGGGCTGCGCAGCATGGCATCCGGGGCAGCAACGGTCTTGCTGGCGGTGGTCAGCACCATTTGCGGTGCCAAATCCGCGACATAGTCCTGCGCGGCATCCTGGAAGTCGGAGCAGGTTTCATCCACGCGATCCGCATCGGAACCGTAGCGGCATCCTGGCTCGTAGACCAGGATCCAGCTTCCGCCGGCTTCCTCGATCATTGCCGATGCCGCCGCAGACCAGTGCTGCATGTGGGAATCGCCGAGCAGTACCAGGTCCGGTGCTCCCCCGTCAAAGTCGCCGCCCTGCTCGCAGAAGTGGATCCGCTTATCTTCGGGAGCGTTGGGCCCTTCGCAGGCGATGCCCGGGGTCTGCCACTCGCTATCCAGCTCGGTGGCCAGCGGCAAGGTCAAGGCAGCAGGCGATGGATCCCAGTCCTCGGTCGCGTTGGCACCGGGGTTGTCGGTATCGGTCTGCGCCGCAGCCAGGGCACGGCGGTGCTCGACATTGTTCTCCCATGCCAGTACAGGGAGGCTGGCTACGCCAATTCCCAATGCAACAACCGCGAACTGGGCGATCAGCTTGAAGCCGGCCTGCGGTATCAAGCGCGAGAAGCTTGGGCTGGCCTGCCAGGCGATGGCCGGCTTCTCAATGAACTTGGTGGTGCACCACGAGGCGCCGATGGATGCCGCGATGAGGATGGCACCAGCCAGGAAGGAGGCCTTCTCATTGCCGGAGACCTCAAGATAGAAGACCAGCATGGGCCAGTGCCACAGGTACATGCCGTAGGACAGGTCGCCCAGCTTGACCAGCGGGGGCAGGGAAAGCAGGCCGGATGGGTTGGCCCAGCTGCGCGGTGCCGGGGCGGCGATCACCAGCGCGGCGGCGACGGTGGGAACCAGCGCCATGAAGCCCGGGAACTGTCCCTGCACATCCAGCACGGCACCGCTGCCGATCACGGTGACCAGTCCTGCCCAGCCGCCAATGCGGCGGATCTTCTCCGGCAGGGTGGACAGCCATGGCAAGGCCAAAGCCAGCAGCGAGCCGAGCGCGAATTCCCACAGTCGCGCGCCAGTGTGGAAATACGCGACCTGCTGGTTGGTGGCGGTGATGTGGATGGAATATGCCAACGAGCCAACGAAGATGGCACCGAAGGCGCTGCCGGCTACTAGCGCGAAGCTGCGGCGGGAGAAGAACTTCTTCCAGACCAGTGCGCTGCCGGCGAGCACCAGCGGCCAGATGATGAAGATCTGGCCCTGGACCGACAAGGACCAGAAATGCTGAAGCGGCGAGGCGGCAGCGGTGTTGAAGGCGTAGTAGTCCACCTGGTGGTTCGAGAGGTACCAGTTCTGCCAATAGAACAGGGAGGCATTGGACTGGTCAATCAGTTCCAGCCAACGGGTGCTTGGCAGGATGATCCACGCAGCGATGACCACGCCGATGATGACCGCCGCGGCTTGCGGGATCAGGCGGGAAAATCGATGCAGCCAGCCGTCAAGCAGGGGCGGGCGCTGCCCGCGGGCAATGCGCCGGGCAGTGGAGGAAGTCAGGAAGAAAGCGGAGAGCATCAAGAAGATGTCCACACCGCCGGAGACCCGGGAGAACCAGATGTGATAGCACATCACCAGCAGGACTGCGAGGGCGCGAAGTCCCTGCAAATCAACTCGGAAACCGGCACGTTCCGTGGTTTTCCGAGGCTGATCCAAGGTATGGGTCACTGGCTGCGCTTTCGTCGGGAACAGGAAATGGTCCTCGGCGCTTTCTTCTCGAATCACGTCAGACAACCAACCATCTTATCAATCCGCACCACGCGTTCTTCCCCATCTAGTGCTTTCAACCACTGTTCTGCCTCGAATGCTGAAAGCTCCCACAGTGCTGACTTGTGATGGTTTAGTTGCGGTTCCTTGGAAAAATGTCACCGGAATTCCGGCGGTTCATGCTCAAGACCACGCATCTCGGGCTATTCCAACATGCAATGGCGCAATTTGCCTTGGGCCCGACGCTGCGCAATTGGGATGCTAAAAAGGCAGTTGCTACGGCTCAGGACAGGAAGATGCATGTACTCTGCCAGATGCATGGCGCTCCGCTCGAAGCTTGGCCAAGGGCACTACCTGGCCACAGCTTGGACCCGGCGCGCTTTTCCGGTTCCATGCTTTCCAACCTGTCTCGCTATCTGAAGGCAGCATGGAGAAAGCCGCCACCGGAACCAGCTTGAGGCTGGTCCCGGCGGCGGCTTTCGCGCACGGGCACTATGCCCATGCTTCACGCTTGGCCTTAGTGGCTGTGCGCTTCTTCGTCTGCTTCTTCGGCCTTCTCTGCCACCAGGGTCTCGGTGGTCAGCACCAAGGCCGCGATCGACGCTGCGTTGCGCAGTGCCGAACGGGTGACCTTGACCGGGTCGATGACGCCTGCGTGCAGCAGGTTCTCGTAGACACCGGTCTTGGCGTTGAAGCCTTCGTTGGCGCCGGACTCTGCGACCTTGGAGGCAACTACCGAACCGTCGAAGCCTGCGTTGGTAGCGATCCAGAACAGCGGCTGCACCAGGGCGCGGCGAACAATCGCTACGCCTGCTGCTACGTCGCCTTCGGTGGCTGCGATGCGGGCATCGGTATCCAGCGAAGCCAGCGCGTCAACCAGGGCGGTACCGCCGCCGGCAACGATGCCTTCTTCCAGGGCAGCACGGGTGGAGGACACAGCATCCTCGATGCGGTGCTTGCGTTCCTTCAGCTCGACCTCGGTGGAAGCGCCCACCTTGATCACGCCGATGCCGCCGGACAGCTTGGCCAGGCGCTCGGACAGCTTCTCGCGGTCCCACTCCGAATCGGTGCGGTTCAGCTCAGCCTTCAGCTGGGCTACGCGCTCTGCGACATCTTCCTCGGTGCCAGCGCCATCAACGATGGTGGTGGAATCCTTCGTGATGGTCACGCGGCGTGCCGAGCCGAGCACCTCGGTGCCGACCTGGTCCAGGGACAGGCCCAGTTCCGAGGAGACAACCTGGGCACCGGTGAGGATGGCCAGATCCTGCATCATGGCCTTGCGGCGGTCGCCGAAGCCCGGGGCCTTAACGGCTACCACGTTCAGCAGGCCACGCAGCTTGTTGACCACCAGGGTGGACAGGGCTTCGCCCTCGACGTCCTCGGCGATGATCAGCAGCGGCTTCTTCGCTTCCAGGACCTTTTCCAGCAGCGGCAGGAATTCTGCCACGGTGGAGATCTTGCCCGGGTTGATCAGGATCAGTGCGTCTTCCAGGACAACTTCCTGGCGCTCCTGGTCGGTGATGAACTGCGGCGAGAGGTAGCCCTTGTCGAACTGCATGCCTTCGGTCAGGACCAGCTCGGTGGCGGTAGTCGAGGACTCTTCGATGGTGATTACGCCATCGGTGCCCACGGTCTTGAAGGCCTTGGCCAGCAGTTCGCCGATTTCATCCGACTGCGCGGAGATCGCGGCAACGTTGGCAACCTTGTCCTCGACGGCCACGGCGTTTGTTGCCAGTGCGTCAGAGACGATCTCGACAGCCAGTTCAATGCCCTTGCGGACATCGCCCGGAGCGGCGCCAGCGGCGACGTTCTTCAGGCCTTCCTTGACCAGGGCCTGGGCGAGCACGGTGGCGGTGGTGGTGCCGTCGCCTGCTACGTCATTGGTCTTGGTGGCTACTTCCTTGGCCAGCTGCGCGCCAAGGTTCTCGTATGAATCTTCCAGATCGATCTCACGCGCAATGGTGACACCGTCGTTGGTGATGGTCGGGGCGCCCCAGGTCTTGGCAAGCACCACGTTGCGGCCGCGTGGGCCGAGGGTGACCTTCACCGTGTTTGCGAGCTTATCGATGCCCGCTTCGAGGGCGCGTCGCGCATCCTCGTTGAATGCTAGCTGCTTAGCCATGCATTTTCTCCTGAAACTTTAGAGAGGTTGGCGTTACTTTACGACGACTGCCAGTACGTCGCGAGCCGAGAGCACCAGGTACTCTTCGTTGCCGACCTTGACCTCGGTTCCGCCGTACTTCGAGTACAGGACTACGTCGCCTTCTGCGACGTCCAGAGGAATGCGGTTGCCGTTGTCGTCGATGCGGCCTGGGCCTACTGCAACTACGGTGCCTTCCTGCGGCTTTTCCTTAGCGGAGTCTGGGATGACCAGGCCCGAAGCAGTGGTGGTTACGGCTTCGACCTGCTTGATGACAATGCGGTCTTCGAGCGGCTTGATGGAGACAGACATGGTCTCTCCTTTTCGTGTATGAACCAATGGTTGTAGGGGTGCGCCCTATGGCATTGGACCAACCGTCGTCGCGGTGCCAGTTGGTGGTATCCAGTCAGGCGGTGTGCCACGCTGCAAGCTGCAGATGCAACTTCCAATGCGACACCCACACATGACTTTAGGACGAGCTTTAGCACTCGGTCAAGGTGAGTGCTAATCATTGCCCTAGTTCTTCACACCGGTTCGCGCAGAGCGCACAGCCGCGGACTCCTCGATGTCCTCCGGAGCATTCAGGTCCATCTCGGTGAGCTTGACCAGCTTGGACTTGGTCACCATGCGATGCACCAGCCACAGCCCGAGGAACAGCGGCAAGCCGATATAGGCCGAGAGCACTTCCAGGGCA
Organism: Glutamicibacter sp. HZAU; assembly: GCF_004100365.1. Classification (NCBI taxonomy): domain Bacteria; kingdom Bacillati; phylum Actinomycetota; class Actinomycetes; order Micrococcales; family Micrococcaceae; genus Glutamicibacter; species Glutamicibacter sp. HZAU. Next base: position 184,667 of record NZ_SCKZ01000007.1, on the reverse strand, counting down.
TGGCCTGCGAGCACCGCTTGGTAGTTCTGCCCGATGATCACTGCGATGAGCATCAGGAACGCGACTATCGGCCCCAGCGGGAAGAGCGGGGCCACATAGGGCAGGTCCTTTGCGCTGTAGCCCTGCGCGAGGTAGCCGCGGCGGAACCGGTAATGGGAGACGGCGATGCCCACCCAGACGATGAATCCGCACAGGCCCGAGACGTTCAGCAGCCAGGTATAGGCCGCACCCTGGCCCACCAGCGCGGTGAGGAATCCGAACAGGCCGACCGCCGCGGTGGCCAGCAGCGCCATGATCGGCACGCCGCGAGTGTTGGTGCGCCCGAAGATTTTCGGCGCCTTGCCGTCATGGGCCATGGCATAGAGCATGCGGGTCGACGCGTAGAGCCCGGAATTGCCGGCTGACAGGATGGCGGTGAGGATGACGGCATTCATGGCAGCCGCGGCAAAGGCGATGCCGGCGCGCTCGAAGACCAGGGTGAACGGCGAGGACGCCACATCCGCTTCGCCGCTGGCCAGCAGGCTCGGGTCGGTGAAGGGAATCAGGCAGCCGATGATGAAGATGGCGCCAATGTAGAAGAGCATGATGCGCCAGAACACCCGGCGGATGGCCTTGGGCACTTCGCGGCGCGGATCCTTGGCCTCGCCGGCGGCTACACCCACCAGCTCGGTGCCCTGGAAGGAGAAACCGGCAATCATGAAGACCGAGACGATGGACAGCCAGCCGCCATGGAAAACATCCCTGCCTTCGCGCCAGTTCGCCAGGGGATCGGCGTGCGATCCGAGGACGCCGAAAATCATCAGCACGCCGGCGGCCAGGAAGGCGATGACGGTGGCCACCTTGATCAGGGCGAGCCAGAACTCGCCCTCGCCGAAGGCCTTGGCAGACAGCGCGTTCAAGGCGGTCAGCGCAACCAGGAAGACTCCGGCCCAGACCCAACCGGGAACATCGGGCAGCCAGAAGCTCATCACGATGCCGGCCGCGACCAGTTCCGCCGCGACGGTGATGGCCCAGTTGAACCAGTAGTTCCAGCCAATGGCGAATCCGAAGGACGGAGAGACGAAGCGGGTGGCGAAGGTCTGGAAGGATCCTGCCACCGGGATCTTCGCGGTCATCTCGCCCAGGGACTGCATGAGCAGGTACACCATGAGCCCTACGGCCGCATAGGCCAGCAATGCGCCGCCGGGTCCCGCCTGGGCAATCGTGCCGCCCGAGGCCACGAACAGCCCGGTGCCGATGGAACCGCCAATGGCGATCATCTGCAGGTGGCGGCTGCTCATGCCGCGCTTGAGCTGGTTCTGCGCCTGAGGCGCCGGATCCCCCGGCGCAACGGCCGCGGTCTTTTGGTCGATAGTCGACATCGTTGTCGTTCGCTGCATAGGTTTCATCACAGGTGCCATACAACACCAGTCGCGCGACGGAATGCGACGCGGATCACTTCACGTTTTGCGGAAGGCGTTTGCCCGCTTGCCGGCAATACTGCTCCCCGGTCCAGATAACCGGTGCACGGCGACGGTGAACTGTAGAACAGCGAGAGCTCTACTTGTTAGTCGGATGCACCAGATGGCAATAAGGATTACGCTTTCTAACCACTTTAATGCTCATGAAAAAGTATCCCTTTCTCTAGACAGTTCCGGATTTCAGATCCTCCGGCTCCAAGATGCCTCTTGTCCGGGCGCGCCCCGCCCGCGTACCAAGTCGCGGCAATGCCTTCCCGGCGATTCTGTGAATTCCGAATATGACGCGCTTTTGTCATATAGATCACGTTCTTTGCGGGCTGGACGCACCATGATGCCCGCACATCCCCGAGGCTCATCGACGATAGTCTTGGGTCATGGCCCAGGCTTCAAATGACTCCACGCTGAATGAACAATTCGCCGCTCTGCTTTCGGAAGATGGCTGGAAGCTGCTTTCCACCATCGATCCATCCATGGTGGCTACAAAGGATGCCGCTTGGGCGCTAAATGAGAAGCTGCGCAAGGAGGGCCACGACCCCAAGGTTGTCCGCGCCGTCATGGCCCAGGCCCAGCTGCGATTCAGGGCGCGGGTGAAATTCGGCCCATTCGCCGATTCACTGGTCCTGACCCCGGCCGGATTGGAGCAGGCGACCCGCCTGACCATTGCCGGGCTGCATGCCCGTCGCTACACGAATGCCGGATCCACCCATGTGGCCGACCTCGGATGCGGCATCGGCACCGATTCGATTGCGCTGGCCAGCGCAGGACTGCAGGTCACCGCCGTTGAGCTGGATGAAACGACTGCGGCCGCCACAACCTTGAACCTGATGCCTTTTGACAACGCCAAAGTGATCCACGGCAGTGCCGAGGATACGGATCTGACGGGCATTGATGGTGTCTGGCTGGATCCTGCACGGCGCACCGACGTGAAAGGGAGCACCCGTCGGCTCTTCGACCCCGAGGCGTTCTCCCCTCCCCTGTCTTTCGTGGAGAAACTGGTGGACTCGGGGCTGGATGTCGGAGTGAAGCTGGGCACTGGCCTTCCTCATGAAGCGATCCCGGCGAATGCCGAGGCGGTCTGGATCTCCGACCACGGCTCGGTCATCGAGGCCTGCCTCTGGTTCGGCAAGCTGAAGCGCAAGGACATTGCCCGCGCCGCGCTGGTGATCGACAAGGACGGCGCCCACGAATTGTCCAGTGCTGAAACGGCAGAGAATGACCAGCCAGCACCGGTAGGCGACTTGGAAGCGCACATCTACGAACCCGATGGCGCAGTCATCCGCTCACACCTGATTTCGACGCTGCTGGAGCAGACTGGCGGCCATCTGCTCGATGAGCATATCGCCTACTTCACCCATGAGCAGCAGATTTCCACGCCGTTTGCGCGCGGCTACAAAGTCCTGGCAGTCCACGACTACAACGTGAAGAAGCTGCGCAGCTGGGTGAAATCAAACGGCATCGGCACGCTGGATATCAAGAAGCGCGGAGTCGATGTCACTCCGGAAGAACTGCGGCGCATTCTACTGGCAGGCTCTCCCAAGAGTGCCAAGAACAAGGCCACGCTGATCTTGGCCCGCCTCGGAGACAAGCGCGTAGCATTCGAGGTCATCCCGCACTAATCTGGGGTGACGCAGGTCCCACCGGAAGATTGCCCTGGCGGGAGCGGCGCAATACATACAATAAGTATGGAGAATCACCGGGCAATCGGTGCGTACTCCATCCGTTTGGTTCGGCTCCGGAGCAGTCCGTCCGAGATGTCATCAATAGGAGCGCCGTGCAGAAAATCGAGTTCGCCCAGTCTTCCCAATCCACCATCGGTGTCGAGTGGGAAATTGCCTTGGTCAATCGCGAAAGTGCGGACTTGTGCTCGGTTGCCGAGAACATTCTCAATCAGCTCAAGGACGAGGCCGGCCTCGACCATGATGAAGAGCATCCCACGGTGAAGCCGGAGCTGCTGATGAATACCGTCGAGGTAGTCACCGGCGTCCACACCACCGTGGCCGATGCGGCCGAGGAACTGCGCACCAATGTGCGCATGCTCAACGAGGTGGCGGGCAATCACGGCGTGGACTTGTACTCTGCAGGTTCGCATCCGTTTGCCGCCCCGACCTTGCAGCCGGTGACGGACAAGGACCGCTACGCCAAGCTGATTGACCGTACCCAGTGGTGGGGACGGCAGATGGTGATCTACGGCGTGCACGTACATGTGGGACTCGATGACCGCGAGAAGGCTCTGCCCATCACCGACGGGTTGATCAACTACCAGCCGCATTTCCAGGCGCTCAGCGCTTCCAGCCCCTACTGGGGCGGGGAAGACACCGGCTACGCGTCGCAGCGTTCGCTGATGTTCCAGCAGCTGCCGGCGGCAGGGATTCCTTTCCACTTCGATTCGTGGTCCGAGTACGAAGCCCACGTGGCAGACATGCTGCACACCGGGGTCATTGACGATGTCTCGGAAATCCGTTGGGATGTGCGACCGGTGCCGCGTTTGGGCACCGTGGAAATGCGCATCTGCGATGGCGTCAGCTCGCTGGAGGACATTGCAGCGATCACCGCGCTGACGCAGTGCCTGGTGCACGACATGTCGCTGTCCATCGAAGCCGGCTACAAGATTCCGGTCATGCCGGCCTGGTTCCGTGTGGAGAACAAGTGGCGCGCCGCCCGCTACGGACTGGATGCCATCATCATCCTCAATGCGCAGGGCGATGAGATGCTGGTGACCGACCACCTGCGCTCAGAGGTCAAGCGACTGGCGCCGATCGCCGAGCAGCTGGGGTGCTCCGAGGAATTGCAGGGCATCATCCGCTTGATTGAGCGCGGTGCCGAATACCAGCTGCAGCGCAATACCTTTGCGGCTGCGGGCGGGGACTTCAAGGCCGTGGTGCAGGAAAACGTGAGCCGAATGAAGGCCGTCTAGCCTGGGCAGCACCGCAGTGGTCGCAAATTACGGCATCCAGCTCATGCAGTAGTCGAGGTTCTTGATGACGGTGCTGGCGGCGGCTTCAGGGTCGCCTGCCTGGATTGCGTCCACCAATGATTCGTGGCCCTCGTGCAGGCAGCCATCGAATCCGTCGGAAAGCCGCTGGACCATCTTGGTTCCGTGGAAGACATCCCCGAAGCTCTCATAGATCTCGCTCATCAGCGGAATTCCGGATGCCCGCGCCACTTCCAAATGGAACTTCCAATCGGCTTGCGCCCAGGCCGGATAGTCCCGGGATTCCCACGCCTCGCTTCGCTGGCTCAGCAGCGTTCGCAGCTTTTCGATGACTTTCGCATCAGCAGCTTTCGCTGCGAGCCGGGCCGACTGGGTATCGAGGGCGAAGCGCACTTGGAGCACGTCCTGGTCTGAGTGCTCTCGGAACACGCGTTGAGCGGTGCCGCTGATCTCGCTGGTCGCACGCACATAGGTCCCATCACCGCGGCGAACCTCGACGATACCAGTACTGGCCAGCGCCTTGATGGCTTCGCGCAAGGTTCCCCGGGAGACACCCATTTCAGCCATCAGCTCGGGCTCTGCTGGTATCCGTTCCCCGACCTTCCAGCGGCCTTGGGTTACGGCGGCTTGCAACTTCGCTCCGACCTCTTCGGACAATGGCGGACGCAACGGGGTCTTGCTCATGATCGCTCCACTTCGGCATCGCTGTCGACTTCAATCAGCTGGTGGTCATCGGTTTCGGTACGCAAGCCGCCGAGCTTGAAGCAGAACAACAGCTGCATCACGGAGAAGCCAAGGATAATCACCAGGCCAGCCGTCCAAGACCCCAACGCGCCTTGCATGAGTCCCAGTGCGAAAGGGCCGATGGCCGCAAGCAGGTAGCCGACAGATTGGGCCACGGTGGACAGTGCAGTGGTTTCCGCTGCGCTGCCGCCGCTGCGGCTGATCATGAGCATCACCAGCGGGAACACCCCGAAACCCAGGCCGATGAGGATCGAGCTGATCAGGGACAGCTCCACTGGCAACAGCAGCAACGCGATAAAGCCAAGGACAGAGCAACTGGTTGTCAGCAGGAAGGCACTGCGCAGCAAGGTCGGCTTCGACCCCATCCAGAGCATGATCATGACTGCCGGAATGCTGACGCCCTGCACGATGCCCAGCATCAATCCGGCATCAACTGGCTCCAACCCGCGCGAAATGAGAATGTGGGGCAGCCAGCTGACCACGGTGTAGACCAGCAGCGACTGGAGGGCGAAAACGGTGGTGAACAGCAAGCCCTTGCGCGTAGCCAGCAACGGCCATGGGGAAACATGCGCGCCTTTTTCAACGGCAGGCCCCTTCCCGGAAATGGAAAGCGGCACCATGACCAGCAAAGCCATGCCTGCGGGAATAGCCCACAAGGCCAAGGCGGTTGTCGGAGAACCTGCCTGAACCGCCAGTGGAACGCTGACCGCCGAGGCCAGCGTCGCGCCGATGGACATGGTTGTCGTGTAAGCAGCAGTCATCGACGCAGCACGATTCCTGTGGTGCTCTCGGATGAACGATGGCATCGCCACATTGCAGATGGCCAAGCCGCACATGCCCATAACGGTGCCGGCCAGCAAAGCCCAGGTTGAATCGACAACACGCAGGGCGAGGCCTGCGGTGAGCAGCAGCAAGGACAGCGCTATGCCCAGTTCCAGGCCGGTCCAGCGGATCACCAGGCTCGTTGCCGCGCCAGCTACGGCAAAGCACAAAACCGGGATGGTGGGCAGCAACGAAGCGACGAACGTCCCGTACCCCATCATCTCCTGCAGGTCATGGAATAGCGGCGATGCCGAGGCAATGCCCATGCGCAGGTTCAGGCCCACGAGAATAACGGCTGCTACAGCGAGTGCACCAGCCAGCCATGGGGATTTGCGTGGAACGCTGGCCACTGGAGGAAGCACTGATTCAGAGGAGTTGTCGATCACATTTAAACATTAGACGTTTGATGTTTAGCTTAGCGAATCATGTGACTCGTTCCACGTTCTGACCGGCACAAGCGCGAAAGACGGAAGTTCGCCCGTTCTATTTATGCACAACAATGCATGCGGACTACCAATGTTCACCAACCGGTCACTAGACATCCATACGCTCTAGGAGTTATCAGCCGGTCCACTTTGCAGCTGGCTACTAATTTCATGTGAAAGGCAGTTCTTTGAACACTTCGTCTCCTGTCCCCCGTCGTGGAGTATTGATTGGCAGCACCGCTGCCGCGATTACCGGTCTGTTCGCCGCCAGCGGCACCGCAGCAGCTGCTGCTCCAGCCAAGAAGTCCACGGCATCTGCCCCGAAGCTCAAGTTCGCTGCCGACGGCAAATTCAAGATCGTCCAGTTCAATGACACCCAGGATGGGCCACGCACCGACCGACGCACGCTTGAACTGATGAGCAAGGTGCTCGATACCGAGAAGCCGGGCTTCGCACTCATCAACGGCGACGTCATCAACGGTTCGCCGAAAACCGTCACTGAGGTCAAGCAAGCTATCAACAACGTGGTGCAGCCAATGGAATCGCGGGGCATCCCCTGGGCTTTGACTTTTGGCAACCATGACGAGGATTCGATGCCCAACGGCACGAATATGTCCGATGCCAAGATCCTCGATTTCATTCGCGGGTACGAGTTCAATGTCAACGCGAAGAATGACAAGATCCAGGGGGAGTCGAACTCCCAGCTTTTGATCGCTTCGTCCAAGAACGCCAAGCCCGCCTTCGGCATTTGGCTGCTCGACTCGAATCGCTACGCGCCAGATGCCATTGGAGGCCAGGATTTCGCAGGGCTCATGTCCTATGACTGGATCCGTCCGGAGCAGATCGCGTGGTACCGCGACGCGTCCAAGGCCACCGAATTACGCTACGGCAAGGTCCAGTCATTGATGTTCTTCCACATCCCGCTGTGGGAGCACCACCACATGTGGTACGGAGCCCAGTTCACTTCGAGTGATGCCGACCATGAGAAGGCCGTCAAGAAGCACTCCATCGAGGGAGTCAAGAACGAGGGCATCTACACCGCAGCGTTCAACTCGGGCATGTTCACTGCTCTGCAGGAACGCGGAGATGTGCGTGGCGTGTACTGCGGCCACGACCACATCAACACCTTCAAGGGCGACTACTACGGCATCGAGCTGGGCTACGCGCCAGGTACCGGATTCGGCACCTACGGATTAGGCGGTACCGAGAACCACGAGCTTCGTGGCGCCCGCGTCTTCGAACTCGACGAGACTAGGGACGGGGTCTACACCGGAACCCGCACCATCTTTGCCAAGGATCTGGGCATCGATATGGGCACCAAGGCCCAGCCGATCGACGAGCCGCTTCCTCTTCCATAGCAGTGAGGCCTGCTGGACGCTGAATAACCAGCGTGCAGCAGGCCATCTGAACCGAAAAGCACAGGCATAATGGCGTTCCGGTATTTGCCTAAGCCTCCCAGGGACTAGAGGACCAGTACGAGTATCCGGTTCTAAGAAATGCAGATCTGCGCTTACCGCAAGGTGATCTGCGTGACCGGCTGCGACGAGTCAGTAGCGAAATCCAGGCCCGACGGAGCCACACCATCAGCGACCAACTGTGCGCCGAGCGCCGCGACCATGCCGCCATTATCCGTGCAGAGGCTGAACGGCGGAACCACGAGTTCGATTCCCGCCGAGGTGCAACGCGCTGCCAGCAGTTCGCGCAAGCGGGTATTAGCTGCCACTCCCCCGCCCAAAAGCAAGGTCTTCAGGCCTTGTTCTTGCATGGCACGCACGGCCTTCGAGGTGATGACATCCACGACTGCTTCCTGGAAGGACGCAGCAATGTCGGCGACTGGGACTTCTTCGCCATTGGCCTCGAAGTGCTCTACGCAGCGGGCTACAGCAGTCTTGAGTCCCGAGAATGAGAAGTTGTTGCGGTGCTTGCCAGGATTCGCGGCGCTGCCGACGAACTTCGGCAAGGACAAGCCGCGAGGGAAGCGGAATGCCTTGCGGTCTCCGTCTTTGGCCGCTTTGTCGATGGCTGGCCCGCCAGGATACCCCAGGCCCAGCAGACGAGCAGTCTTGTCATAGGCTTCGCCGGCCGCATCATCAATGGTCGAGCCCAGCAGCTGCACATCGTTGGTCAGCGAAGTGACTTTCAAGATTTCGGTATGCCCGCCCGAGACCAGCAAAGCTCCGAAGGTCGATGGCAATACGGTTCCTTCGAGAACACCTACGCCTACATGGGCAACCAGGTGGTTGATGCCGTAGAGCGGTTTGCCGGTTGCCAGGGCCAAGGCTTTGGCCGCTGAAACGCCCACCATGAGCGCTCCAGCCAGGCCCGGACCACTGGTTACAGCGATGGCATCAATATCGTCAAGAGCCAGTTCGGCTGTATCCAACGCGGACTGCAAAGTTGGCACGAATGCTTCCAAGTGCGCACGGGCCGCAATCTCGGGAATGACACCGCCAAAGCGCACGTGTTCATCCATGGAACTGGAGACAGCGTTGGCCAGAAGCTTGTTGCCGCGCACGATGCCTACGCCGGTTTCGTCGCAAGAGGACTCAATGCCTAGTACTACGGGTTCGTTGAAGCTCATGCGTTGCGTTCTTCCTCTTGTCCGTGCTGTGCATCCAGCGGGAGTCTCATAATTAGTGCATCGACCCCGCCCTTGTAGTACCCCTTGCGGCGGTGGATAGTGGTGAATCCAAAGGATTCATACAGGCCAATGGCGGTGGGGTTGTCAAAGCGAACTTCGAGCATCACATCCAGTGCATTTTTCTCACCGGCCGCCTGGACAAGCAATGACAACAGCTTGCGGCCCAAGCCCCGGCCTTGGTAATCCGGGTGCAGGGCTATGGTCTGGACATCGGCTATCGGCAAGACCACGCAAAGCCCTGCATAGCCGACAACTCGACCAGCGTCTTCATAGACCCAGTAGGTGCGGGTATCGCGTTGCGCCAGCTCGGATTCGAAACCGGCAAGGGGCCATGCATCCTCGGGAAAAAGCTGCTGCTCAAGATCATGGACGGCTTGCAGATCATCTGGCTGCATGCGGCGCAGGAGAACCTCGTGCTGCTCGCTCACGCCTTGGCCTGCTTCATGAAGGCAGGAATCTGGGCATCGGATTCGCGCAGATACTGAGGCGAAGTATCTGCGAGGTCCTTGCCTCCAGCGAGGTCGCTCAATGCCCGGCGGGCCAGGAAGCCGGCGTCGGCAATCCATTCGAAGGACTCAGGCATTGGCTTGGCACCGGCTTCCTCAAGCTGCTCGGCGTAGATGCCGGCCCCGACACCGAAAACTGGCATCGCTGGAAGAGCTGACGCTGCTGAAACGTGCGGCCCTCCAACCATGGATCCGGAATTGTCGTAGCGTGCCCAGTAGACTTCTTTGCGTCGTGCGTCCGAGGCGACAACGAATTCAGCAGGAACATCGCTGGACTCCAGCACCTGTTCGGCGAGCGCATGCAGCGACATCACTCCGTGCACAGGTACTTGCCATACGAATCCGAAGGTACGCGCGGCCACCAAGCCAACGCGCAGGCCTGTGAAAGGACCCGGGCCAACGCCGACGATGATGCCCGCAAGGTCTTGGCCCTTCTGGCCTTGGGTGTCCAATAGCTCCTTGACGTATGCCGACAAGGTTTCGGTCTGGTCGTTTCCCTTGGAGGAAACACGCTTGTCGACAAGTAAACCGGTGGTTTCGTCAACTAGTGCCACCGATGCGTTGGCAGAGGTGTCGATTGCTAAGTAATTAGACATGTTTTTCTTCCGTGCGCTGTGCAGCAACCGCAGACAGCAATGAATCTTTCAGCTGGGCAAAGGCATCTTCGTTCCAGCGCGGGCCGATAGCTTTCAGGCTGAACAACCGCGGCTCATCCAGTTCCTCTTCAGCTTCTTCCCATGGATTGCCGACTGGTGCGGCCAGGGCTTCGCGATCCAGCTGGATTTCCAAGCGTGAATCGGTAAGGTGTTCGACCTTCCCCAAGCCCCATTCCACGACGGTAACTGAATCTGCCAGCGTGGATTCAAGATCCAGGGTGTCCACGTCATCATGGTCCTTGAGACGGTAGGCATCTACGTGGATCAGACCGGGTCCATCCCCAAGTGATGGGTGCTGGCGAGCCAGTACGAACGTCGGGGAGATGATTCCTTCACGGACGTTCAGTCCCACGCCCAGCGACTGGGTCAGCGTGGTCTTGCCAGCGCCAAGGGCACCGGTAAGGATGACGAGGTCGCCGGCTTTGAGCTGAGCGCCCAAGGCTTCACCCATTGCTTCGGTGACGGTGAGGTCATCGAGCTGGCAGGAGAACTCCGATACCGTGTTATTCACCGGCCTCACCCCAGCTGCCTTCAATGTAGTAGCGAGGTACACGTGGCGAGATGCGGGTTACCACTTCGTAGTTGATGGTGTTCGCTGCGTAAGCCCAGGTGTTAACTGACTGCCCGCCGTCACCGAAGATAATTGCTTCAGCTCCCAGGAATTCTTCTGGGTTGATATCTGATCCCAAATCGATGACGCACTGGTCCATGGCAATGCGACCACGTACTGGATAGGTGCGCCCATTGACAGTCACTGGAGCACCGGTTGCGATCCTTGGCAGTCCATCGGCATAACCCATGGGGATCAGGCCGAGGTAGGTTTCCCCTTCGGTCTTGTAATTCAGGCCATAGGAAACACCCTGCCCCGGGTGAACCTTCTTGACATTCGCAACCCGGGTCTTCACTGTCATGGCTGGGCGCAGCCCGAAGCTCTCTGGCGATTCACCGTCAAACGGGCTAAGTCCATACAGGCCCAGACCCAGGCGCACCATTTCGTGATGTGAATCCGGTCGAGAAAGGATGCCAGGAGTGTTGGCGATATGACGCACTTCCAAATCGAAGCCAGCAGCTTCCACCAGTTCTATGGCCCTGTCGAAGACTTCCAGCTGCTCATCGGTTTCCGGGCGTTCAGGTTCATCTGCCACCGCCAGGTGGGAGAAGATGCCAACTACACGCAATAACCCTTCTTCCTGGAAATCGCTGGCGCGGTTCAGCAGATCCGGCAGGGCATCCATGGTGGAGCCATTGCGGCCAAGCCCGGTATCTACCTTGATATGGATCCGTGCCGGAGTCTGCACAGCACGAGCCGCGGCGGCAACGTATTCAAGTTCCCAGCCTGAAACACCGAGGTCAAGACCGGCGTCAATGGCGGCCTCGAACGGGGTGTCTTCGGTATGCAGCCAAGCCATCATGGGCGCATCGACTCCCGCGTCGCGCAGGGCGAGTGCTTCAGTGACATGGGCGCAACCTATCCACCGGGCTCCGCCTTCCAAGGCAGCCTTGGCTACCGGGATGGCACCGTGCCCGTACGCGTCAGCTTTGACGACGGCCATGACTGCAGCTGGGGCCACAACATCAGAAATCTGCTTGACGTTGTTGCGGATGGCCGACAGGTCAATGACTGCGCGGCGTTCGAAGCCGATCGCCTGTGCACTGCTGGTGCTGTTTGTCAGGTTGCTTTCTTCAAGCGCTTCAGAGTTCACCCATTCATCTTCGCACTTTTCTGAACCACTTGCCTTGTTCACCCATGCGCCGTTCGGCACATGATGCTGGTTAAAGCCGGAAGGAGCGGGTACGAACAACTTTGCTGTTCGAACCCGCTCCTTGAAGACGGATGTTTTATCGGGGGTTAGCGAAGAGTCTTCAGCTCATCGCGGATCTGGGCAAGCAGCTCCAGCTGTGGATCTACTTCTTCCTCAGGCTCTTCTGCACCTGCAGCACGGCGCGCTGCCATGCGCTCGTTCAGCTTGGTCATTGGCAGAACCAACGCGAAGTAAACGGCTGCGGCAATCAGCAGGAAGTTGACCAGGGCGGTCAGGAAGACGCCGAACTTGATCTCTACCCCGTTAATAGTTAGCAACAGGAAGTCGTCGAAGCTTGGTGAACCAACCAGGGCGGCAATCAACGGCATCAGCACATTGTCGACCAAGGCGGTAACTACGGCGCCGAAGGCAGCGCCGATAACAACGGCAACGGCCAAATCGACAACGTTGCCCTTCATAATAAAATCGCGGAAACCTTTTAGCATGGTTAGAGCATACACAGGAAAAACACAGCACCACTACGATTTTGTGGAGCGATTTCCATTAGTTCGGCAAATTCACAGAATTCGTTTGCTTAAAAATCAGCTGAAGAAGCCTAGATTTTCCGCAACAGCATTCGCCGCACCGAATGATCGGCTGATTTGCGCAGTACCAATTGCGCCCGTCCTCGCGTGGGCAAGACGTTCTCCTTGAGATTCGGTTCATTGATGCGCTTCCAAATGCCGTGCGCGGTTTCCCGCGCTTCCACATCGGTGAGCTGGGAATAGCGATGGAAGTAGCTCGCCGGGTCGGAGAAGGCTCCCGAGCGCAGGCGCATGAATCTTTTGATGTACCACTCTTCGATATCCGCCGTACGTGCATCGACGTATACGGAGAAGTCGAAGAAATCGCTCAGCGCGAGTCCCACGGTTCCATCGGAACGAGTTCGCGCCGGCTGCAGCACGTTCAATCCCTCGACAATGAGCACCTGCGGCGAGCGGATTACATTGCGCTCCCCCGGGATGATGTCGTAGGTCAGGTGCGAATACACCGGGGCACTGACTTCTGGGGCACCAGACTTCACTGCCGAGACGAAGCGCAGCAATGCACGACGGTCATAGGATTCAGGGAAACCCTTGCGGTGCATGATGCCGCGGCGCTCAAGCTCCGCATTGGGGTACAAGAAACCATCAGTGGTGATGAGCTGGACATCAGGAGTATGCGGCCAGCGGCGCAGCATTTCCTGCAATACACGAGCGGTCGTGGATTTTCCCACGGCAACGGATCCGGCGACGCCAATGACAAAAGGCGTCCGATTGGTCTGCTCACCCAGGAAGGTAGTAGTCGCCTGATGCGTTGCACCGGCTCCCTCCACGTACAGCGACAGGAGGCGACTCAGTGGCAGGTAGACGTCGCGGACCTCCTGGAGGTCCAGCTGATCACCGAGGCCGCGAAGGCGTTCGATGTCGGAGTAGTTCAGCGGCTGTTCCATCTTGTTGGACAGTCGCGCCCATGTCTCGCGTTCAAGTTCAACAAACGGCGAGATGGATGATTCTAGTGTTCCGTGTGGTTCCACGAGGGTAAATTCTGCCAAGAATATGCTCCACATCCCAATTAGCAAGATCAACAAGGCAATTAGTTTCGGTGAAATACGGCGGCCTGGTGAGCTAAGACATAGGTAATTTTGAGTGCTGCGCCACGATTATTCCCATCGATGGGGATTGAACCGGTAGGATTTTTCCCATGTGCGGAATTGTTGGATATGCAGGAACCTCGAGCCAGATCGCCGAGCACGGCGCCCTCGACGTTCTAATTGAAGGTTTGCGTCGTTTGGAATACCGAGGCTACGACTCGGCTGGAGTCGCGGTAGTTGCCGACGGCGCCATTCATTCTCGGAAGAAGGCCGGCAAGCTGGTCAACCTTGAAAATGAAATTGCCGAGTCCCCTTTGCCTCAGTCGATGACCGGCATTGGACATACCCGTTGGGCAACCCACGGTGGACCGAGCGATCAGAACGCTCACCCTCACCTGGCCGATGGTGGCAAGCTTGCCATGATCCACAACGGAATTATTGAAAACTTCGCCGGCATCAAGGCCGGTTTGGCAGCCGAGGGCGTTGAATTCCACTCGGATACCGATACCGAGGTTGCCGCAGCTCTGCTGGGCAAGCTCTACAGCACCGAGGCGGAGGGCGATTTGACCCGCGCCATGCAGCTTGCTGTTCAGCAGCTGGAAGGTGCTTTCACCCTCTTGGCCGTTCACCAGGACCACCCAGGCGTTGTCGTCGCGGCCCGCCGCAATTCCCCTCTCGTTCTGGGCCTGGGCGAGGGCGAGAACTTCCTGGGTTCGGATGTCTCGGGCTTCATCGACTTCACCCGTCGTGCCGTAGAGCTGGGCCAGGACCAGATCGTTACCATCACCCCGGATAGCCACTCCATCACCGACTTCGACGGCAACCCTGCCGAAGGCAAGGAATTCACCGTTGACTGGGACGCAGCCAGCGCTGAAAAGGGCGGCTTCCCATCCTTCATGGAGAAGGAAATCTTCGACCAGCCAGCAGCTGTTGCTGATACCCTGCTGGGCCGCTCGGACGCTGATGGCCGTCTGACCCTGGACGAACTGCGAATCGCTCCGGAAGAGCTGGCTGCCATCTCCAAGATCGTGGTTCTTGCTTGCGGCACTTCGGCCTACGCCGGCTCCGTTGCCAAGTACGCGATCGAGTCCTGGTGCCGTATCCCGGTTGAGGTTGAGCTTTCCCACGAGTTCCGCTACCGCGAGCCAATCGTGGACGAGAAGACCCTGATCGTTTCGATCTCCCAGTCCGGCGAGACCATGGACACCCTGATGGCTGTGCGTTATGCCAAGGAGCAGGGCGCCAAGACCATGTCGATCTGCAACACCAACGGGTCGACCATCCCGCGCGAATCCGATGCGGTGCTGTACACCCACGCCGGTCCAGAAATCGCAGTGGCATCCACCAAGGCATTCCTGGCGCAGATCACCGCCACCTACCTGCTGGGCCTGTACCTGGCGCAGTTGCGCGGCAACTTGTTCCAGGGCCAGATCAAGGACATCCTTGCCGACCTGGGCAAGATCCCTTCCAAGATCCAGGACATCCTGGACCGTGCGGACGAGATCAAGGATCTGGCACGCAACATGTCGGAAGCCAACTCCGTGCTGTTCCTGGGCCGCCACGTCGGCTACCCGGTGGCAATGGAAGGCGCCTTGAAGCTCAAGGAAATCGCCTACATCCACGCCGAAGGCTTCGCCGCCGGCGAGCTGAAGCACGGCCCTATTGCGCTGATTGACGATGGCCAGCCGGTGTTCGTGGTAGTTCCTTCCCCACGTGGTCGAGACTCGCTGCACTCCAAGGTTGTCTCCAATATCCAGGAAGTGCGCGCCCGTGGCGCCAAGACCCTGGTTATTGCCGAAGACGGCGATTCCGCCGTCAAGGACTTCTCCGAGTGGGTCTTCTACGTACCAGAAACCCCAACCCTGCTGATGCCTCTGCTGGCCACCGTGCCACTGCAGATCTTCGCTTGCGAACTGGCTTCCGCCAAGGGCTTCGACGTTGACCAGCCACGTAACCTGGCCAAGTCGGTGACCGTGGAGTAATCCACCCAGCATGAATCATTGCGGGCATTCCCTTTCGGGAGTGCCCGCAATTTTTTTGCCTTGCACGCACTGGATAAACTGATAGGCATGATTGCAGGTATTGGAGTGGACATCGTTGATGTGCCACGTTTCGGCCGTCAGCTCGAGAAGACTCCACGGTTGCGCGACCGGCTCTTCACCGAAGAAGAACGGGACCTGCCCCTGCGTTCTCTTGCAGCCCGTTTCGCAGCCAAGGAAGCAATCGCCAAAGCACTGGGCGCTCCTGCCGGGATGAACTGGCAGGACTGCACCATCCGCAAGGACGAAGCCGGTGATCCCCAGATTCTCAACACCGGCTCAGTGGCCGCCGCCAGCGAGCTGCGCGGCATCAAATCCTGGCACCTGACCATGTCCCACGATGGAGACATGGCCATCGCCATGGTAGTTGCCGAACGCTGAGCACCAACGCCACGACGAAGGAATAACGACACGTATCTCATTAAATAGGGCATCGCACAGAAGCCTTGAGTATTGTTTGTCTTATGATTCCTGTCTACAGTGTTGCGCAAATTCGTGCGGTTGAAGCCCAGGAGAAATCCAAGCGGGGCGAGACCAGCTTAATGAAGCAAGCCGCCGCCCATTTGGCTTCAACGGCTGTCGCCATGCTGGCCGAAGGACACAGCACCGAACCGGCGTTCGTGGTCGGACTGATTGGCCCGGGCAACAACGGTGGCGATGGCTTGTATGCACTGGCAGAGCTTCAGCAGCAGAAGATTTCCACGCTGGCTCTGCAATGCCACGAGCAGATTAACGCAGAGGCTGCTGCAGCGTACCAAGCCGCCGGCGGCACCATACTGGATCTGTCAGATGGCGACGGCGAACTAGCGAATGCCTCGCTCGTTATCGACGCCATCTATGGTCTTGGATATCGAGCCGGTTCCGACGTGCCGTCGGTTCCGGCTGGAGTACGGGTGCTGGCTTGCGATGTTCCCTCAGGGTTGGACCCTGAAACCGGCGTTGCGCAGGACTCGGTTCTCCGAGCTGAACGCACGGTGACCTTCGGCGCCATGAAGGCCGGCCTGCTGTCCGTGGATGGACCGCTGGTTACCGGCGAGATCACCGTGGCTGATCTGGAATTCGACTTTTCTTCCGTCCAGCCCGGCACCCAGCTAGTGGACGAGCAGGCTGCCCGCGAGCTGCTGGACCAGCACCGCTCCTGGCGGGATGCCGGACGCCACAAATACCAGCGTGGAGTCCTCGGCCTCATCGCCGGTTCCGATCTGTATCCCGGAGCTGCCCAGCTGACTGCCAAGGCCGCCGTGGCTTGCGGAGTCGGGCTGCTCCGCACCCACGTACCCGATTCCATCCAGCCGCTTATGGCAGTCTCCGTGCCGGAGTCCGTGCCGTTGGATGATGAGCAGATCAAGGAAGCGCTGTCATTCTCGCGCCGCCAGATCCACGGCAAGAGCGCCAAGATCAAGGCGTGGGCTATTGGTCCGGGCTTGGATGGACGCACGCCCCCGACTGGTGCCATCGCTGATGTCTTCGCCAGCCCCCAGCCAGCTGTCATCGACGCATCCGGTTTGGAAGTTGTTCCTACCGGTCCCAGCGAGCAGCCCCGCGTGCTGACGCCCCACACCAAGGAATTGCGCATGCTGCTCAACCGCGCGGGTGTGAAGATCACTCCTGATGAGCTTTCCCAGGACCCGATTCGCTGGACCCGTTGGGCCGCCTTGGCTTACAACGCTGTAGTCCTGCTCAAGGGCCCCACCAGCTACATTGTTGCGCCTAATGGCGACAGCCTGATGGTGAGCCACTCGGCACCGGAACTGGCCACTGCGGGCAGCGGAGATGTCCTGACCGGCATCCTCGGCTATATGCTCTCCGACAGCTCGCTGACGGGCACCGAAGGCCTGCGAACCGTGCCCAACCGCCGCATGATGGAGTTGACTGCGTGCGCTGCTTACATCCACGGCCATCTGGGCAGGGTGACCGCGGCGGATGGCACCGTAAATGCTTCTCGCCTGATCGAGAATCTTCCCAAGGTCATGAAGCAGTTCGGCTTCTAGCCTGCGCGTGCAACACGTAGAACGGGCGGTTCTCCCAATGTGGAGAACCGCCCGTTCCATGTCCGGCTACACCGTTCAGGCCTGCACCGGAATCGAGGTGGTTGCCGGAGCCATGTTGCCCAGCTCGAAGTACTCTCCCGGGCCGGTGATGGTCCAGCCCTGCTTCCGCCATTCCGGGCGGTCCAGGACATTGCGACCGTCGATCAGCTGCTTGTTTGCCACCACGTCGGCAAGGTCAGACGGGTTCATTTCCCGGAACTCGTTCCATTCGGTCAGTACCAAGGTCAAATCTGCGTCCTGCGCGGCTTCCTTGCAGGAGTCCACATAGTTCAAGCGCGGGAAGCGCCGGGCAGCGTTGGCGTTGCCTTGTGGGTCGTAGACGGAGACTTCAGCGCCTTCGTTGTACAGGCGTACGGCGATATCCAAGGCTGGAGAGTCGCGCACGTCGTCGCTGTCCGGCTTGAAGGTCACGCCGAGTACGCACACATGTTTGCCCGCCAGCTCGTTGCCGAGCATGTGCGAGGCGAGCGAGACCACGCGGTCGCGGCGGCGCAGGTTGATCTGGTCGACTTCAGCCAAGAAACCCATGGTCTGGCTCAACCCAAGTTCGCTGACCCTGGCTTGGAGCGCGCGGATGTCCTTCGGCAGGCATCCACCGCCAAAGCCCACCCCGGCGTTCAGGAAGCGGCGTCCAATGCGCTTATCGTGCCCAATGGCGTCGGCGAGGACCTTGATGTCGCCACCCACGGTCTCAGTGACTTCGGCAAAAGCATTGATGAAGGAAATCTTGGTAGCCAGGAAGGCGTTGGCCGCGACCTTGACCAGTTCCGCAGTTTCCAGATCCGTGGCGATCTCTGGCGTGTCCAAGGCTAGGATCGGAGCATAGACTTTGCGCAGCAGTTCCAGGCCTCGCCCATCCTGCAATCCATAGACCAGCCGGTCGGGGCGCAGGGTGTCCTGGACGGCAAAACCCTCACGCAGGAATTCTGGATTCCAGGCCAGCGCGATGTCGCTTCCCGGCTTGGCAGATCGGGCAATCTTCTCGCTCAGCCGTCGTGCGGTGCCTACCGGGACGGTGGACTTGCCGACAATCAGCGCTTCGCCGGTGATGTGCTCCAGCAGGGAGTCCACGGAACCATCGACGTAGGACATGTCTGCGGACTGCGAATCAGCACGCTGCGGCGTTCCCACGGTGATGAAGTGGATATCCGCGCCGGCAGCGACTTCTGCGTAGCTGTCGGTGAAGCGCAGGCGCCCGGAGGCCACGTGCTTGCGCAGCAGCTCGGGCAGGCCCGGCTCGTGGAAAGGCAGAACACCAGCGGCCAAGGCTTCGAGCTTGGCCGTGTCCACGTCCAGTCCAATGACTTCATAGCCCAGTTCAGCCATGCAGGCGGCATGGGTTGCACCGAGGTAGCCGGTGCCGATCACGCTGATGCGTAGAGTCACGAAAGTCCTTCTCTCCGAGAACGCGAACCCATATCGGTTCCTACTAGTTAGCATGCCACACCCCCGCAACGCGTTCCGGCATGGAACGCGCTGCGGGGGTGTGAGTTTTCTTGATATTTACGGAGTGGTTGCTGGGCAGTTGCAGAGCCTAGAGGGCCAAGTGCTCCTTGACCGACTCGGCCAGGGTTTCAGCTTCCGCCTGGGCCTGGTCGTGGGTAGCCGCCTCAACCATGACGCGGACTACAGGCTCGGTACCCGACGGGCGCAGCAGCACTCGACCGGTGGTGCCCAAGCGGGCCTCGGCGGCGGCAACAGCGTCCTGCAGCGGATCGCAGTCCGGAACCCCGGCCTTGTCTACGCCGCGTACATTGATCAGGACCTGCGGCAGGACGGTCAGCACAGCAGCAAGTTCCTTCAAGCTCTTGCCGGTAGCCTTCACACGAGCCGCGATCATCAGGCCGGTCAGGACACCGTCGCCGGTGGTGGCGTGCTTGGAGAAGATCACGTGGCCGGACTGCTCGCCACCCAGGGAGAAGTCGCCTTCACGCATGCCTTCGAGCACGTAGCGGTCGCCCACGCCGGTCTGCTTGACGGTGATGCCTGCAGCTTCCATGGCCAGGGTCAGGCCGAGGTTGCTCATCACGGTGGCAACGAGGGTGTTGTCCTTCAGCTCGCCGCGGTCCTTCATGTCCAGTGCCATGATGGCCATGATCTGGTCGCCGTCAACGATCGTGCCTTCATGGTCAACGGCCAGGCAGCGGTCGGCGTCGCCGTCGTGGGCGATGCCCAGGTCCGCTCCGTGCTCCAGCACAGCGGCCTGCAGCTTCTCCAGGTGGGTGGAGCCGTAGCCGTCATTGATGTTGATGCCATCCGGATCTGCGCCAATGACGATGGTTTCGGCGCCGGCAGCCTTGAAGACCTCCGGGGAGCATCCCGAAGCAGCGCCGTGGGCGCAGTCCAGGACTACCTTCAAGCCGTCGAGTCGGTTGGGCAGCGCCTGCAGCAGGTGCATGATGTAGCGGTCTTCAGCGTCGGCGAAACGCGAGACACGTCCTACCTCTCCGCCGGTTGGGCGTGGCTTTGGCATCTTCAAGCAGGCTTCGATGGCGTCTTCCAGCGCATCGTCCAGCTTCTTGCCGCCACGGGCCAAGAACTTAATGCCGTTATCCGGAGCCGCGTTGTGCGAGGCGGAAATCATGACGCCGAAATCAGCGTTCAAGTCCCCTACCAGGAATGCCGCCGCGGGAGTGGGCAGCGTGCCGGCATCCATCACGTCGACGCCGGAGGCAGCCAGGCCGGCCTCGATTGCGGCGGACAGGAAGTCACCGCTGATGCGCGGATCCTTGGCAACCACTGCGACTGGCTTGTAGCCGTCCTCTGGTTGGCTCAAGCCCAGCACCACGGATGCCGCCTGCGCCAGTTCCAGCGCGAGCTCGGGAGTTAACAGTTCGTTTGCTTTTCCTCGGACCCCATCGGTCCCAAATAACCTTGCCATCGCATTCAATCATATGCCCTCTGCATTGATTTAAATGGCTCAAAGCCCCGGAATAACAGTGATATGAGAAAAGTTTAATAGCATTTTGCGTTCCTCGGCGTTAAATGCCCAAGGGCCCTGGCATCCTTTGCAGGATGACAGGGCCCTTGGAAAGACCTTGAAGTAAGGTTTAGCGCTTCGAGAACTGCGAAGCCTTGCGTGCCTTCTTCAGACCAGCCTTCTTACGCTCGATGACGCGTGCGTCACGGGTCAGGTAACCGGCCTTCTTCAGGGTGGCGCGGTTAGCGTCGCGGTCGATCTCGTTCAGGGCGCGGGCAATGCCCAGGCGCAGTGCGCCAGCCTGACCGGAGATGCCGCCGCCGTTGATGCGTGCGATAACGTCGTATGCGCCTTCCAGACCCAGAACCTTGAATGGTTCGTTAACATCCTGCTGGTGCAGCTTGTTTGGGAAGAAGTTGTCCAGCTCGCGACCGTTTACGGTCCACTTGCCGGAGCCTGGTACCAGGCGAACGCGGGCGATAGCCTGCTTGCGACGGCCAACAGCTGCACCTGGCACGGTCAGTGGAGCGCGCTCGGTGTCAGCAGCAACAGTCGAAGCTGCGGTCTCGGTAGTGTAGGTCGAAGGGGTCTCACCCTCGAATTCAGTGGTTTCTTCAGCGTTCTGAGCCACGATAATCTCCTATTAAGTATTTCTTCTCGGGGCCAGGACTACTGAGCGACCTGGGTGATTTCCAGTGCCTTCGGCGACTGAGCAGCGTGTGGGTGCTCTGCGCCGCGGTATACCTTCAGCTTCGACAGCTGGGCATCCGAAAGCTTGTTCTTAGGCAGCATGCCCTTGATAGCCTTCTCAACAGCCAGTACTGGGTTCTTTTCCAGCAGGTCTGCGTAGTTGATGCTCTTCAGGCCACCTGGGAAACCGGAGTGGCGGTAAGCGCGCTTGTTCAGCAGCTTCTTACCGGTCAGTGCAACCTTGTCTGCATTGATGATGATGACATGGTCGCCCATGTCCATGTGTGCAGCATAGGTTGGCTTGTGCTTGCCGCGCAGCAGGGTTGCGGCCTGGACGGCGAGACGGCCGAGCACTACGTCGGTGGCGTCAATGACATACCACTGACGAGTCTGGTCAGCCGGCTTTGGGGTGTACGTACGCACAGTAATTGCCTTACGTTGATTCGTTTCTGGTCAAACAGTCGCTTGGCTGAAGGCGGTGAGATCCCCCAGTGACAGGCACTGTCGTGTTGTTCTTGTGTTTAGACCAGTACGTCAGGTGAGGACTGATGATAACCGGCCGTCCATATGCTGTTCGCACACCCAGCAGACCAGCGACTATGCAACTAAGCCGTCACGCTTGGGCGTGTAGTGTCGAACGTGGACATACACAACTCATAGAAGTTTAGCGGATTAAAGTGTTTCCGGCCAAAAAAGGATGTACGCCGTGAGCAACAACACCCTTAAGATTCCGGGGCTCAAGGGCAATCAGCCTTCCGAGCGGGCCGTATCCACTTCATCATCGGTGCGCAGCGCGCGGGTCCTGAGCGCCCGCTCTGCCAGCTCTCCCGCTTCCGGATAATAGACCTCTTCGAGAACCAGCGCCCGCGGGTGCGAAAGCTTCGTCTTCGAGTCGCGGACCATCTGCTCCAGCCGCTGGGCCAGGAAGCCCGGCTGCTCGCGCCCGTCCCCCACCATCATTGCAGCGCCGATCAGCGCACGGACCATGTTGTGGCAGAAGGCATCGGCCTTCAGGTGTGCCAGCACCAGGCCGTCGGCGCCGCGGGTGAAGGTGAATTCCTGCAAGGTGCGAATGGTCGTGGCATGCGGACGGGGCTTGCAGTAGGACAAGAAGTCATGGCGGCCCAGCACGCTTTGCGCCTCGCGATTCATCGCCTCGACATCGAGCTCTTCGCGGTGCCATGCGGTCAGGTGCCGTGTCAGCGGATCCCAGCGCTGCTGGCCATCGGCGATCCGATAGGAATAGCGGCGGGCCAGCGCCGAGAACCTGGCGTCGAAGCCTTCTGGAGCACGCTCGGCTTCATGGACCCACACGGCGCCGTCTTGGCGGCCAAGAATGCCATTGATGCGGCGGACGAGCGCTGGGCCAGGAGCCAGGGGCGCCTTGCGCGGCAGGCCCGCATATTCGTCATCGGTCAGGTCGAAATGCACCACCTGGTGGCGCGCATGCACGCCTGCGTCGGTGCGGCCGGCGACAACCACTCGCACACGGCGGCGGACCAGCATTTCCAATGCCTCTTCAACCAGCTGCTGCACGCCTAGTACATTGGGCTGGCGTGCCCAACCGCTGTAGGCGGCGCCGTCGTATCCGAGGACCATGCGCATCCGGATCCACGCTGGTGCGGCAGTGGCCCCCAATGCGCTGGTGCCCATGGGATCGATGCTCTCTGGCTGGATACTCATGCATTCAATTATGCGTAAGGACCTGCGCAACCGTCGAATCAACGGCCGCCTTACGGCCGGTTATCCACAGGCGCAATAACGCAACTCTCCCCCGGAGGTAGCCTGTGTGCATCCAACGTCCTGCCGCTTAGGCGGCAAGGCCATCATCACCGTTCCAAGGACTTCCCATGCGAAGGACTACCGCAAGCATCATTGCAGCATCAACCGCCATTGGGTTTTGCTTGAGTGGCTGCAGTGCCGGTCAGCTGAACACCGAGCAGTCATGCAACCTGCTGAAGGAATTGGCTATCGAACAATCGATCGGGGACAAGTGGGGCCTGGCATATATGGGCGTTATTGAGCAAGACACGCAACCTGTCGTAGATGCCATGGAAGCCACCATCGGCATCTGCCAAGAAGTTTTCGAGCAGACCAGCAATGGGAAACTGCGCACTGCATTGGACTCAGAAATCAGCAGGTTCCAGGACTTCGTCGACCTCATTGAGGGCCGCACTTTCGATGATCCAACGTTCGAGGCAGACCTTGAAGCGGCCGCGGTCGATCTGACAGACCAATATTCGGACTATGTGGATCAGGCCTGCGCGAATTCCGGTGAGGAATCCGGCACGGTCGATCCGTAAATGCGTTTCGTCCGCAGACCCAAGCACGTCAGGCACCGCCTGCAGTAAATCCTGAATATAGAATAATCAAGTAGTCATCAATGGCTACCCTGCTAGACCAGCGGTTCATCATCTAAGGATCTCCATGTTGAAAAAGTTCGCGGCACCTGCAGCTGCGCTCGCGCTTGCTTCCCTAATGCTCACCGGCTGCGGTGATGGAAAAATGTCCACAGAGGACACCTGCGCTTTCATTAACGACCAGGTAGCCGAACGCGAGCTGCAGAAGAGGGCAGATGATTCCAGCGCAAAACTCATGGCGGGCGATACTTCGGCATACGTCGAGGTCATGCACGAGTTCGATGCCATCTTGGGTGAAGCCGCTGAGAAAACCAAAGACAACAAGCTTGCTGTGTCGTTGAACGCAGCTGCCGGGCAGAACAAGGAAATGGCTGGCCTGTTGGCTGAAGCAGACGGCAGCAATATGATGGAGATTTCGCAAAAAGCGGCCAAGCTCGATACTGCCGAAGCTTCAGAGGCTACCGAATACCTGAATACAGCCTGCCCGGACATGGATTCGTTCAGCTAGGAAATTCGAAGTTGCGGATGCTCGTGCCCCGCCATATGACGGGCACGCGCTCCGGCCAGAATCACTGAACAGGCTTAAACGAAAGATTCCCGTTGGCTCCTTGCGGATCCAACGGGAATCTTTTTGCCCTTGCGGGTCAGCGAGCTTCAGCTCGAAGGGGCTTAGGCCTCTTCGGTCTCAGCAGCTTTCTCGGCAGCCTGGGTGGCTTCCTTGACGACAGCCTGCTTTGGCGAAACTGGCTCCATCACGAGCTCGATAACAGCCATAGGAGCGTTGTCGCCCTTGCGGTTGCCGATCTTGGTGATGCGGGTGTAGCCACCCTCGCGGTTTGCCATTGCTGGTGCGATGTTCTCGAACAGTTCGTGAACGATCGACTTGTTGGTGCGCGAACGCGAAGCGATGACGGCCTGGACGCGGCGACGCGAAGCCAGGTCTCCGCGCTTTGCGAAGGTGATCAGGCGCTCTGCGTGTGGACGCAGACGCTTGGCACGGGTCAGGGTGGTGGTGATCTTCTTGTTCTCGAAGAGCTGTGCCGACATGTTAGCGAAAATCAATCGCTCATGTGCTGCACTGCCGCCGAGACGCGGACCCTTGGTAGGGGTAGGCATGGTAGTTCTCCTAGATGAATAACCCGTACTGGACGAATCTGTCGTCCAGTCGGATGAAGTAGTGTGTCGCTAGACGCGGGTCTTACAGACCTTCGTCGTATTCGTCGCCATCGTCGATGGCGCTACGAGCGGCCAGATCGAAGCCTGGAGGGGAATCCTTCAGGGCCAGACCCAGTTCAACCAGCTTGGCCTTGACTTCGTCAATGGACTTTGCACCGAAGTTGCGGATGTCCATCAAGTCGGCCTCGGAGCGGGTAACGAGTTCACCCACGGAGTGGATGCCCTCACGCTTCAAGCAGTTGTACGAACGAACGGTGAGTTCCAGATCCTCGATCGGCAGCGCCATGTCAGCAGCCATGGCTGCATCGGTTGGCGATGGACCGATTTCGATACCTTCAGCCTGAGTGTTCAGTTCGCGGAACAAACCGAACAGCTCAACCAGGGTGGTACCTGCGGATGCAACTGCATCGCGCGGGGTGATCGATTCCTTGGTCTCCACGTCAACGATCAGGCGATCGAAGTCGGTGCGCTGCTCAACACGGGTTGCTTCCACGCGGAAGGTCACCTTCAGAACTGGGGAGTAGATCGAATCAACTGGGATTCGGCCAATCTCGCCATCGATGTTCTTGTTCTGAGCGGCAGACACGTAGCCACGGCCGCGCTCAATGGTCAGTTCCATGTCGAACTTGCCATTGGCGTTGAGGGTGGCGATGTGCAGATCAGGGTTGTGGAACTCCACACCTGCTGGAGGGGTGATGTCCGCTGCAGTAACGATGCCCGGGCCCTGCTTGCGCAGGTAGGCAACGACTGGCTCGTCGTGCTCGGAAGATACCGACAGGTTCTTGATGTTCAAGACCAGTTCGGTGACGTCTTCCTTGACACCGGCTACGGTGGTGAACTCGTGCAGTACACCGTCAATTCGAATGCTGGTGACGGAAGCACCAGGAATCGAAGAGAGCAGGGTACGGCGGAGCGAGTTACCAAGGGTGTAGCCAAAGCCTGGCTCCAGTGGTTCGATAACGAACCGGGAGCGGTTTTCGGCAACTACTTCTTCGGTCAGGGTTGGGCGCTGCGTAATGAGCACTTACATTTCCTTTCAGCGAGCGTCCGCTATATGACGCCTCACGGGGGTGGAAACGACGGTAGCCTGAGGTGGCCGTTCGTCTTTTGCAGGCTAATAAGTCCAAGATAGTCACCGGAGCACCCACGAGTGAATGCTTCGGTGACTTCTTAGGCTAAGCCTAGCGAATCAATTAGACGCGGCGACGCTTCGATGGGCGGCAACCGTTGTGAGCGCTTGGGGAAACATCCTGGATGGATCCAACCTCAAGGCCAGCAGCCTGCAGCGAACGGATCGCGGTTTCGCGTCCCGAGCCTGGGCCCTTGACGAAAACGTCAACCTTGCGCATGCCGTGCTCCTGAGCGCGCTTTGCAGCGGACTCGGCAGCCATCTGGGCAGCGTATGGGGTCGACTTGCGCGAACCCTTCATGCCTACCTCGCCGGCCGAAGCCCACGAGATCACAGCGCCAGTCGGATCGGTGATCGATACGATGGTGTTGTTGAAGGTGCTCTTGATATGCGCCTGTCCCTGCGCAATATTCTTTTTGTCCTTGCGACGCGGCTTACGTACCGCTCCACGAGTCTTTGGGGGCATTTCTTCTCCTACGAAAAAAGTATTTGAACTAGATCGCTAAGATTTAGCGAGTCTTCTTCTTACCGGCGACGGTACGCTTCGGGCCCTTGCGGGTACGTGCGTTGGTCTTGGTGCGCTGACCGCGGACCGGCAGGCCCTTACGGTGACGAATACCTTCGTAGGATCCGATCTCTACCTTGCGGCGAATGTCGGCCTGAACCTCGCGGCGCAGGTCACCTTCTACCTTGTAGGTGCCTTCGACGAAGTCGCGCAGCTGCACGAGCTGGTCATCGGTGAGATCCTTGACGCGAGTGTCCGGGTTGATACCGGTCGCTGCGATGGTCTCTTCTGCACGGGTCTTGCCCACGCCGTAGATGTAAGTCAGCGCGATGATTACGCGCTTCTCGCGTGGAATATCCACGCCTGCTAAACGAGCCAAGTGGCTACCTTTCAACGAACGGAGGTCTGGAGCAGCATCTTCCGTGATTGCTCACGGCCCCGGCCTCCGAATCCGGGGGTGCACCAGAACTTCCGTCCTGGCTGATACTGCCTAATTGACTACGCGTGGGAATCCCGTAAGAACGGAATTAGCCCTGACGCTGCTTGTGGCGTGGGTTCTCGCAGATCACCATGACCACGCCGTTACGACGGATCACCTTGCACTTGTCGCAGATCGGCTTCACGCTAGGGTTAACCTTCAAGGCTTTGTCCTTTTGCGGTTGCAGTTGAATGTGGAGCAGTAAATAGCTTCGCCCAAGAACAATCATCCAGCGGTTGTTGCGCATGACTGCGCTTTGGCCTGCTGGGAGAGTCTTGGGTTGTGCAGATTTACTTGTAGCGGTAGACGATGCGACCTCGGTTGAGGTCGTATGGGCTCATTTCAACCTGCACTCGGTCCTCTGGGAGGATTCGAATGTAGTGCTGACGCATCTTACCCGAGATAGTGGCGAGCACTACGTGTCCATTTGGCAGCTCCACGCGGAACATCGCGTTCGGCAGTGCCTCCGAGACGGTGCCCTCTACCTGGATGACGCCTTCCTTCTTGCCCATTTTCCCCGCTAACTTTTTTTGTTGGCAATTTCCACCAACAAGTAATTGGTTCCGGCTCTTGATCCCTGTACCGAAAACCTAAGGGTTTTAGGCGCAATTAAATCAAGAACCAACAAACAACGATACGGCATTAGTTCTCGCAGTGCCAATCGTTCATCGATATTTAAAATGTTAGATCCAGCACGCCACAGCGCGGTGGCGTACTGGATCCCATGGTTTCCGGGGTGGCGTTAGCCCTGGATCGGCGATGGGGTCACGCCGAATGGAGCCAGGCCCGCCGCTCCCCCGTCGTGCGCGGTCAATACCCAGATGCCGCCCATGTGGAAGGCTACGGTGTGCTCCCACTGCGAGGCGTTGGACTTGTCGTTGGTGACTACCGTCCAGTCATCTTCCAGCACGGAGGTCTCGATGCCGCCGCGTACGAGCATTGGCTCAATGGCCAAGCACATGCCTGGCTTGATCCGTGGGCCGCGGTGTCCGGAGTTGTAGTTCAGCACGTCCGGTGCCATGTGCATCTGCGAGCCGATGCCGTGGCCGCAGTAGTCTTCGAGGATGCCAAGCTCGTCGCCTGGCTGGCTGGTGACATAGTCATCGATGGCCTGCCCGATCTGGCCGACGAAGCGTGCGTTGGCTGCGGCAGCAATGCCGGCCCACATGGCCTGCTCGGTGATATCGCTCAGGCGCTGGTCGGCCGGGTCGATGTTTTCCCCGACCAGGACGGTGCGGGCCGAGTCGGCGTGCCAGCCCTCCACGACGGCGCCGCCATCGATCTTCAGCACATCGCCGTCCTTCAGCTCGTAGTCGGACGGGAAGCCGTGGACTACCTCATGGTTGACCGACGCGCAGATGTTGGCTGGGAAACCGTGGTAGCCGAGAAAGTTGCTGGTTGCGTTGTGGCGTTCCAGCACCTTGCCGAAAACCTCGTTGATAGCTTCGGTCCGCACGCCCGGGCGGGCCATCGCGACAGCTTCGTCCAGTGCTTCAGCCAGAACCAACCCGGCCTTGCGCATTTTCAAGATCTCGGAGTTGGACTTGTACTCGATTTTCGGCTGTCCTAATGCCAATGTGATTCCCCTGCCTTAAAGTGTGATGTCCCGCCCGGTGCCGTTGCCGGCATCTGCAAGGTCCATCAATGCAAAAAGTGCGCAGGGACCGGGCTGCAACATCCATTGTTGCTGCACGGTCCCTGCGCGTTGTAACGCTTGTGCCTAGGCGTTGACGTTCAACGCCGCAAGAACACGTTCGGTGACTTCGTCGATAGCGCCCAGGCCGTCGACCTTGCGCACGATGCCGCGTTCCTCGTAGCGCTCTACAACGACGCGAGTCTCTTCGTTGTACAGGCTCAGGCGGTGGCGGATGACCTCTTCGGTGTCATCGGCGCGGCCTTCGATTTCGGCACGCTTCAGCAGGCGGGCAACCAGCTCGTCATCATCGGCGGTCAGCTGCAGCACTGCGTCCAGGGCGATGCCCTTGTTGGCCAGCATCGCATCCAGTGCATCGACCTGCGCACTGGTGCGCGGGTAGCCGTCCAGCAGAAAGCCGTTGGCTACGTCGTCCTGGTTCAGGCGGTCTTCAACCATGTTGTTGGTGACCGAATCAGGGACGAAGTCCCCGTTGTCAATGTACTTGCTGGCTTCGAGGCCCAGCGGGGTGCCGCCCTTGACGTTGGCACGGAAGATGTCACCGGTCGAGATGGCAACAATGTCCAAGCGCTCGGAGATCTTTACGGCCTGGGTGCCTTTGCCGGCACCGGGAGGTCCAATAATTAGCAGTCGACTCATCGCAGAAGCCCTTCATAGTTCCGTTGCTGCATTTGAGCATTGATTTGCTTGACGGTTTCCAAACCCACACCAACCATAATCAGGATCGATGTACCGCCAAATGGGAAGCTTTGATCAGCGTTGAACAGCACGAAGGCAATCAGTGGAATCAACGCAACGAACGCTAGGTACAGGGCGCCCGGGAAGGTAATACGGGAAATCACGTACTGCAGGTACTGCGCGGTCGGACGACCTGCGCGAATGCCCGGGATGAATCCGCCGTACTTCTTCATGTTGTCTGCGACCTCTTCAGGGTTGAAGGTAATCGCAACGTAGAAGTAGGTGAAGCCGATGATCAGCAGGGTATACACCAGCATGTACCACGGCGAGGACGTCGCAGAGTGCTCCTGCAGCCACATCGCCCACTCGGGCAGGGTACCGTCGTCGTTCTGGTTGAACTGAACGATCATCTGCGGCAGCGCCAGAATGGAACTGGCGAAGATCACTGGGATCACGTTCGCCATGTTCAGCTTCAGTGGAATATAGGTGGAGGTGCCGCCCACGGTACGGCGTCCCACTGTGCGCTTGGCGTACTGCACCGGGACACGGCGCTGGGACTGCTCAACGAAGACCACCAGGGCCACAATCAGCAGGCCCACCAGCAGCACGCCGATGAAGGTCATGATGCCCTGTGCCTGGAAGATCGCGCCCATCGAGGATGGGAAGCCCGAAGCGATGGAGATGAAGATCAAGATGGACATGCCGTTGCCGATGCCGCGTTCGGTGATCAGCTCGCCCATCCACATGATCAGGCCGGTGCCTGCAGTCAGGGTGATGATCATCAGCAAGATGACGATCAGCGAGTCATCCGGGATCAGCGGAAGGGTGCAGCTTGGGAACAGGCTCCCGGTACGCGCCAGGGTGACCAAGGTGGTTCCCTGCAGCAGTGCCAGGGCGATGGTCAGGTAACGCGTGTACTGCGTCATCTTGGCCTGGCCGGCTTGGCCTTCCTTGTGCAGTGCCTCGAAGTGCGGGATCACCACACGCAGCAACTGGACAATAATTGCCGCAGTAATATACGGCATGATTCCCATTGCGAAAACCGATACCTGCAACAGGGCTCCGCCGCTGAACAGGTTCACGAATGAATAAAGTCCACCGGTGGTTTCACCCATTGCCAGACACTGCTGAACGTTGCTGTAATCAATGCCCGGTGCGGGAATGAATACGCCGACACGATAGATCGCAATGATCCCAAGCGTGAACAGCAACTTGTTGCGCAGATCAGGCGTCCGAAAAACTCGGGCTATGGCGCTGAACAAGCGTCCTCCTGAAGTAAGTGCTTGAGTCTGAGGAAGAGATTCTTCCCAGACCTAACGATTCTAGCGGTCAGTTAGGCAATCCTGCCAAATGCGCCACACGAAAAGCGCAGGAATGTTTGCAGAATTGAAACTAAACCGACTAATCAGCCAAGCAATTATTAGAAATCTTAGAATGTTTCGCCGAGAGAATAAGAAAGTCCCGGTTCGCGTTGATTGCTCAACCCGAACCGGGACTATTCAAAGGCTTGACCCTGTATTAGAGGGTGTTTGCCGAGCCGCCAGCAGCAGCAATCTTCTCGGCTGCGGAAGTCGAGAAGGCGTCAACCTTCACGTCAACCTTGACCGTGATGTCGCCGGTGCCCAGGACCTTGACAGGCTGGTTCTTGCGAACGGCGCCCTTGGCAACCAGTGCCTCAACGGTGACTTCGCCACCTTCTGGGAACAGCTCCGAGATCTTGTCCAGGTTTACAACCTGGAACTCGACGCGGAATGGGTTCTTGAAGCCGCGCAGCTTTGGCAGACGCATGTGCAGCGGAAGCTGACCACCTGCGAAGCCTGCCTTCACCTGGTAACGAGCCTTGGTACCCTTGGTACCGCGACCTGCGGTCTTGCCCTTCGAGCCCTCACCGCGACCCACGCGGGTCTTAGCGGTCTTGGCACCCTCAGCTGGGCGCAGGTGGTGAACCTTAAGTGCTTTTTCTTCAGCCATCTCTACTTCGCCTCCTCGACCTTCAGCAGGTGTGGGACCTTGTTGACCATGCCAACAGTCACAGGATCGGCGGTGCGGACAACGGTGTGACCGATGCGCTTCAGACCCAGCGAGCGAACAACGTCGCGCTGGCCCTGGTTACCACCAATGATGGACTTGACCTGGGTGATTGCCAGCTTGGCGTCGCTTGGAACAATGTTCTTAGCCATTGATTAAGCACCTGCCTTCTGGGACTGGATGTGACGCAGCATTGCTGCTGGTGCAACCTCGTCCAGCGGAAGACCGCGGCGAGCAGCAACAGCCTGAGGCTCTTCCAGAGCCTTCAGTGCAGCAATGGTGCCCTGAACGATGTTGATCTGGTTCTGCGAACCCATCGACTTCGACAGGATGTCGTGGATGCCTGCGCACTCCAACACGGCGCGCACTGGACCGCCGGCGATAACACCGGTACCAGGAGCTGCTGGGCGGAGCAAGACGACGCCAGCGGCGGCCTCACCCTTGACCAGGTGTGGAATGGTGGTGCCAACGCGTGGAACGCGGAAGAAGGACTTCTTGGCCTCTTCAACGCCCTTGGCGATAGCAGCAGGAACTTCCTTGGCCTTACCGTAGCCAACGCCAACCAGACCGTTGCCGTCGCCAACGACCACAAGTGCGGTGAAGCTGAAGCGACGACCACCCTTGACGACCTTGGAGACGCGGTTGATAGCTACAACGCGCTCAAGGAACTTGTCCTTGTCTTCGTTGCGGTTATCCTTCTGGTCGCGACCACGACCGCGGCCTTCGCCACGTCCACGGCCTTCACCACGACCGCGGCCTTCGCCGCGACGGGATCCTGCGTTCTCGGTAGCGGGAGCCGATGCAGTCTCGACTGCTTCAGTAGCTTCAGACACCTGAGTTTCCTTCTTGTTAGTTGCTTCGCTCACAGTGCCAGCCCACCTTCACGTGCGCCTTCAGCAACAGCAGCCACGCGACCGTGGTACTTGTTGCCACCGCGGTCGAAGACAACTGCTTCGATGCCAGCAGCCTTGGCGCGCTCTGCAACGAGCTCGCCAATGCGCTTGGACTTTGCGGTCTTGTCGGCATCGCTTGCGCGAAGATCTGCTTCCATGGTCGATGCGCTGGCCAGGGTGATGCCCTGCGAGTCGTCTACGATCTGAACGAAGATGTGACGAGCCGAGCGGTTGACAACCAGGCGTGGACGAACGGAGGTACCAACGATGTGCTTGCGCAAACGCTGGTGACGACGACCGCGCTGAGCGGACTTGCTCTTGCCCTTGATTCCGATAGCCATGTTTACTTACCAGCCTTTCCGACCTTGCGGCGGATGATCTCGCCAGCGTAGCGAATGCCCTTGCCCTTGTAAGGCTCGGTCTTGCGCAGCTTGCGGATGTTAGCGGCAACCTCACCGACGTGCTGCTTGTCGATACCAGCAACGGTGATCTTGTTGTTGCCCTCGACCGAGAAGGTGATGCCGTCAACGGCAGCAACCTTCACTGGGTGCGAGTAGCCCAGAGCAAGCTCCAGGTCGGCACCCTTAGCCTGTACGCGGTAACCGGTACCGTGGATTTCGAGCTTCTTCTCGTAACCCTCGGTCACACCAACGATCATGTTGTTGATCAGGGTGCGGGTCAGACCGTGCAGCGAACGAGCCTCGCGGGAGTCGTTCGGGCGGCTGACGGTAACAGTGTTCTCGTCCTTGGCAACGGTGATAGGAGCCTTGACGGTGATCGAAAGTTCACCCTTGGGACCCTTGACGGCGACCAGCTGGCCGTCGACATTCAACTCAACGTTGGCAGGTACGGAAATCGGAAGACGTCCAATACGTGACATTGTATGTTTCCCCTTTCCCGTTACCAGACGTAGGCGAGGACTTCCCCACCCACGCCCTTCTTTGCAGCCTGACGGTCGGTAAGCAGACCGGAGGAGGTGGACAGGATAGCGATGCCAAGGCCACCGAGCACGTGAGGCAGGTTGGTGGACTTTGCGTAAACGCGAAGACCTGGCTTGGAGATACGGCGTACGCCAGCGATCGAACGCTCACGCGATGGGCCGTACTTCAAAGTGATAGTCAGAGTCTTGCCGACTTCTGCTGCAACTTCCTCGAACGAGGCGATGTAGCCCTGTTCCTTGAGGATGTTGGCAATGCGCACTTTCAGCTTGCTCGACGGCATCGACACAGTGTCGTGGTAAGCCGAGTTGGCGTTGCGCAGACGAGTCAGCATATCTGCGACTGGATCTGTCATAGACATGTGGGCTTCAGCCCTTCCTCGTTACGGTTTCCTTAGCGGACCTGTAACGTAGTGAGATTAGTTGTTGGTCTTGAATGGGAAGCCCAGAGCCTTGAGCAAGGCGCGGCCTTCGTCATCAGTCTTGGCGGTGGTAACGACGGTGATGTCCATACCACGTACGCGGTCAACCTTGTCCACATCGATTTCATGGAACATCGACTGTTCGGTCAGACCGAAAGTGTAGTTGCCATTGCCATCGAACTGGCGGTCGCTCAGGCCACGGAAGTCGCGGATACGAGGCAGTGCCAGGGTGATCAGGCGGTCGACGAATTCCCACATGCGATCGTTACGCAGGGTGGTGTGGGTACCGATTGGCATGCCTTCGCGCAGCTTGAACTGAGCGATCGACTTGCGGGCCTTGGTAACCACTGGCTTCTGACCGGTAATTGCGGTCAGGTCGCGTACGGCGCCTTCAATGAGCTTCGAGTCCTTGGCTGCTTCGCCAACACCCATGTTCACGACAACCTTGGTCAGGGTTGGTACCTGCATTGGGTTGGCGTAGTTGAACTGCTCCTGCAGGGCAGGGCGGATGTCTGCTGCGTACTTAGCCTTCAGACGTGGCTGGATCTTGGTGGCTGCTTCAGTCATTACAGATCCTTTCCGGAAGCCTTGGCGTAACGGACGCGTACAGTCTTGGACACGCCGTTCTTTTCAACGGTTTCCTCGCGGAAGCCGACGCGGGTTGGCTTCTTGGTCTCTGGGTCAACCACTGCAACGTTGGAAACGTGCACTGGAGCCTCGACAACCTCGATGCCGCCAGTGGCCGAACCGGATTCGGTCTGACCTGCCTTGGTGTGCTTGGTGACGCGGTTGACGCCTTCGACCAGCACGCGGTTGGACTCGGTTATGACCTTCAGGACCTTGCCCTGCAGGCCACGATCCTTGCCAGCGATGACCTGGACCAGGTCACCCTTCTTGATCTTTGCGCCCATGGTTACAGCACCTCCGGAGCCAGGGAAACGATCTTCATGAACTTCTTGTCACGAAGCTCGCGGCCCACTGGGCCGAAAATACGAGTGCCACGAGGATCGGCAGCGTCACCCTTGAGGATCACTGCAGCGTTCTCGTCGAACTTGATGTAGGAACCGTCTGCACGACGGATTTCCTTCTTGGTGCGAACGACGACTGCCTTGACGACGTCGCCCTTCTTCACGTTGCCGCCAGGAATTGCATCCTTGACGGTAGCGACAATGGTGTCGCCAATGCTTGCGTAGCGACGCTTCGAGCCGCCAAGAACACGAATGGCAAGGATTTCCTTGGCACCGGTGTTATCGGCAACCTTCAGTCGCGACTCCTGCTGAATCACTTCTTACTCCTGTCGTCTCGCTGGTTCTCATGAATGAGCCTTGCGGAACGGATATGGTCTCCACGATACGTATCGCTTACCCCCACTGGCGCGGGCGCACCGAATGCTGATCCCAATTGCCGGCAGGGCCGAGGCGTAAAATATCGAGGCTGCGCTTGCGCGACCAAACGGATTTGGACCGCACTGCATCATGCCGAAGGTGGATAGTCCTCGAACATCATGCGCACAGATTCTTAAGTCTAGCCTAGAGTGGCGCGAATCCGAAATGGTGTGGTAAGAGAAAGGCGAGCGTCGTTCGTCACACCGCTGGCAGTCCAGATTCCCAGAATTCCGGGGTTTTGGTGCTGGCATCGATTGAGGCAGCTCGCCGCTTGCAGCGGCTTCCGGATGCCTTCGCAGTCCCAACTAGGCGCTGTCGCGGACGCAATGCTGACGAATTGCCATAATCGGCATTAATTTTTGGCTCACTCCATGAACTCGACAGTGGCGCTCACAGCCAGGTGATCAGAACCTCCGACCGCATGCGAGGAAGAATCCGTCACATTGAGTTCCTTTGCCACTATATGGTCAATGCCGATCAGCGGCGGGAAGCTCCGTCCAGCTGGCCAAGTCGGGCGGGGCAAGAAGCCGCCAGCCTGCACGAATCCGTCCCCCAGGGCACGGAACGCAGGATGCGAGCGAACAGAGTTGAAGTCGCCGGCAAGGATCACCGGATTGTCCTTCTGCTGTTCCGACCAGTCGATGACCGAAGCCAAGCCCCGCTCCCACCTTTGCGCATCGCCGACTGGCGGATAGATATGGATGCCGGCCACGCTCACGAGGCCTCCAGGTGCCTGCACATCGACGACAGGCAAGGAATACCAACCCGTGGCTTCTGCATCCAGATCGCTGACGCGTTCCTGCAATGGATACTTTGAGAAGATCACGGTATCCCGTTCTCCCCCACTGGGCGCCTCGTGGCTCCGATAGCCGAGGTCGTCCAGGGCGCCCCGCCTTGCGAGCTGCCGGTGCAATGGTTCGCTGGTTTCCACCAGGACGAGAATCTGCGGTTCCGTCCTGCTGATCACTTCCGCGAGCTGTTCAGGGTCCGCTCCAGCTTTCAACGCATTGAACGATAAGACGACCAGCTCGGAGTTGTCGTTTCCCGACTGCCCCTCGACAGCGTTCAGCTGCACGTTGGGCACTGTCCCGCATAGCAGGAGCACGAACAGGCATCCGCTGATCATCCACTTCTTGCCCAGCAGGCCAATAACCAAGCCCGCTGCCGGAAGGAGCAGGAGGTAAGGTTGGAAAGCCTGGAGCTTGGGAATCCATCCACCGCCGAGGAAACCCAGATACGGAAGGGCTCCAGCAACTAGGGCGAGAATCAGAACCGCGCCGGCAGGCCAACCAAAGTACGGCATTCGTCGTCGAATCATCACGCCCCGAGCCTACGCGATCCGAATTGTGATTCCGGTCAGGTCGCTTTCCCATCCGTTCGTTGCCGGTCGGCTCGCGTCCAGCTAAGCCTTTGGCCAATTCACGATTGCTGCGATGCCCACTGCGCTACACGCCGTGCGCTCTCTTCCGCCGACAGATCCTGAACCCTCGACATGATGGACCAGCGGACGCCAAAGGGATCGAGGATTGATGCAAAGCGGTCCCCCGAGACGAAGTTGCTCAGCGGCTCTCGAATCGTGGCACCTGCAGCTTCGGCCCTGGCCACTACCGCATCTGCATTTTCGCAGTAGTATCCCAAGGAATAGCAGGCGTTCGGAGCCGCCGGTGGCACGACCAATCCATAGGCAGGTGACGGTTCGCCAATCTGCAAGTGGCCATTGCCGAAATCTATCTCCGCGTGGACTACTGCTCCGCCCATTTCGGTCGAATCCACTATGGTGGCGCCAAAGACTTCTGCATAGAAGTCCAGGGCTGCCCTTGCGTTGGGTACCGCCAAGAATGGCGTCAAGCTGGTGACCCCATGCGGCACGCCAGCAGTGGTATGCGTTCCTGTCACGCCGTGCGTGGCTTCTTCGAGATTTTCCATATCTTCAGCCTAGGAGTGTGTGGCAGGCTGGTTCTTGTAAATTTGCGACAACTTGTACGGGTGGTAGGCCATGGAGGAAGCTGCAGCAGATCCGCGCGGCGTTTTGTATCCCGCCCGCCTACCGGCAATCGAGCGCTACTCGCCCGATCCGTGCCTCAGGGAGTTGGTCTCGTGGTTTTGGCTAGTGGAATGGGACATTGCCCCGGGACGCACCTCAAGACAGGAATTGCTGCCCTTTCCGCAAATGAATCTGGTCGTTCAGGCAGAGGGGGTAACGCTTTCCGGCCCGGCCAGCGGAGCATCGCACCGCGACCTGTCCTGCAGCGGATGGGCCGTCTCAGCTTTGCTCCGGCCCGCAACTGCTCAGGCTCTGGGTGTGGAGCCTGTGCAGCTGCTGGACCAGGAAATCCAGTTCAACGCGCCTGAGCTGCTGGCCGCGATCACAGAGATCAAAACGCTGGGCTCCCACGAAGGCAACGGAGCCGCTTGTGCTGATGCCTTCAGCTCGTGGTTCAACGCCCATCTTCCACACGCGTCGCGCGAAGGCCTTCGTGCCAATGAATTGCTCGACGCTGTGGCCATGGAACGCGGGATCGTGAGGGTTTCCCAATTGGCCCAGCACCTGTCGCTCAGTTCGCGCAGCCTGCAACGGATTTCGGAACGGTATTTGGGTCTGGGACCGCTGGCAGTGATTCGGCGCTATCGCTTGCAAGAAGCAGCCCATAGGCTGCGCGAGGACCCTGGGGCCTCCATCGCGGGCATTGCCGCGGAGCTGGGATATGCAGATCAAGCCCATCTCGCTGCCGATTTCCGGAAGGTGCTGGGTTATTCCCCTCGAACTTATCGAAAGAGAAAAATCTAGCCTGCCAACACCGCAGTCGCTATTAGCGGTTAGGCGGCTGTCAGTTGCCTGTTGATCGCTGCACGGCCCATTCGATGGGGCGGTGCCAGATGTCATTCACGGCATTGAATACAGAAAAGCCCCGGACTCTTCTTGCGAAAAGTCCGGGGCGTTTCTTCAATCACGAGATCCGTGAAATCGCGGGGAAGCTTACTTAGCCTTCTCTACGATCTCAACGAGACGCCAGCGCTTGTCAGCGGACAGCGGGCGGGTCTCAGCGATGACAACCAAGTCGCCGATGCCGGCTTCGTTGTTCTCGTCGTGAGCCTTTACGTTCTTGTTGCGACGCATAACCTTGCCGTAGAGGGCGTGCTTCACACGGTCCTCAACGTCTACGACGATGGTCTTCTGCATCTTGTCGGATACCACGTAACCACGGAGGGTCTTGCGGTCGTTACGCTCGGTAGCGTTATCCACACCGTTCTCCTTCTCGCTCATTACTTGGAATCCTTCTTGGTTTCTTCAACCGGAACAACGACATCCTCACGAATGCCCAGCTCGCGCTCGCGCAGCACAGTGTAGATGCGGGCGATATCGCGCTTGATTGCCTTCAGGTTCCCGTGGGATTCCAGCTGGCCGGTAGCCGACTGGAAACGCAGGTTGAACAGTTCTGCCTTGGCCTTCTTCAATTCCTCGTTCAAACGAGCGGTATCGAAGCCGTCCAGGGACTCAATGCTAAGGTCCTTCGAACCGATAGACATCCCTATTCACCACCTTCACGACGCACGATGCGTGCCTTCATTGGCAGCTTGTGGATTGCAAGACGCAATGCCTCTTTAGCTACCTCTTCACTGACGCCACCGAGTTCAAACATGACTCGTCCTGGCTTGACGTTGGCGACCCACCACTCCGGCGAACCCTTACCGGAACCCATGCGGGTTTCGGCAGGCTTCTTGGTCAGCGGACGGTCTGGGTAGATGTTGATCCAGACCTTACCGCCACGCTTGATGTAACGGGTCATGGCGATACGAGCGGCTTCGATCTGACGGTTAGTCACGTAAGCCGGGGTCAACGCCTGGATACCGAACTCACCGAAAGCTACGGTGGTGCCGCCCTTAGCAGCGCCCGAACGCTTCGGGTGGTGCTGCTTGCGGAACTTCACACGACGTGGGATAAGCATTTAAGCCTGTCCTCCTTCCGCAGCCGGAGCTGCAGCGCCCTTGCGATCGTTGCGACGACGGCGTTCGCCGCCACGTGGACGGTCGTTGCCGCCACGGCCACCACGAGCTGGAGCAGCAGCCTGCTGTGCAGCCAGTTCCTTGGCGGTAACGTCACCCTTGTAGATCCAGACCTTCACGCCGATGCGGCCGAAGGTGGTCTTGGCTTCGAACTTGCCGAAGTCGATGTTCGCGCGCAGGGTGTGCAGCGGCACACGGCCTTCGCGGTAGAACTCCTTGCGGGACATTTCTGCGCCGCCAAGTCGACCGGAGCACTGAACGCGGATGCCCTTGGCACCAGCGCGCATTGCCGACTGCATTGCCTTCTTCATCGCACGGCGGAAAGCCACGCGGGAAGCAAGCTGCTCGGCGATGCCCTGGGCGACCAGCATGGCCTCC
Organism: Glutamicibacter sp. HZAU; assembly: GCF_004100365.1. NCBI lineage: Bacteria > Bacillati > Actinomycetota > Actinomycetes > Micrococcales > Micrococcaceae > Glutamicibacter > Glutamicibacter sp. HZAU. The sequence continues at coordinate 145,378 of NZ_SCKZ01000007.1, read as the reverse complement.
ATGTCAGGGTTCTTGACCTCGAGGATGTTCAGCTGAACCTGCTTCTTGGTGAGCTTTTCCAGCTCGCCGCGAATGCGGTCAGCTTCTGCGCCGCGACGACCAATGACGATACCTGGACGTGCAGTGTGGATATCCACACGTACGCGGTCACGGGTACGCTCGATCTCGACGCGGGCGATGCCAGCGCGGTCCATGCCGTTAGACAGCAGGGCGCGGATCTGGACATCTTCCTTCACGTAGTCAGCGTAGCGCTGGCCTGGCTTGCTGGAATCAGCGAACCAGTGGGAAACGTGATCGGTGGTGATGCCGAGACGGAAACCGTTCGGGTTAATCTTCTGTCCCATTTAGTTCTCCCCACCCTTCTGCGTGGTTGAAACAACCACAGTCACGTGGCTGGTGCGCTTCTTGATCTGGAATGCGCGACCCTGTGCACGCGGCTGGAACCGCTTCATGGTCGGACCTTCGTCAACAAACGCTTCGCTGATAAACAGCTCGTCCTCATTGAATGCTTCACCTGCGCGGTCCGCGGCGGCACGGGCGTTAGCCACTGCCGATGCGACAACCTTGTATACCGGCTCCGAAGCTGCCTGTGGGGCAAACTTCAAGATGGCCAGTGCCTCGTTGGTCTGCAGACCACGAACAAGGTTGACGACGCGCCGGGCCTTCATAGGCGTTACGCGGATGTGACGCGCAATTGCCTTGGCTTCCATTGCTATCCTTCTCTCGTCTATCGAAGAAGTGCTAAGCGATACTAGTACCCTCGCGGGGCCTAGCGGCGCTTGCCCTTCTTGTCGTCCTTCACGTGGCCACGGAACGTACGGGTTGGGGCAAACTCTCCGAGCTTGTGTCCAACCATCGATTCGGTGACGAACACTGGGATGTGCTTGCGACCGTCGTGTACGGCGATGGTGTGTCCCAGCATGTCCGGGATGATCATCGAACGGCGGGACCACGTCTTGATGACGTTCTTGGTGCCCTTTTCGTTTTCAGCAACGACCTTCAGGAACAGGTGCTGATCGACGAAGGGGCCTTTCTTCAGGCTGCGTGGCATGTTTCCAGGCTCCTATCGCTTGTTCTTGCCGGTCTTGCGGCGACGCACAATGAGCTTGTCGCTTTCCTTGTTTGGACGACGGGTGCGTCCCTCACGCTTACCGTTAGGGTTGACCGGGTGACGACCACCGGAGGTCTTGCCTTCACCGCCACCATGTGGGTGGTCAACTGGGTTCATGACAACACCGCGAACGGTTGGGCGTACGCCCTTCCAGCGCATGCGGCCGGCCTTGCCCCAGTTGATGTTGATCTGCTCAGCGTTGCCAACTTCGCCGATGGTTGCGCGGCAGCGCACATCAACGTTGCGGATTTCGCCCGAAGGCAAACGCAGCTGAGCGTAGCGGCCCTCGCGGGCTACCAGCTGGATCGATGCACCAGCGGAACGAGCCATCTTGGCGCCGCCACCTGGGCGGAGCTCAACAGCGTGGATCACGGTACCAACCGGGATGTTACGCAGTGGCAGGTTGTTGCCTGGCTTGATGTCGGCGTTTGCGCCGGCTTCAATAGCGTCGCCCTGCTTCAGGTTGTTCGGTGCGATGATGTAGCGCTTGGTGCCGTCCACGTAGTGGAGCAGCGCAATGCGTGCGGTACGGTTCGGGTCGTACTCGATGTGAGCGACCTTTGCCGGAACGCCGTCCTTGTCGTGACGACGGAAGTCGATCACGCGGTAGGCGCGCTTGTGTCCGCCACCCTTGTGACGGGTGGTGATCTTACCGGAGTTGTTACGGCCGCCTGACTTGGTCAGTGGACGAACCAACGACTTTTCCGGAGTCGATCGGGTGATTTCTGCGAAGTCGGCTACCGACGAGCCGCGAAGGCCCGGGGTAGTCGGCTTGTACTTACGAATTCCCATTATTTATATTCCTCGTTAAAGTGGTCTCCGCTTAGGAAAGCGGACCGCCGAAGATGTCAATCGAGCCGTCCTTCAAGGTGACGATGGCGCGCTTGGTGTTCTTGCGCGCACCCCACCCGAAGCGGGTGCGCTTGCGCTTGCCAGCTCGGTTGATGGTGTTAACGGAGTCAACCTTGACGTTGAAGATGGCTTCAACGGCGTACTTGATTTCCGACTTGTTGGAGCCTGGTGCCACCTCGAAGGTGTACTGACCTTCGTCGATCAGACCGTAGCTCTTTTCCGAAACGACAGGTGCGATGACCACGTCGTGTGGAGCCTTTGAGAACGCGCTCACTTGGCTTCCTCCTTCTGGACCAGGGCATCGAAGGCAGCCTTGGTGAAGACTACGTCATCCGAAACCAGAACATCGTAGGTGTTCAGCTGGTCGACGTACAGAACGTGCACATTGACGAGGTTGCGAACCGAGAGGGCTGCAACATCGTTGGCGCGATCGATGACGACAAGCAGGTTCTTGCGCTCGGTGAGCGAACGCAAGGTAGCCAGAGCTTCCTTGGTCGAAGGCGTTTCGCCAGCAACCAGGTTCTCAATCACGTGGACGCGATCGAAGCGTGCGCGATCAGACAGGGCGCCGCGCAGTGCAGCAGCCTTCATCTTCTTCGGGGTACGCTGCGAGTAGTCACGTGGGGTTGGACCGTGGACAATGCCACCGCCGGTCATGTGCGGAGCACGGATCGAACCCTGGCGGGCGCGGCCGGTACCCTTCTGCTTGAACGGCTTGCGACCTGCACCCGAAACCTCGGAGCGGTCCTTGGTCTTGTGGGTACCCTGGCGGGCAGCAGCAAGCTGTGCGACGACAACCTGGTGCAGCAGCGGGACGTTGGTCTGTACGTCGAAGATCTCTGCAGGCAGTTCGACGTTAAGTGCCTTAGTCATTTACTTATGCTCCCTTCACGGCGTTGCGTACGAGAACGACGCGGCCGCGGGCGCCTGGAACGGCACCCTTGATCAGCAGGAGGTTCTTCTCAACGTCGATAGCGTGAATGGTCAGGTTCTGAGTGGTAACACGCTCAGCACCCATGCGACCGGCCATCTTCTGTCCGCGGAATACGCGACCTGGGGTCGATGCGCCGCCGATGGAACCTGGCTTACGGTGGTTCTTGTGAGCACCGTGCGATGCGCCAACACCGGAGAAGTTGTGGCGCTTCATAACGCCGGCGAAGCCCTTACCCTTCGAGGTGCCTACGACGTCGACCTTCTGGCCGGCTTCGAAGACCTCTACGGAGAGCTCCTGGCCTGCGGTGTACTCGGCAGCGTCTGCGGTGCGCAGTTCTACCAGGTGGCGACGTGGGGTAACGCCAGCAGCCTCGAAGTGGCCAGCCATTGGCTTGGTGACCTTGCGAGGATCGATCTGGCCGTAGCCGATCTGAACTGCGGTGTAGCCATCGCGCTCTTCAGTGATGAGCTTGGTGACAACGTTGCTGTCAGCCTGCACGACGGTGACAGGGATCAGGTTGTTGTTCGAATCCCAAACCTGGGTCATGCCGAGCTTCGTGCCCAACAGGCCCTTGAAATTACGGGTTGCGGTCATAGTTTTCTCGCCACCTCCCCTTAAAGCTTGATTTCGATGTTGACATCCGCTGGCAGGTCGAGACGCATCAGCGAATCAACAGCCTTCGGGGTCGGATCAACGATGTCGATCAGACGCTTGTGCGTGCGCATTTCGAAGTGCTCACGGCTGTCCTTGTACTTGTGTGGCGAACGGATAACGCAGTACACGTTCTTCTCCGTTGGCAGCGGCACTGGGCCGACTACGGTTGCGCCTGCGCGCGTGACCGTCTCAACGATCTTCCGGGCCGAAACGTCAATGACCTCGTGGTCATACGACTTCAGCCGGATGCGGATTTTCTGTCCCGCCATGGCGTCATGCCTCTTTCTGTTAGCACTATCTAAAGTTTCTGTGCCTGTATACGGGTCCTTCCGGACCGGCACGCCTTGCTCTGCGGCTGAATCCGGATCAGATCCGGGTTCCTCACCCGCAGGAGGCTCCGACCCCCGCGCTCGGGCGTGTCGTGAAAATTTCAGTCACAAAACACCCACAAAGTTTTCACCTTATCGAGGGGCCTTATAGTTTGAAGCAGTTGTATCGATCCCGAACCCCAGGCATTATCCTGCGTGAGAGTCGATCCCGGTCGTTCAAACCAGATCCGGTTACCCCATAAATGGGGACCGGGTTGCACTGAAGCAACTTATCTAGTCTGACAGGTCGGCCACGATCGCGCAAATCTTTTATGCCTATCCGTGCCCGTGATCTTGACCTCACGACGACTCTGGCCCATCCTGTCCGGTCCGCTCCGGCCCCGCAGGCAGCGGTGGATCTGCCAGGCTTCCTTGCTTCGTCGGCACGGATTCCTGCTTGTCAACTTTCACCAGCTTGAAGACCGCGGCGGCAATCAGCCCCAGGCCGATGATCACCAGCCAGAGGAACGCCAGGTCGCGCAGGAACCACAAGACTGCCAGGGTGATGGCTGCCGCACCCCACCAGATGAACAGCCGCTCCCCCAGTTTCAACCCCCACGCCACCAGTGCGCCGAAGAAGACCAGTCCGATCACCTGGGCTGCACCATTGGATTCGACCAGCGCCGTCAGCAAGGCCAGGCTGCCGGCAGCCGATGCAGCCAGCAGGTAGATCTTCTGCAATCGCGCATCGGCTCTGGCATTGCGCCACACCACCAGCACTGCTGCAACAATGCAGGCATAGGCTGCCACGCTGCTGGCCCGCGGTGCGCCGGCGATCTGCGCATAGCTGCTGAGCGCCAGCAGGGCCCCGAGGAGAATGAAGCCGTCCACTGCGAAAGGCACCAGCGGCTGGGGAAGCTCGTAGAGCCGCACCAGCACCGCAACACCGAAGATGAGCAGCGCGCCGCCAACCACCTGCCAGGTTGCGCCAGCATCGAGGTGGCCGATCCCACCTGCCAGCAGCAACGCGAGGAGCATGCCGGCAAAATACAATCGCGAAGCAGCACCGGGCGGATCCTCATGGAGGTAGCCGAAATGGGGATATCGCGGTACTGGTTCCTTCATTCGCCCATGGAAGATGGCAAGCAGATACAGTCCCATGCCCGCGCCTGCCAGTGCCCATGCGGCATCCATCGGTTCCATCACCAGGGCCCCGCCAGCTTGCCGCACTTCGAAGACCGCACGCAGGAGAGCCACACCCAGCATGATGCTCGATCCGGCCGCATACCAGGCACTCGTGCGCGTGTGCACCATGAGGATGAACGCGCAAGCCATCAACAAGTGCGCAGCAACTGCCCACCAAGAACCTGCCTGCCATGCCGCGGCCCATACCGCGGGAAGGAAGATGGCCAGCGCCACGGCCAGCGAATACTGCTTCTTGGTACGCGAACGCCATTCAAGGACGAGGGCGCCGAGGCCCACCGCCAGCAGCATGGCGCAAGCAGCTTGCGAACTCCACCAGATGGCGCGGATCCACCCGGTCGCATCGGGCATTGCCAGCGCCGGAATGCTGATCAGCAGGATCAGCGACAGAATCGGGGCCACCAGATAGAGCTGTCGCTTGGCTACCGCTAGGCCGGTCTCAGCCTTGAATGCAGCCAGTCCGTGCAGCCCGAAGAACAAGCAGGCCAGGAGAACCGCTCCCCGATCAAGGCCGCCAGCGAACTGCCCGTAAGCCAACGTTGCTGCTGGAATGCCCGCCAGCAGCCCAACTGCCATCCACCGCAATTCGCTACGCAGCGCATTGCCTCTGCGGATGCCGGCCAGCAAGCGGACCAATTGCGGGATGGCCACTGAAACCAGCAGCAGGCAGAACCTGCCGTGGATGTCGAATTCCATGCTGTAGGCAACCCACCACACCATGGAGCTGAAGAACACTTGGGCCAACGCGGCGTAGATGACCTTCCACTGCTGATTGATGCTACGGCGCAGGCACCAGGCGAAATAACCCAAGGAAGCCGCCCCGACGACGATCGCCAGCGGCCAGAAATCCCTGCCGAAGCTGAGCGCATAGAGCCCCAGCAGCAAGCCGGCGGCCCCCAGGCTGATCGGCTGTCCCAGCTCTGGTCGCTGGGAAGGAAGATCGCGAAGCCGCCACCCCGAGGCAATGACCAGGCCCACTGCAATCACCAGGCCGAGGATGAACCAGGCCAGCGAGCTGAGCCCGAGGAACGCCACCAAACTTGCACCGTAGCCATCATCGCCCCTGGTTGAGAGCACTCTCAGGCCGAGCAGAAGTACCACGCCGAGCAGCGCCGAAACACCCACACGGCCCAGCCGGTGCGCCTGCGCCAATCCTCGTTCCAGCAAGGATCGGCTCGCCAGATTCGCCACCCACAAGATGAACATCACCAGGAGCACCGCAATCAACGAGGCGGCGCCATTCGCAGATCCGTCGCCACCGGTCGCGAGCTCCTGGAGCGCGGCGCCGAGCACTCCTGCGCCAATCAGCGCCAGTACCCAGCGCACGTGCCCGGTGATTTCCCTAAGCAGGCTGCGATTGCGGCGATGCGCCAGCGAAAGGCCGAGCAGTGCCAGCACGAAGGCCGGCAGTGGACGCCAGCTGTAAATCTGCAGATCCACCAGCGTCACGAGCGGAAGAACCGCAATGGCTCCAATTTCCAGCTTGGCTCCGCGCAGCAGGCCCGTCACTGCCAACGCCATGAAGATGGGAACCGCGATGCAGCTGAGCATGAAGGCCTCGATGCCCTCTGCGGCAAAGTACGCGAAGGCGACCGAGGCAATCCCGGCGCTCCACAGCACCGCGCGTTCAACTTGCAAGTGCTTGAGTGCCAATCCCAATCTCTGCCGGTATCCGGTCCCCCAGCGCAGGACTGCCACGGTTTGGAGCCCGAAGGCGTAGGCAAGCACCAGCCAGGTGCTCGTTGCGGTCATGCCGAGATAGTTGCAGCCAGAGACGAGCACGCCCATGAACGCGGCGCGGGCAGCATACGTGCGAAGCAAACGCAGGTTGGCGAGCAGCCTGACACTGAGCAGCAATTGGGCGGTGAGCAAGGCGAAGATCCAGAACAGATTCCGGCTGGTGAGCATCTCGGCAAGGATCGCCGCCAGGACGAAGACGAACGCAGGCAGCAGCTGCGCAGTGCCGAGCAGCGCTTGGAAGAAGATCGAGGCGCGGATCCTTTCGCTGCGTGAGGCGAGAAGCATCAGCACGATCGAGAGCACCAGCAGGATCAGCATGTAGTAGAGGACTCCGCGCTGCAACGTGGCCGCGCCCGCCATGGCGGTGCTGACCAGAATCAGCACGGCCACCCAGGCCAGGACACGGGACTTGAGCGCCAGCGTCGCATAGCCCACTGCTACCGTGCCGATGGCCGAGAATACCAGCCAAGTCGCTGGCCCGGAGATCTCCAGCGTGCTATGCGTGGCAATGGCGCACAACGGCAGCAAGGCCAAACCGGTGCCGGCAAAGGCGGCACCCGCTGGCCGCAAGGAAGGCTTCACTGCATAGGTGACCAGGCCGCCGCCATAGAACCCAGCCGAGAGCAGGAAGAGGGCAATGAGCTTGGATAGCGGTGGCAGCGCGAAGCTCAGGAATAGCGCGCCGGCAGCAACGATCATCAGGGCCGCGACGTAGAGCGTGATATTGATATTGCGCAATTCGCGCTCGCGCTTGGTCAGGACCTTCATCGGCCTTGCCGGCGCCGTAGACCCTGCCGCGGGGGCAGGCGCGCGGTAGGCGGAAGCTGCATTAGCAGGAACTTGCTGGAGGTACGGCTGGCTGCCGCGAACCGCCTCGGCCCCTGGTGCGACCGGCGCGGCATCACCGGCGGCCGCCGGTTGCGGCTGGGCGGGTTGCGCATAATCCGGCGGTACCGGGGCTCCCGGGACACCCAGGGCTTGGTCGACGGCTGGCTCCGCGGGAGCCTTCCCACCGGATTGCCCCAAGTATCTGACGGCCTCGTCGTAGCCCCTCTGCCAGGCTTCGCCCAGCGCATCCAGCTGTTGCGGACTGTGCGAAGCAGCTCGTTTTCCCTGGCGTCGGCCAAGGCCGAAGGCCAGCAGGATCAAGATGATAGATACGATGGCCCAGCCGATCATTGAAGCCACTCCCCCAGATAATGAATTGTTGCGCACTCCAATTAGACCACCTTCTAGATATATTCACTAGCTGACGCTCGCAATTAACCAAAAAAATCCCCCAGCACATCAGTGCTGGGGGATCTTTTCAGTCCGCTAGGGAACTACACCGTCAAGTAATGACTACTTGGTGATGGAGGTAACCTTGCCCGAACCAACGGTGCGGCCGCCTTCGCGAATTGCGAAGCCGAGGCCCTCTTCCATAGCGATTGGCTGGATCAGCTCAACCGACATTTCGGTGTTGTCGCCTGGCATAACCATTTCGGTGCCCTCTGGGAGGGTGATAACGCCGGTAACGTCGGTGGTGCGGAAGTAGAACTGCGGACGGTAGTTCGAGTAGAACGGGTTGTGACGTCCGCCTTCGTCCTTCGACAGGATGTAGACGTTAGCTTCGAAGTTGGTGTGCGGGGTGATCGAGCCTGGGGCTACGACAACCTGGCCGCGCTCAACATCGTCGCGCTTCAGACCGCGAAGCAGCAGACCACAGTTCTCGCCTGCCCATGCTTCGTCGAGCTGCTTGTGGAACATCTCGATACCGGTAACGGTGGTCTTCTGGATTGGGCGGATACCGACAATCTCAACTTCCGAGTTGATTGCCAGGGTGCCACGCTCGGCGCGACCGGTAACAACGGTACCGCGGCCGGTGATGGTGAAGACATCTTCAATTGGCATCAGGAATGGCTTGTCGCGGTCGCGAACTGGATCCGGGATGAAGCTGTCAGCAGCGTCCATCAGTTCCTCAACAGCTGCAACCCACTTTGGATCGCCTTCCAGAGCCTTCAGGCCCGAAACGCGGATCACTGGAGCGTCGTCGCCATCGAAGCCCTGCGAGGACAGAAGTTCGCGAACTTCCATCTCCACGAGCTCGAGCAGCTCTTCGTCGTCAACCATGTCCGACTTGTTCAGTGCAACCATCAGGGTTGGAACACCAACCTGGCGGGCCAGCAGAACGTGCTCGCGGGTCTGAGCCATTGGGCCATCGGTGGCGGCAACAACGAGGATTGCGCCGTCCATCTGTGCAGCACCGGTGATCATGTTCTTGACATAGTCAGCGTGACCTGGAGCGTCTACGTGTGCGTAGTGGCGCTTCTCGGTCTGGTACTCGATGTGCGAGATGTTGATGGTAATACCGCGCTGGCGCTCTTCCGGTGCCGAGTCGATGTTAGCGAAGTCGCGCTGTTCGTTCAGGTCTGGGTACTTGTCAGCCAGAACCTTGGAGATAGCCGCGGTCAGAGTGGTCTTACCGTGGTCAACGTGACCGATGGTACCAATGTTGACGTGCGGCTTGTTGCGCTCGAACTTTGCCTTTGCCACAAGTTCCTCCTAGAAACATTTACAGAAGACATTCTTCGTCTGCGCGGTTCGCAAACGAACTAGAAATAGTCTACTGGGGGCTTGGATAATTTAGGAAATTCCGGTCCTCTGCGGGACCTGCATTGTGATGCAAATCCCTCGTTGGCCGTTTGCGGCGCCGGCTCCGTTTCCCAACGGAACCGGCCCGCGATCGGCCACTTCCCCGCAATGGGGGTCACGGCCAGGTTTTATTCCGAGACGATTACTCGCCGCGGGACTTCTGGATGATCTCGTCGGCTACTGCCTTCGGAACCTCAGAGTAGCTGTCGAAGGTCATCGAGTAAACTGCGCGACCCTGGGTCTTGGAACGCAGGTCACCAATGTAACCGAACATCTCGGACAGCGGCACGCCAGCGCGGATGACCTTGACGCCAGCAGCGTCGGACATCTCCTGGATGGAACCGCGGCGGGAGTTCAAGTCACCGATAACGTCGCCCATGTACTCTTCTGGGGTACGGACTTCAACGCTCATCAGCGGTTCAAGCAGAACAGGGTTAGCGCGGCGTGCGCCTTCCTTGAATACCTGGGAACCAGCGATCTTGAAGGCCATTTCCGAGGAGTCGACATCGTGGTAAGCACCATCGATGAGGGTAGCCTTGACGCCAACCAGCGGGTAGCCTGCGAGGATACCGTACTGCATTGCGTCCTGGATACCTGCGTCGACCGAAGGAATGTATTCGCGAGGAACACGGCCACCGGTAACAGCGTTCTTGAACTCGTAGGTTACGCCGTCGACAACTTCCAGAGGCTCGAACGAGACCTGGACCTTGGCGAACTGGCCCGAACCACCGGTCTGCTTCTTGTGGGTGAAGTCGACCTTCTCCACAGCCTTCTTGATGGTTTCGCGGTATGCAACCTGCGGCTTGCCAACGTTGGCCTCAACGCGGAATTCGCGCTTCATGCGGTCAACGAGGATGTCCAGGTGAAGCTCGCCCATGCCGCCGATTTCGGTCTGGCCGGTGTCTTCGTTCAGGGACACGGTGAAGGTTGGGTCTTCTGCCGACAGCTTCTGGATAGCGGTCGACAGCTTCTCCTGGTCACCCTTGGTCTTTGGTTCGATGGCCACGAAGATCACTGGATCCGGGAAGGTCATCGACTCAAGAACGATTGGGTTCTGCGGATCGCACAGGGTGTCACCGGTGGTGGTGTCCTTCAGGCCGATCACAGCGTAGATGTGACCTGCGTGGATCTCGTCTACCGGCTGCTCCTTGTTGGAGTGCATCTGGAAGAGCTTGCCAACGCGTTCCTTCTTCTGCTTGGTGGAGTTCAGCAGCTGTGCGCCGGACTCTGCCTTGCCGGAGTAAACGCGGATGAAGTTCAACTGGCCGAAGAATGGGTGAGCGGCAATCTTGAATGCCAGTGCCGAGAATGGTGCATCCTCGGAAGGCTCGCGAGTGAGCTCAATTTCTTCGTTCTTTGGATCGTGACCGACCATTGCGCCCACGTCGAGCGGGGTTGGCAGGAAGTCGACAACAGCGTCGAGCATTGGCTGCACGCCGCGGTTCTTGAACGCCGAACCACAGAATACTGGGTAAGCTTCCGAGTTCACTGTCAGCTTGCGGATGCCAGCCTTCAGTTCCTCGAGGGAGATCTCTTCGCCTTCGAGGTACTTTTCCATGAGCTCTTCGGATGCCTCAGCGACATCTTCAACCAGCTTGGCGCGGTACTCTTCAGCCTTTTCCTGCAGGTCTGCAGGGATTTCGCGGGTCTCGTAAGCGGCACCCAGGGAAACGTCGCCCTTGGCGTCGCCTTCCCAAACGAAAGCCTTCATGGTCAGCAGGTCGACAACACCGATGAAGTCCGACTCGGAGCCGATTGGCAGCTGCATGACCAGCGGCTTGGCACCCAGGCGGTTGATGATGGTGTCTACGGTGAAGTAGAAGTCAGCACCCAGCTTGTCCATCTTGTTGACGAAGCAGATACGTGGAACGTTGTACTTGTCAGCCTGGCGCCAAACGGTCTCGGACTGAGGCTCAACGCCTTCCTTGCCATCGAAGACGGCAACGGCGCCATCGAGCACGCGCAGCGAGCGCTCCACCTCAACGGTGAAGTCAACGTGGCCCGGGGTATCGATGATGTTGATCTGGTTCTTGTTCCAGAAGCAGGTGACGGCCGCGGAGGTAATGGTGATACCGCGTTCCTTTTCCTGCTCCATCCAGTCGGTGGTCGAAGCACCGTCGTGGGTTTCACCGAGCTTGTGGTTCACACCCGTGTAGAAAAGGATGCGCTCAGTAGTAGTGGTCTTACCGGCGTCAATGTGAGCCATGATGCCGATATTGCGGACCTTGTTAAGGTCAGTAAGCACGTCCTGTGCCACGTTGTCTCCCTATAAGGTGAGGCCGGAATCGCTGGGCATCGGTTGATGCCCAGCTTTTCCGAGCGGTTCTTACCAGCGGTAGTGGGCGAAGGCCTTGTTGGACTCGGCCATCTTGTGAGTGTCTTCGCGACGCTTCACAGCGGCACCCAGACCGTTCGATGCGTCCAGGATCTCGTTCATCAAACGTTCGATCATGGTCTTCTCGCGGCGAGCCTTCGAGTAGCCAACCAGCCAGCGCAGAGCCAGTGCGGTTGCACGGCCTGGCTTGACCTCAACAGGAACCTGGTAGGTAGCGCCACCGACACGGCGGGAACGAACCTCGAGGGCTGGACGGATGTTGTCCATGGCCTTCTTGAGGGTCGAAACAGCATCGGTGCCGGACTTTGCCGCGGCACCTTCGAGTGCACCGTAAACAATGCGCTCTGCAGTGGACTTCTTGCCGTCTACGAGAACCTTGTTGATCAGCTGGGTGACCAATGGGGAATCGAAGACTGGATCAGAAACTAGTGGGCGCTTTGGCGCCGGACCCTTACGAGGCATTACTTACCATCCTTCTTTGCACCGTAGCGGGAACGAGCCTGCTTACGATCCTTCACACCCTGGGTATCCAGAGCACCACGAACAATCTTGTAGCGGACACCTGGAAGGTCCTTCACACGACCACCACGAACGAGCACGATGGAGTGTTCCTGCAGGTTGTGTCCGACACCTGGAATGTAAGCGGTAACTTCGACGCCACCGGCAAGGCGCACACGTGCGACCTTACGCAGAGCCGAGTTTGGCTTCTTCGGGGTGGTGGTGTACACGCGGGTGCACACGCCACGGCGCATTGGGTTGCCCTTAAGGGCAGGGGCCTTGGTCTTGACGACCTTAGGCGAGCGGCCCTTGCGGACCAGCTGCTGAATAGTAGGCACTTTCGTGTCCTTCCATTGTCTAAGTTCTTCGGCAACACGACGAAAACGCCTAAGCCTAGAAAAGTTTTAGCGCTTCGCAATGTAGCTAGCTGCTTGCTTTACCGCGCACTCAGAATCAAAAGTCCCTAGGCGTGCGAAAGTGTGGCATTCGTTGCGCAACCTACCCGCAACCCGGACGGAGTCCATTTTGCCACACATAAAACAATTGATCTCAGTCTAGCATTAATCCACCGAGCCACCATGTACAGTAAGCTAACTCACCGCCCAGGCCCCTCCAGCCCCTTCCGCCATCGAGCCGGTTCGGGTAGTGACCACGCTATCTCCCGCAACTGAACGCCACTGGGCCGCCAGGTGAAAACTACCTGAACCCCGCACTGCCCTCCAGCTGCTGTGCACCTGTTGCTGGCCGTGGGATTCGTTTCCGCAGTTAATAAGGAGCTAAATCTCCCAGGCGATTCGTCACCTAATTATCTGTCTTGACGGCGTTTGGCTTCTCCCCCGCCCGTCGCGCGCATTCCCGGTTAAACGCCCAATGCCTGCCCGCACAGTGTGCGGGCAGGCATTGGTTCAGGCTACCTTACGGCGCCGGGGTTTCCGGTTTAGCGGAAGTCCGAGCCGTGGTCGTAGTCGTCCATCGAGATGGCTCGGAATTCAGGCGACAGCCCGCCTTCCAGCGCATCGTCGTACAGGCCGGAGGAGAAGGCCGAGGTGCCGGTGAACAAAGTTGCCTTTGCCTCATCGGTTGGCTCGACGTTGACCTGGGTGTAGCGGTCCAGACCGGTACCGGCCGGGATCAGCTTACCGATGATCACGTTCTCCTTCAGGCCGCGCAGCGGATCTTCCTTGCCTTCCATCGCGGCCTGGGTCAGGACGCGAGTGGTTTCCTGGAAGGAAGCAGCCGACAGCCACGAATCGGTGGCCAGCGATGCCTTGGTAATGCCCATCATCTCGTCACGGCCGGCAGCCGGGCGCTTGCCTTCCGAGACAGCCTTGCGGTTCGCCGCGGTGAAGCGCGAACGATCGGCCAACTCGCCTGGCAGCAAGTCGGTCTCGCCGGACTCGATGACGGTGACGCGGCGCAGCATCTGGCGGACGATGACTTCCACGTGCTTATCGTGGATGCCCACACCCTGCGACTGGTACACGTCCTGGACCTCGCGGACCAGGAACTTCTGTGCCTCACGCGGGCCGAGGACTCGAAGAACCTGCTTCGGATCCAGGGTACCGCTGGTCAGCTGGGTACCGGCAACGATGCTTTCGCCTTCTTCAACCAGCAGGCGAGCACGACGCAGAACCGGGTAGGCCTGCTTCTCGTCGCCGTTGTCCGGGGTGACAATGACACGCAGCTGCTTCTCGTCGTCCTCGATCGACACGCGACCGGCGACCTCGGACATCGGAGCCACACCCTTCGGGGTACGGGCTTCGAACAATTCCTGGATACGAGGCAGACCCTGGGTGATATCGTCAGCCGATGCCACACCACCGGTGTGGAAGGTACGCATGGTCAGCTGGGTACCAGGCTCGCCGATGGACTGCGCGGCGATGATGCCCACAGCCTCGCCGATGTCCACGGTCTTGCCGCTGGCCAGCGAACGGCCGTAGCACAGTGCACAGGTTCCGACAGCCGAGTCGCAGGTCAGCACGGAGCGGACGCGGATCTCGTCCACGCCTGCAGCGTACAGCTCGTCGATCAGCACGTCTCCGACATCCGAGCCGGCGGTAGCCAGCACGTTGCCTTCAGCGTCCTTCACGTCGGCAGCCAGCGTACGGGTGTAGGCCGAGTTCTCCACGGTCTCGTGCTTGACACGGATGCCGGCGGAGTTGTCCGCAATGGCAACGGTCAGGCCGCGCTTGGTGCCGCAGTCCTCTTCGCGAACGATGACATCCTGCGAGACGTCGACCAGGCGACGGGTCAGGTAACCCGAGTTCGCGGTCTTCAGCGCGGTATCCGCCAGGCCCTTGCGGGCACCGTGGGTAGCGATGAAGTACTCCAGAACCGACAAGCCTTCGCGGTACGAGGACTTGATCGGACGAGGGATGATCTCGCCCTTCGGGTTGGACACCAGACCACGGATACCCGCGATCTGACGCAGCTGCAGGTAGTTACCGCGAGCCTTGGAAGTCACCATTCGGTTAATGGTGTTCAGCTCTTCCATGCCGTTCTTCATCGCCTCGGCAACCTCGTCGGTAGCCTTGGTCCAGATGTCGATCAGGTCCTGGCGGCGTTCGGTATCGGCAATCAGGCCCTTGTCGTAGGAAGCCTGGACCTTGGCGGCCTTCTCCTCGTATGGAGCAAGAATTGCGGTCTTGTCCATGTTCGAGGTGATGTCCGAGATCGCCACGGTGACACCCGAACGGGTCGACCAGTAGAAACCGGCGTCCTTCAGGTTGTCCAAGGTGGCCGCGGCAACGATCTTCGGGTAGCGCTCTGCCAGATCGTTCACGATCTCCGAAAGCGCATCCTTGCCGGCCACGGTGGCAACCCATGGGTAGTCCGCTGGCAGGGTGTCGTTGAACAGCACCTGGCCGAGCGAGGTCTCCAGCAATGCCGGGGTGCCTGGCTCCCAGCCCTCAGGGGCTGGCTGGTCTGCGGAAGGAACGAAGTTCTCCACGCGGACCTTGATCGGTGCGTTCAGGTGCAGCTCGCCCAGGTCCTTGGCCATGATGGCCTCGGAAACGCTGGAGAACACGCGACCGGCGCCAATTTCATTTGGACGCTTGGTGGTCAGGTGGTGCAAGCCGATGATCATATCCTGCGAAGGCTGTGCCACTGGGCGGCCATCGGAAGGCTTCAAGATGTTGTGCGAGGACAGCATCAAGATGCGTGCTTCAGCCTGTGCTTCTGGGCTCAGCGGCAGGTGCACTGCCATCTGGTCGCCGTCGAAGTCGGCGTTGAACGCGCCGCAGACCAATGGGTGCAGCTGCAGTGCCTTGCCTTCGATCAGCTGTGGTTCGAAGGCCTGGATGCCCAAGCGGTGCAGGGTCGGTGCACGGTTCAGCAGTACCGGGTGCTCGGTGATGATCTCTTCGAGAACATCCCACACCTGCGGACGGTAGCGTTCAACCATGCGCTTAGCCGACTTGATGTTCTGTGCGTGGTTGAGGTCAACCAGGCGCTTCATCACGAACGGCTTGAACAGCTCCAGAGCCATCTGCTTAGGCAGGCCGCACTGGTGCAGCTTCAGCTGCGGGCCGACCACGATGACCGAACGGCCCGAGTAGTCAACGCGCTTGCCCAGCAAGTTCTGGCGGAAACGGCCCTGCTTGCCCTTGAGCATGTCGCTCAGGGACTTCAGCGGACGGTTGCCTGGACCCGTGACCGGACGGCCGCGGCGGCCGTTGTCGAACAGCGAGTCCACAGCTTCCTGCATCATGCGCTTTTCGTTGTTCACGATGATCTCAGGGGCACCGAGATCAAGCAGGCGCTTGAGGCGGTTGTTGCGGTTGATCACGCGGCGGTACAGGTCGTTCAGGTCCGAGGTGGCGAAACGGCCACCGTCGAGCTGGACCATTGGGCGCAGTTCTGGCGGGATCACCGGAACAGCGTCGAGGACCATGCCCTTAGGCGAGTTGCCGTTGGCCAGGAATGCGTTGACGACCTTCAGGCGCTTGAGGGCGCGGGCCTTCTTCTGGCCCTTGCCGTTCTCGATGACGGTCTTCAGCTCTTCAGCCTCGGCCGCGAGGTCGAAGTTCTCCAGGCGCTTCTGGATGGCTTCTGCACCCATGGAGCCCTCGAAGAACAGTCCGTACTTCTCGCGCATGGTGCGGTACAGGCCTTCATCGCCCTCCAGGTCGGCGACTTTCAGGTTCTTGAAGCGCTCCCAGACCGCACGCAGGCGCTCGGCCTCGGCCTTGGCGCGCTTGTCGATCTGCAGAACAGTCTTCTCGGCCAGGGTGCGAGCCTTGTTCAGCTCGGCGTTCTTGGCGCCTTCTGCTTCCATGCGCTCCAGCTCGGCTTCCAGGTCGGCTGCAACAGCCTTCTTGTCGGCTTCCGCGTTGTTCGCAAGGTTGCGCAGCTCCAGGTCGTGCTGGGCCTGCAGGTTCGGCATCTCGGCGTGACGACGTTCCTCGTTCACGCTGGTGATCATGTAGGCAGCGAAGTAGATGACCTTTTCGAGGTCCTTCGGAGCCAGATCAAGCAGGTAGCCCAAGCGCGATGGAACGCCCTTGAAGTACCAGATGTGGGTCACTGGGGCTGCAAGCTCGATGTGGCCCATGCGCTCACGGCGTACGTTCGCGCGGGTCACCTCGACGCCGCAACGCTCGCAGATGATGCCCTTGAAGCGCACGCGCTTGTACTTGCCGCAGTAGCATTCCCAGTCGCGGGAAGGGCCGAAGATCTTTTCGCAGAAAAGACCGTCCTTCTCCGGCTTCAGGGTGCGGTAGTTGATGGTTTCCGGCTTCTTGACCTCGCCGTAGCTCCAGCCGCGGATTTCATCCGCGGTGGCAAGGTTGATTCGCATGAGGCCGAATGAGGAATCGCTGGACATATGGTCCTTTTCTCTCTTCTGTGGTGTCTGAAGTCGATACGAATGAGGTTGGGAATGTGCCGCCGCTGCCTGCAGGTCCTGCAGGCAGGGCGCCAGATTACACTTCCTCTACGGAGTTCGGCTCCGACCGTGAAAGGTCGATGCCCAGCTCTTCAGCGGCGCGGAACGATTCCTCGTCCGACTCACGCATTTCGATAGTGTTGCCGTCGGTACCGAGTACCTCGACGTTCAAGCACAGCGACTGCATTTCCTTGATGAGCACCTTGAACGATTCTGGAACACCAGGCTCTGGAACGTTCTCGCCCTTGACGATAGCTTCGTAGACCTTCACGCGGCCGTGGATATCATCCGACTTGATGGTCAGGATTTCCTGCAGCGTGTAAGCGGCACCGTATGCCTCCAGTGCCCAAACTTCCATTTCGCCGAAGCGCTGGCCGCCGAACTGGGCCTTACCGCCCAGCGGCTGCTGGGTGATCATGGAGTATGGACCGGTGGAACGGGCATGGATCTTGTCGTCCACCAGGTGGTGCAGCTTCAAGATGTACATGTATCCCACGGATACCGGATCCGGCAGCGGGTCGCCGGAGCGGCCGTCGAACAACTTCGCCTTGCCGGAGTTGCCAATCAGGCGCACGCCGTCACGGGTCTTGTTGGTCGAATCCAGGATGCCGCGGATTTCCTCTTCCGAAGCGCCGTCGAAGACCGGGGTTGCCACGGTGGTGGAACCGGTCTCGCGAGGCAGGTTCGGCAGGTTCTTGACCCACTCAGGCTCGCCCTCGATCTTCCAGCCCTGCTTTGCGGCCCAGCCCAGGTGGATTTCCATGACCTGGCCGACGTTCATGCGGCCTGGCACGCCCAGCGGGTTCAGGATGACATCCAGCGGGGTGCCGTCTTCGAGGAATGGCATGTCCTCCAGCGGCATGATGCGCGAGATGACGCCCTTGTTGCCGTGGCGGCCTGCAAGCTTGTCGCCAATGGAGATCTTGCGCTTCTGCGCAACGTAGACGCGGACCAGCTGGTTGACACCAGGCGAGAGGTCGTCGTCGTTGTCGCGGTCGAAGATGCGCACGCCGATCACCGTGCCGGACTCGCCGTGCGGAACCTTCAGGGAGGTGTCGCGCACTTCGCGGGACTTCTCGCCGAAGATGGCACGCAGCAGGCGCTCTTCCGGGGTCAGCTCGGTCTCGCCCTTAGGGGTGACACGGCCAACCAGCACGTCGCCGGCTTCGACCTCTGCACCGATGTAGACGATGCCGCGGTCATCGAGCTGGGAGAGGATGTCTTCCGAGACATTCGGGATGTCGCGGGTGATTTCCTCGGCACCCAGCTTGGTGTCGCGGGCATCGACCTCGTGCTCTTCGATGTGGATCGAGGTGAGCACGTCGTCGAAGATCATGCGCTGGGAGAGGATGATCGCATCCTCGTAGTTGTAGCCTTCCCAGGACATGAATGCCACGAGCAGGTTCTTGCCCAGCGAGAGCTCGCCCGAGTCGGTCGAAGGACCGTCGGCGATGATCGACTGGTACTCCAGGCGGTCGCCTTCCGAAACGCGCACGCGCTGGTTGTAGGCGTTGCCCTGGTTGGAGCGGGCGAACTTCATGATCGGGTACATCGACTCGGTGCCGTCGTCGTTCATGACGACAACCAGGTCGGCCGAAACCTCGGTGACCACGCCGGGCTTGGACGCGACAACGGAGTCGCCGGCGTCAACCGCGGCGAACTTCTCCATGCCGGTACCCACCAGCGGGCGCTCGGACTTCAGCAGCGGCACAGCCTGGCGCTGCATGTTGGCGCCCATCAGTGCGCGGTTGGCGTCGTCGTGCTCGAGGAATGGAATCAGCGCGGTAGCGACCGACACCATCTGGCGAGGGGAAACGTCCATGAAGGTCACTTCATCGGCGTCGACGATGACAGGCTCGCCGCCACCGCCCTTTTCGCGGACCAGCACGGTGTCTTCGACGAAGCGGCCGTTCTCATCCAGCGGCGCGTTGGCCTGCGCGATGTAGTGCTGCAGCTCGTCGTCCGCGGTCAGGTACTCGACCTCGTTGGACACCAGGCCGTTGGAGACCTTGCGGTACGGGGTCTCGATGAAGCCGAAGGCGTTGATGCGGCCGTAGGTAGCCAACGAACCGATCAGGCCGATGTTCGGGCCTTCGGGGGTTTCAATAGGGCACATGCGTCCGTAGTGCGAAGGGTGCACGTCTCGGACTTCCATGCCTGCGCGGTCGCGGGACAGGCCGCCCGGGCCCAGAGCCGACAGGCGGCGCTTGTGGGTCAGGCCGGCCAGCGGGTTGTTCTGGTCCATGAACTGCGAGAGCTGCGAAGTACCGAAGAACTCCTTGATCGCTGCCACCACAGGGCGGATGTTGATCAGGGTTTGCGGGGTGATCGCCTCGACGTCCTGGGTGGTCATGCGCTCGCGCACAACACGCTCCATGCGGGACAGGCCGGTGCGGACCTGGTTCTCGATCAGTTCGCCCACGGCGCGAATGCGGCGGTTGCCGAAGTGGTCGATGTCATCGACGTTCACCGGAATGTCGACGATCTCGCCCTTGCGGGTGCCCTGGACAGTCTGCTCGCCTGCGTGCAGTGCAACGAGGTAGCGGATCATGGCCACCAGGTCGTCCAGCGACAGCACCGAAGCGTTTTCGGCGTTGACCGGAGTCTCCACGCCCAGCTTGCGGTTGAGCTTGTAGCGGCCGACCTTGGCCAGGTCGTAGCGCTTTGGCTCGAAGTACATGTTCTTCAGCAGTGCCTGGGCAGCCTCAACCGTAGGAGGCTCGCCTGGACGCAGCTTGCGGTAGATGTCCAGCAGGGCTTCGTTCTGATCCTTGATGCTGTCCTTTTCCAAGGTAGCGCGCATCGAATCGTACTGGCCGAACTCGGACAGGATCTGCTCTTCGCTCCAGCCCAGAGCCTTGAGCAAGACGGTGACCGACTGCTTGCGCTTGCGGTCAAGGCGTACGCCGATCTGGTCGCGCTTGTCGATTTCCAGCTCGAACCATGCACCGCGCGATGGGATGATGCGTGCCGAGAAGATCGTCTTGTCACTGGTCTTGTCCGGCGCGGACTCGAAGTATGCGCCTGGGGAACGAACCAGCTGGGAGACAACGACACGCTCGGTGCCGTTGATGATGAAGGTGCCCTTTTCGGTCATCAGCGGGAAATCGCCCATGAACACGGTCTGCTGCTTGATTTCGCCGGTTTCATTGTTCATGAATTCGGCCTTGACATACAGCGGTGCCGCGTAGGTGGCGTCGCGGTCCTTGCACTCTGCGATCGAGTACTTCGGATCAGCGAACTCCGGATCCGAGAAGCTCAAGGACATGGTGTCCTGGAAGTCCTCGATCGGGGAGATTTCCTCGAAGATTTCTGCCAGGCCCGAGGTGTTGGGCACGCTGAAGTCGCCAGCGGCTTCTGCCTTGGCCAGGCGCTCTACCCAGTTCTGGTTGCCGACGAGGCGGTCAAAGCTCTCGGTCTGCAATGCCAGCAGGTTAGGCACTTCAAGGGGTTCGTGAATCTTTGCAAAAGAAAGTCGGCCAGCGTATGCAGCATCGCGAGCCGAACTAGCGGTTTGGTTGTTAGGGTTGCTCGAGGCGACCAAGATGGATCCTTCCAAAGACCGTCAGGTTTCCGAACGCTTACCGTGCTAAGGTTCCTGCCATAGGACAGTTCCTCTTTTTCGTCCGCACGAACCCACCGCTATATGAAGGCCGCGCGCGCAAACAGCAAGGCGCAAATTTCTACTCTACCGGAGGAAAATCCGGTTGTCGATACTCGGTGCAGAAATTCGTGCTATAGTTTTCGCCCCCATTTTCGCCTGCTCCCCCAATTCGGTGCCTCGGCGCAGTTCCGGCACGAAACCTGGCGTCATCGTTTCACGATAACCCTACGCATTTTCCCAACTGATGCCCGAGTTTGCGCGGATCCCCCAGAAAAGCAAAGGCTTGGGATTCATTGATGGCGTGATTCATATTCCGGTCATCCAGCACAGCTATGCGTTTTGTCACATCCACGTCCAATGAGTTCCGAAAGCCATCAAAATCATCGATTCCAGTCTCCCGGCGAGCGTTACTGAAAACTTTCCCGGGTCATCCCAGGACATTGGACTGCTGTTTTCCCGAGCAGGTAATAAGCGTCCACGCCGTCGTGTGTCCGGTGGCTTCTTCCATGGCCACTAGCTATGATCGAGCAAACATCCACGGATAGGAGACGAAGTGAATAAGCTGCAATCAGATGAAGCACTTACCCGAGTCACCCTCGACGCCTCGCGCAGGAACATCCCGATTGAGATTGTACCTCGCGACAAGGTCCGTTCTCTGGAAGAGGCAGCGGACGCCATGGGCATCTCGACCTCAGCGCTGCTCAAGACACTGGTGATCAAGCGCGCGGATGGCGCCTTCGTCTTCGCGCTCATTCCCGGTGGACGGAAACTTGATTGGGCGAAACTTCGCGGCGTCTTGGGAGTCAACAAGCTCTCCCTGCCATCCTCCGATATCGCTTGGGATGTCACGCACTACGAGAGCGGAACGATTACTCCTTTCGGCTCCCACACGGTACTGCCGGTTTACGTCGATGCCAGCGTCTTCGAAGAGCCGGTACCAGAACAGATCGGATTGGGCAGCGGCGACCGCTCCCACGGGCTGCTCGTTCGCGCCAAGGATTTGGTTAGCGGATTTGATGCCACGATTGCTGATATTTCGACTCCGGAATAACCAATCCAGGCCTGGCAAATAATTTCTTGGTCCAGGCCTGCGCCGCAGTCAACCCCCTAATCGTTGCGTTGCGCAGCGGCAGTCCCAATGGCTGCTCGACGAAGCGCGCCACCAGGTAGGCGACGACCAGCATCAGCACCATCACACCGGCTAGCAGCACGTACTTGTTCACGGCATCGTGCAGCTGGTTGATCAGCCACCATCCCCACAACTGGTGCACCAAGTACAACGGGTAGGTCAGGGAACCTGCCACCGCGAGCCACTTGCCCTGGACATTCTTGAGCGGGGTCAGGGTGCATGCTGCCAACAGGGCTACGCACAGTACGGTCAGCAGCTGGAAATGCCAGGCGGGAATGTCCAGGCCGGAGAGCAAGTCTGCGTCGCTGCGCCCCTTGATGCCGGTAAAGAATGCTGCGATGGCAGTGTTGGCAGCGACCATGGACCACCGCAGGAGGCTATGGCCACTTTGATAAATCAAGAAGAGCACCATGCCGGCCGCGAACAATGCCGCGTACTGTCCTGCGATCCATTCCTGCAGCTTGTCCAGGCTGGTGAAATGCAGGTACAGGCCCAATGCCGGCCAAACAGCCGAAAGCACAAGGATGTGCTTGTTCTTCACGAAGCCCAAGGACAAGAGCACGGCGAGCAGCACGTAGAAACGCAACTCGACCCATAGTGTCCAGTAGACGCCGTCCATATCGGTGATGCCGAATCCAGCCTGCATCATGGTCAGGTTGGGAAGAATATCGCTGGCCGACCTGCCTTCATTACCGGAGGGCCAGATGCGAAGGGAAAGTACTGCCGCTGCGATCACCGCGAGCCAGTACGCCGGGTAGAGCCTTCCGACGCGCGAACCGATGAAGCCAATGACGTTCTTCCCCTGGAGGGACATCAGGATCACGAAGCCCGATATCAGGAAGAACAGCTGGACGCCCAGCTGTCCATAGCGGGTGAATTCGGAGAGCACTGGCCAGAACTCGGCAGCTTGCGTTCCCCAATGATCGTGTCCCCATGCGGTGTAGTGGTAGAGCACGACAATCAGCGCAGCAGTGATTCTCAGGGCGTCTAGGAGCCCTAGGCGCGGTGCTGGCTTCTGGGTCTGGGTAGCTACGGTTTTTGGCACATTTTCACTGTAAACAATGAACTTGAATGAACCCTGTTAATAGAAACGTTATAAAACTATTGGTATCAATTTCCCAGCTTAACGGCCAAAGGCCCACAGACTTTCGTCTGTGGACCTTTGGCAATAAGTTGCGAGTGACCGCTGAACTTACTTAACGGTGACGGTTGCGCCGGCAGCTTCCAGAGCTTCCTTAGCCTTCTCGGCTGCGTCCTTGGCAACGCCTTCCAGCAGAGCCTTTGGAGCGCCGTCTACGAGCTCCTTAGCTTCCTTCAGACCCAGGGAGGTGATGCCGCGAACTTCCTTGATGACTGCGATCTTCTTGTCGCCAGCCGATTCGAGGATTACGTCGAATTCGGTCTTCTCTTCAGCAGCAGCTTCGCCGCCGCCAGCTGGACCAGCAACTGCAACAGCAGCAGCGGTTACGTCGAAGGTCTCTTCGAATTCCTTAACGAACTCGGACAGTTCGATGATGGTCATTTCCTTGAATGCGGAAAGCAGCTCTTCGTTGCTGAGCTTCGCCATGATGGGCGTCCTTTCGGTTTTTGGCCTTGAGGGCCGATGAATTTGGGTTTACGTTGCGAGAGAACTCGAAAGCTTAGGCTTCTGCCGGAGCTTCCTCGGTAGCTTCGCCACCGTTCTCTTCGAGCTTTGCACGCAGAGCTTCGACAGCGCGGGCAGCAGCGGAAGCTGGAGCCTGCAGCACTGCTGCAACGCGGGCGAGCTGAGTTTCGCGGGATTCCAGCGCAGCCAGAGCAGCGATGCCGCTCTGATCCAGTGCCTTGCCTTCGAACCAACCGGTCTTGATGACCAGCTTGTCGTTAGTCTTGGCGAATTCCGTGAGGCTCTTAGCGGCAGCAACTGCGTCGCCCTTGATGAAGGCGATTGCGGTTGGACCAGAAAGCTGCTCATCGAAAGCATCGATGCCAGCGTTCTTCGCTGCGATTGCGGTCAAGGTGTTCTTCACGACTGCGTACTTGGTCTCCTGACCAAGCGAGCGGCGCAGATCCTTGAGCTGTGCAACGGTAAGCCCACGGTATTCGGTCAAGACAGCCGCCGACGAATCGTTGAATTCCGCAGTGATTTCTTCAATCGCTGCAGTCTTGCTTGGGGTTGCCATAACACTCCTTCCGGGGATTTGTTCGGTACCGTTTCAAAACCGGCGAGGCCATAAAAATAGCCCCGCGCAGGAGCACAGGGCGTTTCAACTTATTCAAAGTCAAAAAATCTATGTAACCTGCGTTGGTCATCCTTGCGGATCCTTAGGAACAAATGGAAACCAGATGCTCAACCGACGGTCTTCGGTAGTTCCAGTTTATAGGAGCAGTCGACGCGACAGCAAATCAATGCCGGAAGCATCCCCATGATCCTGGTCACTGGGAAGATAAAAAATTAGAATGGCGGGACTCGTTTGCCCGCGCTTGGGGAACACTGGCAACAAGCCCCGCCGACATGAAAGTCTTGGGGAAACTTTCGTGCCTCGCCCGCGTAGGGCCTTGGGGGATCCATACGCGGACGACCGAATACTCGGTAGTCAAAGCTTATCACCGGCGGCCGCCCGGCATGAAACGCAGACATGCTTTCGTGTGCCGGCAGCGAAGGAATTTATTGGCTTAAAAGTTGAGGGAGCATGCCGAATTTCGACATGCTCCCTCAAACTAGCTAGCTACTAGGCTTAGGCCTCAACGCGGGTTACGTTCGCGTCAACAGGAATACCTGGACCGAAGGTGGTAGCGATGGTTGCCTTAGAGATGTAGCGGCCCTTCGAAGCCGAAGGCTTCAGGCGCAGAACCTCGTCCAGGGCTGCTGCGTAGTTCTCGGTCAGCTGCTTTGCATCGAACGAAACCTTGCCAATGATGAAGTGCAGGTTCGAGTGCTTGTCGACGCGGAAGTCGATCTTGCCGCCCTTGATGTCGGTGACAGCCTTGGCCACGTCCATGGTCACGGTGCCGGTCTTAGGGTTTGGCATCAGGTTACGAGGACCCAGAACCTTACCCAAGCGGCCAACCTTGCCCATGAGGTCAGGGGTTGCAACTGCTGCGTCGAAGTCGGTCCAGCCGCCCTGGATCTTTTCGATCAGGTCGTCCGAGCCAACAAAGTCGGCGCCAGCTTCACGAGCTGCTTCTGCCTTGTCGCCGTTAGCGAAAACAACCACGCGGGCGGTCTTGCCGGTGCCGTGTGGAAGGTTCACGGTACCGCGAACCATCTGGTCAGCCTTGCGTGGGTCAACACCCAAGCGGAAAGCAACCTCAACGGTCGAGTTTGTCTTGTCGCCTGCGATCTCCTTGGCCAGGGCGATTGCCTCGGCTGGAGCGTAGAACTTGTCCGCGTCGATCTTAGCCGCGGCGGCTACGTATGCTTTGCTGCGCTTTGCCATCTGCGTTATCTCCTTATGCAGTCGTGGTCATATGGACCGCGCCCGGTCCTGCCACGGGCGAATCGATCAACGGATCGAAACGCCTTAGATTAAATTCTTTGTTGCTGTTCACGAGGTGAATAGCGGAAGGCGCAATTAGCCTTCTACGGTCACACCCATGGAGCGGGCGGTGCCGGCGATGATCTTGGCTGCAGCAGCCAGATCGTTGGCGTTCAGGTCAGCCATCTTGGAGCTGGCGATTTCCTCAACCTGTGCCTGGGTCAGGTTGGCGACCTTGTTGGTGTGCGGGACAC
Organism: Glutamicibacter sp. HZAU; assembly: GCF_004100365.1. Lineage (NCBI taxonomy): Bacteria > Bacillati > Actinomycetota > Actinomycetes > Micrococcales > Micrococcaceae > Glutamicibacter > Glutamicibacter sp. HZAU. The sequence goes on along the minus strand of NZ_SCKZ01000007.1, from coordinate 119,779 downwards.
CCGAGCCCTTGGCGATGCCAGCGGCCTTCTTGATCAGCTCAGCTGCAGGCGGAGTCTTGGTGATGAAAGTGAACGAACGGTCTTCGTATACGGTGATTTCAACTGGAATCACGTTACCGCGCTGCGACTCGGTCGCTGCGTTGTAAGCCTTGCAGAATTCCATGATGTTGACGCCGTGCTGACCAAGGGCTGGACCGATTGGAGGAGCTGGGTTAGCAGCACCTGCCTGGATCTGCAGCTTGATGAGTCCGGTGACCTTTTTCTTTGGGGCCATGTCGGGTCCTTCTACTCTTGCGTTTCCCGCAGCACAGGAGCGTGGTACGGGGATCTGGCTGTCGTGGCGCGACAGCCAACCGTGCTCTCACATCGATAAGCGACCGATATGGAGCACGAAGACTTAATACTACTGGATCTTGGTGACCTGGTTGAAGTTCAGGGTCACTGGGGTTTCGCGTTCGAAGATCGAAACCAGCACGACCAGCTGAGCGGCATCCAGCTTGATTTCCGAGATGGTTGCCGGCATCGTCTCGAACGGTCCGTCGTTCACGATGACCGATTCGCCAACTTCGAAATCAACCGTGACCTCAGTAATTGGAGCACGGCCTGGCTTCGAAGCCGAAGGCTGCTCTACCGGATCAACGATGGTGTGCTCCAGCATGGAGAACACTTCATCAAGGTTCAATGGGTTTGGATCGTGGGCGTTGCCAACGAATCCGGTAACACCTGGAGTGTGGCGAACAACACCCCAAGAAGCATCGGTCAGTTCCATGCGAACCAGGACGTAGCCCGGAATGCGCACGCGGCGAACGATCTTGCGCTGAGTGTTCTTGACCTCAACGACCTCTTCCATCGGAACCTGGATATCAAAGATGTACTCATCCATGTCCTGGGTCTGGATACGGGTCTCAAGGTTGACCTTCACACGGTTTTCATAGCCAGCGTAGGTGTGGATCACAAACCAGTCACCCGGAAGCCGACGGAGCTTAGCGCGGAATTCTTCCTTGAGCTTTGCTACGTTGTCTTCGGCTTCGTTGTCTTCGCCTTCAGCTTCTTCAGCTTCACCTTCGGAAACCTGAGCGTCTTCAGCGTCCTGTGCTGGTGCTTCGGTTGGGTCGATGCCAGCTTCAACAGCTGGCTCTACCTGATCGCCGGCGGCTTCAACGAACTCGTTATCGACCTCGTCATTAATCTGCGGTTCGAGTTCCTTGTCGGACACTGCAGCTCCTGCTTTCTTTGACTGAATGACACTAAATTGCCTCGGGGTAATCATACCGCCGAGGCAACAAAATTACTGTTCTACCTTGTTGGTGAACAGGAGGATCGACCCCTGCCCGAAGACGAAGTCCAGGGCCGTCACGATCAGCATCACCACGACCACGAAACCGACAACAACCAGGAAGTAATTCACCAGTTCGCTGCGGGTCGGGGTGACGACCTTCTTAAGTTCTGCGATTACCTGACGGAAAAACAAGAAGATCCGGGCAAAGAAACCCAACTTCTGTCCACCCTTACCGGAGCTGAGAGCAGATTCGGTCATGTTCTTCCTCGTTTCAAAAATTTGGCCAGTTGAAACAATCACGGTGTGCCATAGTCTATTCGACTGCAACACACCGTGATGAGATAATTCGCTAAGCGATAAATCGCTATTGCGCAGGGCAGACAGGACTCGAACCTGCAACCTGCGGTTTTGGAGACCGCTGCGCTACCAATTGCGCCACTACCCTTCGGAGCTTTTTACCGCTCCCACCTAGAACATCTTAGCGGATAAAACTTTCTGCTTTGTCCGTTGCGATGTCTCGGCAACGAGAAATAACTTTACGCAACGAAATCGGAAATGTCGAACTGACAACCTCCGGTGTGGCGCAGAACGCGTTCCCGGACCCCGATCTGTACCATATTTTGTCATTTTCAAGATTGTGATGCTGAAGTGCAAGGTCGCAAACTAAACTGAGGTGTAACAGCTGTCTCCATAGATTTCAGGACGAATCCCCAATGTCTCGCATTTCTCGCCGCATCGGCGCAATTTCCGAATCCGCGACTCTCGCAGTAGATGCCAAGGCGAAGGCTCTTAAAGCAGCAGGTCGACCAGTCATCGGTTTCGGTGCCGGTGAACCTGACTTCCCAACCCCTGACTATATTGTTGAAGCAGCGGTCAAGGCCGCCCAGGATCCGAAGAACCACCGGTACTCCCCTGCTGCCGGTCTTCCCGAGCTGCGTGAAGCAATCGCCACGAAGACCATGCGCGATTCGGGCTACGCATTGAACGCCAACCAGGTTCTGGTCACCAACGGCGGCAAGCAGGCGGTGTACAACACGTTTGCCACGCTGCTTGATCCAGGCGACGAGGTCATCGTTCCAGCTCCCTACTGGACCACCTATCCTGAAGCCATCCAGCTTGCCGGAGGCAAGGCTGTATCGATCTTCGCCGGTCCGGAGCAGGGCTACAAGGTGACCGTTGAACAGCTTGAGTCCGTGCTGACCGAGCGCACCAAGGTGCTGCTGTTCGTTTCCCCATCGAATCCGACCGGTGCGGTGTACACCCCAGAGCAGGTCCGCGAGATCGGCCAGTGGGCCGCAACCAAGGGCCTGTGGGTCGTTACCGATGAAATCTACGAGCACTTGACCTACGGCGATGCCTCTTTCAGCTCCATCGCGACCTTGGTTCCGGAGCTCGAAGATCGAGTTGTCATTCTCAACGGCGTCGCAAAGACCTACGCCATGACCGGCTGGCGCGTGGGTTGGATGGCAGGTCCACTGGATGTCATCAAGGCGGCCACCAACCTGCAGTCCCACGCAACCTCGAATGTTTCCAACGTCTCGCAGCGTGCCGCCTTGGCAGCCGTGGCCGGGCCGCTGGATGCAGTCAACGAAATGAAGGTCGCCTTCAACCGCCGCCGGCTGGCCATCGTCGAGTCGCTGAACGCAATTGACGGTCTGCACTGCCCAACCCCGGAGGGCGCGTTCTACGCCTATTCGGACGTGCGCGGATTGCTGGGTCGCGAGATCCGCGGAGTTGTGAACAACACCAGTGCAGAACTGGCGGCCTTCATCCTGGAGCACGCAGAAGTTGCCGTCGTTCCAGGTGAAGCGTTCGGCCCGTCCGGATACATCCGCATGTCCTATGCGCTCGGTGATGCAGACCTTGAAGAAGGCGTCGCGCGGATGGCCAAGCTGCTGGGCGAAGCCAAGTAAGCGAGACTCACCACGCAAGAAGCCGGGGAATCCACCACGATCATGGATTTCCCGGCTTCATTGTTTTTCCGCATTGCTGTTCAGAGGATCTTGCGGTCAACGGCCCAACGGGTGAGCTCATGCCGGTTTGATAGCTGGAGTTTGCGCAGCACATTTGAGACATGGGATTCCACGGTCTTCACTGAGATGAACAGCTCCTTGGCAACTTCCTTATAGCTGTATCCGCGGGCGATCAGTCGCATGACCTGCAATTCACGGTCGGACAGCAGATCGAGTTCTTCATCAATTTCCGCCACCGGCGCGCTGCTGCCAAAGGCGTCCAAGACGAACCCTGCCAAGCGTGGCGAGAACACGGCGTCTCCCCCGGCCACGCGCCGCACCGCATCAGAAATCTCCGCCCCGGAAATGCTCTTGGTGACGTACCCGCGGGCACCGGAACGAATAACCGTCACGACGTCCTGCGCCGCGTCGGAAACGCTCAATGCCAGAAAGCGCGTTGATCCCAGCAGCCCGGTGCAGCCCTTGAGCACTTCGGCCCCGCCGCCGCCACGGCCGCCGGGCAGATGCACGTCCAATAGCACCACATCCGGCTGCTGCGCGCTGATCACCTCAATGGCGTCTTCCACGGTGCCGGCTTCGCCGACAATCTCGATATCCTGGGCCAAATCGGCACGTAATCCGGAGCGAAAGATCGCATGGTCATCCACCAGCACTACTCGGTACAGCCCGGAGGCGTTTTCTGCGCTCATATTCCTATTCTTCCTCCATGTCCAATGGCATGCTCAGCTGCACTTCAGTTCCGGATGCGCCGCTGCGGATCTTCGCCGTGCCGCCTGCGCGTTCCATACGGCCAATAATTGATTCCCTGATGCCGTGACGATCCGCCGGTATTCCTTCGATGTCAAAACCGGTGCCGCGGTCGCGCACATACACTTCTACTTGCGCGGCCGAGCATTCGATGAAAACTGAAATCTTGCCATCAGCATGCTTGGCCGCGTTCATCATGGCCTCGCGGCTAGCGGCCACCAGTGCCTGCTGTCCGGCAAAGCCCTGCGCATTGCCTACCGAAACGACTTCAACATCGCGCAAGAGCAACTGTTCAATGTGGCTTGCCTCGTGCTGGATCTCAACGATGACATCTTCGTCATCAAGGTCGTGGTTGCCATACAGCCATTGGCGCAGTTCACGTTCCTGGACACGTGCCAGGGTCCTCACCGCAGCCGGGTCTTCACTGCGTTTTTGAATCACCGCCAAGGTTTGCAAAACCGAATCATGCAGGTGAGCGACGAACTCGGCTCGTTGGGCCGCAGCCTGTCGCGAGCTTCGTTCAGCGATGAAATCCCGCCATAGCCGGGTGCCCCAAGGAAGCAAGACAACGGTCGCGCCGACAATAATCGCCAAAGCCGCCCATAGGCCGCCGAGCAGGTCCGCGGCACCGACAATGTTTCCCAGCAAGGCCAGCAGCCCGCCGATAACCAGGACCAGCCCAAAGCCCAAGCGCAGCAGCAACGGCAGGGCCAGACGTTTCCTGCCCTTGGTGATCCCCTCATCGAATTGGATCCAGGCCAGCACAATGCCAGCAATAATGGACAAGGAAGGCCAGATCAGATCCCAGCGGATATTCCAGCCGGTCCATTGCCCGAAGGCCAGGACGGCGAGCGCCAGCAAGCCCGCACCGATTAGCGTGTCACGCCAGGTGGAGTTCCTTTCCCACCCGTCGCGTGGCCGGAAAATGCCTTGCTGCACTCGGTTCATCTCTTCAGCAAGGCTGCGAGACCTGGTGCCCCAGGAGCGGAGCTCGTCCGCGTGCGCTTCTTCTGCGCTCGGGACGAATACCCAGAGCCAGGCATAGAGCAGTATGCCGACGCCGCCTAAAACGGACAGTCCCAGAAAACCCAGCCGGACGTACTTCAGCGGCAGATTCAGATGCTCCGCGAGGCCGCCGCAGACACCAGCAACGAACCGGTTTTCGCTGCGAACCATCAAACGTCGTTCAGGACTTTCCATGGTTCTAAGTCAAGCACGTTCTTGGCGATTCTTCGCGGTTGATCACCGGATCTAGGGGCACCCCTAGGGGAAGTTCAGGGTATCCCCTCATAGCGCTGGACCCCGGCAACGCGAGAACATTGAACTATGAATAACGAAGGGTCTCAACGTCGTCGCGGCATATACGAACAGCTGCGCAAATCACCGGTCACCCGCCAGGACTCGCAGTGGCTCGGTGGCGTCGCAACTGGCGTGGCCGATTATTTCAAGGTCGATGTGGTCCTGATCCGCGGCATCTTCGTGGTGCTCGGTGTCCTCGGCGGCTTGGGCATGGTGCTCTACGGTCTGGCTTGGGCGTTGCTGCCTGATGCCGCTGGAACGATGCATCTGGAAAGTGCAGTGAATCGCAACTGGACCAGCGGCATGACCGGCGCAGTCATCATCTTGGCGGTGGGCATCTTCCCGGCTCCCTGGTTCCTGGATTCGCTGGCACCGATCTTGTGGCCCGTGGCAATTGTCGCGGCCATCGCATTCATCATCTTCAGCAGGAAAAACACCCGATTTGCGCGGCCGGACGGGGCCCGAAAGACGGCGCCAACCGGTACCAGTCCTGCCGCCTCGCCCAAGCCTGCCAGCAAGACCACGGCGCTGGAGCATCCATGGCGTGGAGATGGCACCCAGAGTTTCAAAGCAAGCGCGGCGAACCGGTTCGCGTCCGGTAATCCAGATGCGCCAACCAAGGAGCACCCCATGAGTTCAGATGATTCTGGCCCCACACGCCAGCACGAGAATAGCTACTCACCAGATCCTGCATACACCAAGGCCTACAACCCCAAGGTGAATCGCAAGCCGATCAGCCACCCGATTCCGGGATGGCTCGGAACGACCGTCTTCGGCCTCACCGTGCTGGTGATCGCTGTGGTCATGCTGGCCGATTACTTGGATATCGTTGCTTTGCCTGGTTCGGGCTGGACGGTGGCCTTGGCTTGCGGACTGCTGCTGGTTGGGCTCGTCATAGTCCTGGCCGCCCTTTCCGGGCGCACCAGTGGAGGCCTCTTGGGCTTGGCAATTCCTCTGCTGGTGTTGACGGTGATCTTCTCTGTAACGTCCTTCGGTGATTCAACCCGCGGGTTCGTTCGCTCTGCTACCGGAGACGACAGCCAGTACAGTGCAGCATTCAGCAGCTCCACGGTAGACCTGACCCACTTGGGCACGATTACCAAGCCCACTACGGTAGAGATCGACTCCGTATTTTCCAAGCTGGACCTGCTCCTGCCGGAGAATGTTCCGGTGAAGGTCCAGACCGAAGGCGCGTTCCTGTCCGGAATGGACTTGGAGCTGCCTCAGGATCTGCGGTCCTTGCCCGGCGATGCACCAATGCTGACCGTTGAAGTCGACGGCGCTTTTTCCTCCTTCTCCACCAGTGTGGATGCTCCCACCATCCTGAACCCCAGCAACAAGGATTTCTAAGGACTGAGCTTCATGAATACTTCTTCTACTCCAGCTAGGAAGTTCCCTACCGGAACCTTGGTCTTCGGGCTGATCATGATCGTTGTCGCCCTGGCATCGCTCAGCCGACTGGTTCTGCAATGGAGCTTCGACATGCCGTTGTTCTTCATCACCATCGTCGCCTTGGCTGGTGTCGCCATGATCTTCTCCGGTCTGGCTGCAGCCGGCAAGGCCCGGAAATCCGCAGCTGAACCGCCGCTCCCCCCGGACCCCAACCTCTAAGTTTCCATGCTTTTCCAACTATTAGGAGTTATCTGATGGACGCATTCTTCAACTCGCTTCGTTCCATGCCCCTTCGCCGCGGGCCAGGCCGCTTGGCCGGTGGAGTCGCCGGAGGCATTGCCGACAAGTTCGGATGGGATGTCACCTTGGTGCGCATTGCGCTGCTGCTTTCGTTCCTGCTTCCGGTCATGGGCATTGCCGCATATATTCTGGCGTGGATCCTGATCCCGGCACAGGACAACACCATCGTCTTGCAGAACTGGCTGCGCAAATTCTAGGTTCTGTTCCCGGCCGGCCAGCTTGGCGCCATGATCCGACTAGGGCGGGTCTCACGCACTTCCGTGACGTGAGACTCGCCCTAGTGGCTTTAAGCACGTACAATGGCACGCAGAGTAGATGCTCAATGGCGCGCGGATATTGAATGACATCCGAATGGAAATCCTTGCTGTCGCAGCTAGATCGGGAGCCTGCTTGGTCCAGTTGCTGCACAAGGCTTTCCCTTTACTAAGCGAGGGCCAATGCGCATTGGAATCATGACCTCGGGCGGCGACTGCCCAGGTTTGAACGCTGTCATCCGCGGAGCGGTACTGAACGGCATCAAAAGCTACGATTACGAGTTCGTCGGTTTCCGCGACGGCTGGCGTGGCGTCAAGGAAGGCGACTTCTTTGATCTTCCCCGAACCGCTGTGCGCGGCATCGCCAAGCAGGGCGGCACCATCTTGGGCACCTCGCGCACGAATGCGTTCGAGGGTGATCTCGGTGGCGCCGAGAACATTTCCAAAGTCCTCAAGTCCAATGGCATCGATTCGCTGATCGCCATCGGCGGCGAAGGCACGCTAGCCGGCGCCCAGCGCCTCTGCGAGGCGGGCCTGCCTATCGTTGGCGTTCCCAAGACCATTGACAATGACCTGGACGCCACGGACTACACCTTCGGTTTCGATACCGCCAACCAGATCGCCGTCGAAGCCATCGACCGCCTGCGCACCACCGGCGACTCGCACCACCGCTGCATGGTCGCTGAAGTAATGGGCCGGCACGTGGGCTGGATTGCCCTGCACGCGGGCATGGCATCCGGTGCGCACGCCGTGCTCATCCCAGAGGTGTCCACCACCATGGAGCAGATCTGCCAGTGGGTGAACGAAGCCCATGAACGCGGACGCGCCCCATTGGTAGTTGTCGCCGAAGGCTTCGTGCCCGAAGGCATGGAAGAGGCGTTCTCGGTACGCGGCCTCGACTCCTTCGGCCGTGCTCGTCTCGGCGGCATTGGCGAGATGCTCGCGCCAGTGATCGAGGAACGTACCGGCATTGAAACGCGTGCAACCGTGCTGGGCCATATTCAGCGCGGCGGCGTGCCTACCGCTTTCGACCGTGTCCTTGCCACCCGGCTGGGAATGGCTGCTGTGGATTCCATTCACGCCGAGGCCTGGGGGACCATGGTGGCCCTGCACGGCACGAAGGTGCTGCGTGTGCCTCTGCGAGCCGCCTTGAACAACCTCAAGCGCGTGCCCATGGAACGCTACGAAGAAGCCGCCGTGCTCTTCGGCTGATCATGGAAACGCAACAAGGGCGTGGGGTGAAATGCATTGGATATGCATTTCACCCCACGCCCTTGTTGTTGGCTTCTAGCCTTGGGGCGGGGTCCTCAGGAACCCGGTAAAGCGCCCAGCCACCTGGCCGGCATCGGTAGCCACGATGACGTCCTGCGTAGCCGGATAGCTCGTTTCGCCGTCAATCACTGACAACACCGCTTCCGGGTCAACGTTGCGCTTGACCACGGCCAAGGCAATGGGGCCTGCTTCATAATGCAGGGTCGCGGAAGTGATCCGGCCTACCGTGCGTTCGCCCAGCTTCACTTCGGCCCCGGCGGCTGGCAACGTGTGCATGGAACCGTCAAGGTCCAGGAAGACCAGTCGGCGCGGCGGGTGGCCGATGTTGTGCACGCGGGCAATCGTTTCCTGGCCCTTGTAGCAGCCCTTGTTCAAATGCACCGAAGTACGCAGCCAGTCCAGCTCGTGGGGAATGGTCTTGTCGTCGATCTCAGCGCCGAAACGCGGTTCCCACGCGGCAATGCGCAAGGCTTCGACAGCCATCATGCCGGCTAGTTCTTCGTCAGCTACGGCTTCGGCCAGCTTTTCCAGCTCCACGATGTGCAAGAACCATGGACGTTCCTTGCCTGGGTGGTCTTCGCGGGAATAGGCCCAACCGCCCTGGGTAATGCCCGGCCATGGGTTCTCCCAGACCAGCGATCCAGCAGTGCCGATCTTGCGAGTAGCTGCCAGAACGCCATAGCTGGAGGAAAGGTCATTCACCTCAACGCGCAGCATGAAGCGCATCGAGTTCAAGAACTGCTCCAACGCTGCCCCGGCGCCCGGTTCAACAATCAGCAGCAAACGGTCTTCGGTGGCGAGCACCTTCATCTCGTGCTCAATGCGACCCTGAACCGAAAGCAGCAGCGCTTGGGTGCTGTCCCCTGGCTTCAGATGGGAAATTCGCTGGCTGCTGAGCGTATCGAGCCAGCTCTGGCGATCATCGCCTCGGATCTCGACAACGTCGAAGTGGCTCAGATCGGCAATTGCCTGGCCCTCGGCGAGCTTGCGTGCTTCACGGGTCGGAGCGCCGTAGTGGGCTGCGACACCGGCATCAACACCGCCAGCTTCCACAGCCCCAGCGCGATCGAGCAAAATTGAACGGTATCCAGCGGCCATGATCAGTTCGCCGTTCCTTCGGCCGTGACGCGCTTGAGCGCCGCGGAGGCGTGCGCCTGGAGGTCCATATTGCCCTTGGAGACATCCCAGCGCCAGAACAGCTCGCCATTGACCAGGCCGTAGATGCGAGTGGACGATGCGTAAGCCTGGGCGTTCTTGCTGCGCAGCAGGCTCTCGGTGGCAAGCTGAATACGCGGCCCATCAATCAGGCCGTAATACAGCTCTGAGATGCCATCAGGCCGGACGATATGCGCCTGGATCTTGAAGCCGTCCTCGGTGTGCAGCTTCTGCACATCGTCAGCCGAACGCAATACCGGGAAGATATCCCCCGGCACCATGCCAGGACCCGCATCGGCATCCTGCTGTTCGCGGTCCAGCGACCAGAATCCGGATTCAACCGCCAGGATGCGCATCTTCGTGCCATCGGCTTCTGTCAGCCAGGCTTCGCTGCGGTATTCAAGGTAAGGGCCGCCAAGGTCGCGGAAAATGACTTGCTGCCAGAAGTACTCGTCCTCGGCTTCGCCTTCGCCAAGACGGCCGGCACCTTCCCAGGTGCCAATGAGCCAAGCGAAAGGTACAAGTTCCGGGGTGAGGTCCGTAGGTAGGTCAAAGGCCATGGACTACTCGCTCCTAATTCAGTTAGTGATGAAAAGAAAACAGCGCACACGTTGTTGTGTGCGCTGTTTCTACTTCTGGCCCTGGAAGAGGCGCTTCACTACCAGGCCCGCGAACCCGGCCATTCCGAGACCGGCGATCACTACAAGTGCCTGGAAGAAAATTTCGATTGCAAGGTAATTTTCATTCATGGCTTCATCTTAGCGTGCGAGCCCGGAGAACTTCGACACGCGTGACGCAGCTTGCATCATATTTGAACCGCTCACCGTTAAATGAATGCCAGAACTTCCATCGCATACCAGCTGACAGCACCGCTCATCAGCAAGATGGCGCAGGCCAAGCCCAGGATTCCACTCAGATTGCGCACGCTGCGGCTGACCAAAGCCAAGGCGCGTAACGAACCAACCAGCAGTCCTGCCAGCAACCCGAGGATCGCACCCTGGTACCAAAGCAGATCCATGGGCAACGCACTGGACGCCGCGCCCAAAGCTGCAGCAACCACAGGTGCAAGAATCATCGTCATCCGGTTCGGAAGTCGGGTTGCGGACACCGCACCAGCCCCGAGCAGCGCGACCACGGTGATCACGGTCAACCCAAAGCCGTATGGCGCGTAAGCGCTGGCGGCCCAGGCAGACCCGAGCACACCCAGGACAATGCCAGTCACACCGGAAACCACGCCGGCCAACCGGCCTTCGGCTTCTGCACCGCGCAATACTTGGCTGATAAATACCAGAAGCACGCCAACCGCGATGACTTCGACGCTATGTGACATCATCGACCCGCCCGGCAGGAACATGGCCAAGGCCGTGGCAGCCAACGAGCATAGCGCCAAGATGATGGTGATCGGCCATGGCGCATCGGAGCGAACCATGCGGGGCCACGTATAGGCGAAAATCAGCTGCAATACCGCGGTGAGCACACCCATCAGCCAGCTCATCGAATTCAGACTTGCGACAACGACAAGCAGTGCTGCTGCAACGAGCCCACTGAATAAAACCTTGATTCTCAAATTCCGATTCCTGACGGTAATGTGTCCGCACTTGCGTGTTCACATGCGTGCTTCAACTGATTCATTCCTTATACTGTGACACGTAAAAGTGATTTTTTCGCAACTATCTGGCAGGAGGCAGACCGATTGGCTCACCTACTGCTCCTAAGTAATCATGCCGAAAATGCCGCTGAAGTTCTTCCGGCACTTGAACTGTTGATGCACGAGATTTCATTCTTCCCTGCAACCACAGAGTCGCTGAGCCAACTCCCGGAATGCGATGCGCTCATTCTCGATGCCCGCACCGATCTGATTCCGGCTCGCTCTTTGGCACAGCTCTTGCACGCCAACTTGAATCTCCCCTTGCTGCTGGTTGTCAGCGAGGGCGCACTGGGCATTTTGAATTCGGACTGGCACGCGACGGATTTCCTGCTGCCTTCCGCGATTCCTGCCGAACTTGATGCACGCATCCGTCTGATGCTCTCAGGCGCATCGGCGCCTGCCCCGGCGCAGGTCGAGCCCGAAAGCTCTTCGGGCCTGCGCATCGATGAGTTGAGCTACACCGCCCGTATCGATAACCGCATGCTGGACCTGACATACAAAGAGTTTGAGCTGCTCAAGTACCTCGCGCAGTTTCCCGGTCGAGTCTTCACCCGCGAGCAGCTGCTGCATGAGGTGTGGGGCTACGACTACTACGGCGGCACCCGTACCGTTGACGTGCATGTGCGCCGTTTGCGCGCGAAACTCGGCACCGATCATGAGCAGCTCATTGGAACGGTGCGCAACGTCGGCTACCGCTTCCACGCCGAATCATAACTTTCGGATAACTCCTACCCACTTCCCACATCTTGCGACTATCGTGAAATGCATGAGCGAACTGCCACAGAACACTGTTTCCATTCAGCACGTCCCGGGTGAGCTTGATGAACGGGTACTGTCCGACGTGCGCCAGCTAGCACTCGATGCGCAGGAAGCCGATGGCAATCCGCCGTTGAGCGATCAGACCCTGGTGGCCTTGGCAGCCGATGAATCAAACGGAAATCTAATTGCACTGCTCGCTGAAGCTGGTGAAGGTGCGGATTCCACGTTGGCCGGTGTGGCTGTCGCGGTTCGGGAATCCGAGGAGCACCCTTGGGTCCTGGAACTGGTGGTCCACCCTGAGCATCGTCGGGCCGGTATTGGCCGCGCCCTGTTGGGCAAGCTCGGCGAGCTGCTGGACCTCTCGCAAATCCAGGCGTGGGCGCACGGCGACCACGAGGCGGCCAAGAAGCTGGCCGCCGGCGTAGGACTGAACCGCGTACGCGAGCTGTTCCGGATGCGCCGCGAAGGCACCGATTATTTGGAAGAATCCCCGATTGACCGCCGCATCACGGTTCGCACGTTCCGCGTTGGCGAGGATGAGCCGCAGTGGCTGGAAGCCAACGCCAAGTCCTTCGCCCACCATCCCGAGCAGGGCTCGCTGACCCTTGACGACCTCGAAGCACGCATGTCCGAGGACTGGTTCGATCCAACCGGTTTCTTCCTCGCATTCGATGCGGAGGAGAATCTGCTCGCCTACCACTGGACCAAGATCCATCCTGCCTCCGCTGACGCGGCACGTCCCACCGGCGAAGTCTATGTTGTCGGGGTGGTTCCCGAGGCGCAGGGACTGGGCTTGGGCCGTTCCTTGACCACCACCGGCGTCAACTACCTGCTTGAATTGGGCGTTGATGCGGTGATCCTGTACGTCGATGCCGATAATGAGGCAGCGGTGAAGCTCTACCGCTCGCTGGGCTTCACACTTTGGGATGCCGACATCATGTACGGTCCGCAGAAGATAGACTAGGGGTATCGGCAGTTCCGATTATTTCGGGACTGCCACTAGCGGTGTCTTTAGCGTCCACTTGCAGGAAAGAAGTGAGTTCAGCAGATGAATAGCTACCCCAAGGAAACTGGTACTCAACTACGCGATGTCCCTTCTTCGAAAGTCAACGAGGACCGCATAGAACCTGCCGATTCGTTGCCGGACTTGCATCCTGATGGCGGATTCAAAAATGAACGTTTCCTTGACCGCGAGCTCAGCTGGCTGCACTTCAACGCCCGTGTCCTGGAACTGGCCGAAGACACCGATCTGCCATTGCTGGAACGCGTGAACTTCCTGTCCATCTTCGCCTCGAACCTCGATGAGTTCTTCATGGTTCGCGTTGCCGGGCTGAAGCGCCGCATCCACGCAGGACTGGCAGTGCCAGCGGCAAACGGCATGAACCCGGTAGACCAGCTGGAGCTGCTGCTCTCCTCGGCCCACGCACTGCAGACCCGCCACGCCAAGGTCTTCGCCGACTCGGTCTACCCGGATTTGACCAAGCAAGGGATCCGCATCACCACATGGGAAGACCTTTCGGCCTCCGAACGAGAACTGCTTTCCAAATGGTTCGTTTCCCAGGTGTTCCCGATACTCACCCCGCTGGCCGTTGACCCCGCCCACCCGTTCCCCTACATCTCCGGCCTCTCGCTGAACTTGGCCGTGGTAGTCCGCAACCCATTGACCGGCAAAGAACTCTTCGCCCGCTTGAAGGTGCCGGACACCATCGCCCGCCTGATCAGCATCGACGGCACCCGCGCTGCGCACTCGTCGCTGCGCACCGCCCGCTTCATCCCGCTCGAAGCGCTCATCGCGGTACACCTGGAGCTGCTGTTCCCCGGCATGGAAATCGTTGAGCACCACTTCTTCCGCGTGACCCGCAACGAAGACCTGGAAGTTGAAGAAGACGATGCAGAAAACCTGCTGCAGGCGCTGGAGAAGGAATTGCTGCGCCGCCGCTTCGGTCCACCGGTTCGCCTGGAGGTCGCCGATGACATCAACCCCGAAATCATGGAACTGCTCACCCGCGAACTAGGTGTGGAAGAGGACGAGGTCTTCAAGCTTCCCACGCCGTTGGACCTGCGCGGCCTCGGGGTCATCGCGTCGCTGGATCGTTCCGAGCTGCACTACACCAAGCATGTCGGCCATACTTCCAACTACCTGAACGAATCGGAAACTGCCAAGGCCGCCAATGTGTTCGCGGCCGTACGCCGCCGCGACATCCTGCTTCACCATCCCTACGATTCCTTCTCCACCAGCGTGCAGGCCTTCTTGGAACAGGCCGCAGCTGACCCGAAGGTCATGGCCATCAAGCAGACCCTGTACCGCACCAGCGGCGACTCGCCAATTGTCGATGCGCTGATCGACGCGGCAGAAGCCGGCAAGCAGGTCCTGGCCCTGGTAGAAATCAAGGCGCGCTTCGATGAGCAGGCCAACATCTCCTGGGCTCGCAAGCTGGAGCAGGCCGGAGTGCACGTGGTCTACGGCATCGTTGGCCTGAAAACCCACTCCAAGCTCTCCCTGGTGGTTCGCCGCGAAGGCGACAAGCTGCGCCGCTACTGCCATATCGGCACCGGAAACTACCACCCGCGCACCGCGCGCTACTACGAGGATTTCGGCTTGCTCACCTGCGACGACGAGGTTGGCGAGGATATCTCCAAGCTCTTCAACCAGCTCTCGGGCTACGCCCCGCGCTCGACATACAACCGCTTGCTGGTTGCTCCGCGTTCGGTACGCACCGGACTGCTGGCGCACATCGAGAAGGAAATCGTCAACGCCACCGCGGGCAAGCCGGCGAAGGTCGTCATCAAGGTCAACTCGATCGTGGATGAAGCCATCATCGATGCGCTGTATCGGGCCAGCCAGTCAGGCGTCAAGGTGGAAGTCATTGTTCGCGGCATCTGCGCCCTGCGCCCGGGTGTCCCCGGACTGAGCGAGAACATCGAAGTGCGTTCCATCCTTGGCCGTTTCCTTGAGCACAGCCGCGTGTTCATGTTTGAAAATGGCGGAGATCCACTGGTGTACATCGGCTCCGCCGACATGATGCACCGCAACCTGGACCGGCGCGTGGAAGCCCTGGTTTCGCTGCGCAACCCGGAAGACATCGATCGCATGATCACACTGCTGGCCCGCTACATGGATGACAAGACCGCTTCCTGGCACTTGAACTCCGATGGAGAATGGATCCGCCATTACCAGGACGAGGATGGCAAGCCGCTCTCCGATGTCCAGTTCTGGCTAGTAGAAGAACATGCCCGCCGACGGAACAGTGGACGTAACAGCTAGTGAACGAATCAGAGCTGCGCGATACCCGCACCAGGGCTCGTGACATCATCCGATCCTCAGACGCCGAGGAAATCCGCCTTGGCGAATACGACATCGTGGCTGCCGGGGCGATCCCCTGGAGGCTGAAGGACGGCAAACTGCAAGTTCTCTTGATCCACCGTCCCAAGTACGACGACTGGTCCTGGCCCAAGGGAAAGCTGGACCAGGGCGAATCCATCGCAGAGTGCGCGTTGCGCGAGGTCCGCGAGGAAATCGGGTTGCGCATAACCTTGGGCATCCCGCTTTCGGCCACTGCCTACACAGTCGGGCAGAAAACCAAGGTCGTCTACTACTGGGCGGCCAAGACCGATCCGCAGACGGTGCTCGAACCCGACGGCGCAGAATGCGACGAGACGCGCTGGGTCAGCCCCAAGAAAGCTGCCGGGATGCTGTCCGCGGCCACCGACAACCAGCCGCTGGACGACCTGGTGCGGGCCCATGACGCTGGCGTGCTCGATACGCACCCGGTGCTGATCGTCCGCCATGCCAAGGCCAAGCCGCGTGGCAAATGGACGCGCGCCGAGGGCGACCGCCCGCTGGCGGCGACCGGACGGCGCCAAGCGCAGGCTGTTTCGCGGATGCTCGAAGCGTGGAAGCCTATGCACGTGGCTTCTTCGCCGTGGATGCGTTGCGTACAGACGATTACGCCCTACGCAGCCTTGCACGCGTTGAACCTCAAGAGCATCAAGGCACTGACCGAACATGCCGCCACGCGCAAGCCGGAGCGAGCCCGCAAGGCCGTGCAGAAGCTGTTCGACAAGTACCGTTCCCAGGTGATTTGCACCCATCGGCCGGTGCTGCCTTTCGTGCTGGAGGTTCTCGCAAAGAACTCCACCGCTGAACTGGCCCAGGCGCTGCCGGATCAAGATCCCTATTTGGAACCAGGATCCTTGATCGTTGCACAGCAGGTCCAAGCCGGCAAGCCGCGCATTGTCTCATTCGAGATCCACACGCCGTACCACGACTAGCCTCAGCGGCCGCTGCCCGTCCAATGCATGCCGTGCATAGGTGTTCTCTCATGGCTTGGCGCAACCCGTTGCATCTGGCTCCGATTAGGGATAAGACTGTAAATAGGACACACGTCACAGCCGAGAATGAGGTAATGCCATGACTGCCAAGCAGCCGCACCAGCCAGTCGAGAAGATTGTGCACCATGGCCTGCGTCTGGATCACGACGCGAGCCGTGGCCGCTATTCTCTGTGGCACGGTTCCACTTTCGTCGGCTTCCTCGGCTACCACGAAGAAGACGGGATCGCCACGATTCAGCACACCATCGTCAATGAGGAATTCGGCCGCCGCGGATATGCTCGTGCCCTGGTGACCCTGGTTCTGGACAAGTTCCGCGACGAAGGGCTGAAGATCATTCCCGAATGCAGCTACGTCCAGGACTACCTGCACCGCTACCCGGAATACAACGACATGGTGGTTTCCGCCAGCTAGCCTCGAATGCGAGCAGGGTCATCCTTGCGCCTTGTTCCGGCAGCATCCCGAGTGATCTAAACTGGAACGTGTGAATAAGCCAGCGCCGACCACCAGCACGACAGGTATGATGACGAGTTCAATCGCGACCCCCTATGAAGATCTGCTTCGAGACGTGCTGGAAAACGGCGCCTCCAAGGAAGACCGCACCGGAACCGGAACCCTGTCGGTATTCGGCCGCCAGATCCGCTTCGATCTGAAGGATTCTTTCCCGCTGATCACCACCAAACGGGTGCACTTCAAGTCTGTGGCTGCCGAGCTCCTGTGGTTCCTGCGCGGCGAATCCAACGTGAAGTGGCTGCAGGACCAAGGCGTTCGCATCTGGAACGAATGGGCTGATGAGCACGGTGAACTCGGCCCGGTCTACGGCGTCCAATGGCGCAGCTGGCCAACTCCCGAAGGCGGCCACATTGACCAGATTTCCCAGCTGGTCGACTCGTTGCGCAATAATCCCGACTCCCGCCGCCATATCGTCTCGGCGTGGAACGTCGCAGAAATCCACAACATGGCGTTGCCGCCATGCCACGTGTTCTTCCAGTTCTACGTCGCCGATGGCAAGCTCTCCTGCCAGCTCTACCAGCGCAGCGCAGACATGTTCCTGGGCGTGCCCTTCAATATCGCCTCCTATGCCCTGCTCACCCGCATGCTGGCGCACCAGCTGGACCTGGAACCAGGCGAGTTCATCTGGACCGGCGGCGACGTGCACATCTATACCAACCACTTGGAACAGGTCCAGGAGCAGCTCTCCCGCGATCCTTACCCATACCCGACGCTCAGCTTCAATTCCAAGCCAAAGTCGATCTTCGACTACACGCTGGAAGACTTCAGCGTCAACGACTACCAGCACCACCCCACCATCAAGGGCACCGTAGCCGTATGACCCGCAATCCGCGCCACGCGCACGAGGTGCAACCGCTGATTGGCGCCATTTGGACCCAAGCCGAGAACGGCATCATTGGCGCTGGCGGCGCCATGCCATGGCATGTTCCCGAGGATCTGGCCCACTTCAAGCGCACCACGGCAGGCCATCCGGTAATCATGGGCCGCGCCACATGGAATTCTTTACCGGCGAAGTTCCGCCCCCTGCCAGGCCGCACCAACATCGTGCTGACCACTCAGGCCGATGCACATGGGCAACTGCGCAAGGATGGCGCAGTTCCCGTCTCTAGCCTGGAAGAAGCCATTGCCCTGGCACAGCGCAGCGAAGGCGGCGAAGAAGTCTGGATCATTGGCGGCGGCAAGGTCTACGCACAGGCACTGGACCTGCTGGACCTCGCAGTGGTCACCAAGCTTGATGTCTCCCCCGAAGGAGATACCTCCGCGCCGTCGCTCACCGCCGACTTCGCTCTCGGCGCTTGCGATCCATCCCAAGATTCGGAAGCTGCCCGCTGGCATGCTTCCTCCACCGGTACCCGCTACCGCTTTGAAACCTGGCTTCGCCAAAAGGACTAGAACGACCATGAAAAAATACATCGGAGAGCTCAAGCAGCACCCCGAGGCACTCTTCATTCTCGGATACATGCTCTTCCCGCTGCTGGCATTGGTAGTGGCCGTACTCGGCTTCTTCATGGTTCTGGGCGGCCACAAGATTTTCGGACTGATCCTGTTGCTGGTTCCCACGCAGATCTTCATCTTCTCGGCGATGTGGGCGATCAAGAACCGCAAGCTGCTGCTTGAGGAAAAGTAAAACTTTCGCTGTACCGAATCACACCTGAACCCTGCTGGGGCTTGGGTGTGATTCTGCTTTAACTCTTGTAACGAACCGGGCTCTGCCCGATCATCGCACCTACCATGGAGACATGACTTCATCTGTTGGTTTTGTAGGTTACCGAGGCATGGTTGGATCCGTGCTGATGCAGCGCATGCTCGACGAGGGCGATTTTGCCCAGATCGACCCGGTATTTTTCTCGACTTCCAATGCTGGCGGCAACGCCCCGGCATTCGCTGAGGGCGCCGGCCCGCTGCAGGACGCGTTCGACATTGACACGCTGTCGAAGTTGCCGATTATCGTCACCGCCCAGGGTGGCGACTACACAACCAAGGTCCACACAGAGCTGCGCAAGTCCGGCTGGGATGGCCTGTGGATCGATGCCGCATCCTCGCTGCGCATGAACGATGATTCGGTCATCGTCCTGGATCCGGTCAACCGTTCGGTGATCGATGAATCCCTGGCCGCTGGCACCAGGGACTACATCGGCGGCAACTGCACCGTCTCGTGCATGCTCATGGGCTTGGGCGGGTTGTTCAAGAACAACCTGGTCGAGTGGGGCACCGCGATGACCTACCAGGCCGCTTCCGGCGGCGGAGCCCGCCACATGCGCGAACTGCTCACCCAGTTCGGCGACATCAACGCATCGGTGGGCAGCGAACTGGCTGATCCGGCCAGCGCCATCCTGGAAATCGACCGCAAGGTCCTGGAAACCCAGCGCGGAAACCTCGACGCTTCCCAGTTCGGCGTACCGCTGGGCGGCTCGCTGATCCCATGGATCGACGCGGATCTGGGCAACGGCCAGTCCCGCGAGGAATGGAAAGCAGGCGTTGAGACCAACAAGATCCTGCAGACTTCCGGCGACAAGCAGATCATCATGGACGGACTGTGCGTCCGCATTGGCGCCATGCGCTCGCACTCGCAGGCGCTGACGCTGAAGCTGAAGGAAGACCTGCCGGTCTCCGAAATCGAGTCGCTGCTGGCAGCCGACAACGAGTGGGCCAAGGTCATCCCGAACGAGAAGGAAGCGACCATGGATCAGCTGACTCCTGTCGCGGCTTCAGGCACCTTGGACATCCCGGTGGGCCGCATCCGCAAGCTGGAAATGGGCCCGGAATACATCTCGGCCTTCACCGTCGGCGACCAGCTGCTGTGGGGCGCAGCGGAACCGCTGCGCCGCATGCTCGCTATCGCCCAGGGCCGCCTCTAGCCATCCCTGAAGCGCAAACCATGGCAAACAGCCCGGAACAGAATTTCTGTTCCGGGCTGTTTGCCATTTCCCTGCAGGTGAGCGCTAGTGGGCCCACTCGTTCCTGAGCACCGAATAGATCAGCTGGTCATGCCACGCACCGGCCCGCCACTGGGCTTGGCGGATGACACCCTCGCGGGTGAACCCCAGCTTCGCCAGGCACCTCTGCTCGGCCAGGTTTTCAGCGGCTGTCGTGGCCTGGATCCGATGGCGCGGGTAATGGGAGAACAAGTAATCGACAAGCAACTCCTGCGCTCGGGTGCCAAGGCCCTGGCCGCGGAACTCGGCAAAGATGCCGATGGCGATTTCCCAGCAGGCAGAGGTGTTGGCCCGGCCCCACGACGTGACGGTGAACCAATCGGCTTTGCCGATGACCTGCTCTCCCAGGCAAACTGCCAGCGCACCGTCAGCGCTGCCGATCATCTGGTCTTGGGCCACGCGGTTGCGCAGCTTGCTGGTATCCCAGAAGCCGAACCATTGGGCTTCGCCGGCGCCCTGGACGGATTGGAAGTTCACCTCCAGCAGGTCGATATCTGCTGGACAGAGCTTTCGCAGGGATACTTCCGCCACGGCATTCCTTCCTTGCCCCGGCAACCGCCGGGAAGCATTTCACCTAGAGCACTTCGCCAATCAGCAACGGCTCGTTGACCAGTTCAATTCCAAAACGTTCCTGCACGCCGGCACGTACTGAGCGGGCGATGGCCAGAATGTCCTGGGCAGTGGCTTCCCCGCGGTTGGTGATGGCCAGCGTGTGCTTGGTGGACAGCGAGGCGCGGCCATCGGCGAGCGCGAATCCGCCGGTCCCCTCCAAGCCGTAGCCCTTGGAGAAACCGGCCTGGTCGATAAGCCACGCAGCGGACAGCTTCACGAAGCCGGCCTGTTCCACCGGGTAGTTCGGGGCGTTCGGCGGAAGCTTGTCCAGGACGCTGGATTCAACGATGGGGTTGGTGAAGAAGGAACCGGTGGAATGCGAGTCGGCGTCCTTGATATCAAAGACCATGCCCTTGGAACGGCGCAATTCGAGCACTGTTTGGCGCACTTGAAGCGCGTTGGCGCGGTCTCCCGCTTCAACCCCGAGCCGGCGGGCCAGCTCTGCATAGCGGATCGGAGCCGATTCGTTCTCGCGGGCCAGCAGGAACGCCACTTCCAGGACCACGTAGCGCGGGGACCCATTGGTGCTGGTGCGCTTGATGAGCGAATCCCGGTAGGCGAATCCAAGCTCGGCGTTATCCAGCTTGAGCACCTGGTCGCTCTCGCGGTCATAGGCGCGCACCCAGGCCAGCGTCTGGGACACGTCTGCACCGTAGGCACCGACGTTCTGCACCGGGGTGGCACCGGTGCATCCAGGGATGCCCGAGAGCGCTTCCAGCCCGCTCAACCCTTCAGCCAGGCTGTATTCAACGGTCGCGTCCCAGTTCTCGCCGGCGGCGGCACGCAGCAGCACCTTGCCATTCGGCTGCTCGTCAAGGTGCAGTCCACGGGTGGCTATCTGCACGGCAACGCCCGGGAAGCCGTCATCTGAGATCACTAGGTTGGAGCCCCCGCCAATGAGCAGGACGTCCTGCCCAGCGGCATCGGCTGCGGCTACGGCGTGCGCCAGTTCGGCTTCGCTGGTTGCGGTCACCATATGCTGGGCTGGCCCGCCGACGCGGGTCGTGGTCAGGTTCTTCAGCATTGCTTCAGTTTACTTTCGGTATGAGGACGATGGTCTGCGGCCAGGGGCGCGTGCTAGGCCTTGGGCTCGCCGCCGGCACGGCTTCCGGCGGCATTCGAGGACAGGCAGAAGGCCACAACCACCAGGATGGAGATGGAGCCCAGGGCCGGCAGCAGCCCGATGACTTCGGCCAGCAGGCCCAGCAGTGGCGGGCCGCCGAGGAACGCGCCGTAGCCGATGGTGGACACTACCGAGACGCGGGTCGCCGCATGCACCGGATCATCCGAGGCAGCGCTCATGGCCAACGGGAAGGTCAGGGCCACGCCCATGCCCCAGATGGCCAAGGCCACGAAGGCCAGGGGCAGATTGTTGCCGAAGGCGAAGAGCAGCACGCCAACCAGCGCGCTGATGGCGCTGGCACGGATCATGAAAACCCTGCCCATCCGCAGGATCAAATCGCCGGAGAGCAGGCGGGTCAGGGTCATGGCGGTCACGAAGACGCCGTAGCCGATGGCTCCCATGCCTTCCTTCGTCTGGTATCCGTCCACCAGCGCCATGGCCACCCAGTCTCCGGCAGCGCCTTCGGCCAGGGCCATGCCCAGCACCAGCACGCCCAGGAGCACGGTCTGCGGTTCGGTCCAGGCCTTCTTCAGCGAGGACCCGTTGCTGCTGGTGCGCGGGGTCCGGCTGAAGTCTTCGCCGTAGAATCGTGCGCTGAACAGCACCGTGGCGATGATGAGAAGGCCCATGAAGCCATAGTGGTACTGCAGCGGGACCTGCAGGCGTGCGCCCAGCGCGCCGGCGCCGGCGCCGATTACCGTGCCAATGGAGAAGAAGCCGTGCAGGGCAGGCATGATGCTCTTGCCCAGAGCCCGTTCCATGGCCGCGCCTTGGACGTTGGAGGCGACATTCCAAGAGGCGGTGCCCAGTCCCTGGGCGAAGAGGAAGATGCCGCAGATGACGGCGCTGCCGAAGATCCCGGCACCGACGCCGACGAGGATCAGCGAGCCGGCGGCCAGAGTCGCGGCGATGCGCATGACGCTGGTGGCGCCCAGCCGCAGGACCAGCTGCCCCGAGACCGACACGGACAGGAAGGACCCTGCGCTCAGGCACAGCAGCAGCAGGCCGACACTGGCGTGGTCCAGCGCCAGGGCGTCGCGCACCGCTGGCAAGCGCGAGACCAGTGCCGAGATCAGCAGGCCGCTGGCCAGATAGGCGGCCATCAGCGCATTGCGCCACTGGGTTGCCGGCCGCTGCGCATCACCTGGAAGCTGCATGCCTAGAGCTGCACCACTGCCTGGCACTTGAGCAGCACCTTGGCTCCATCGGCCGAAACTGCCAGGTCGATGCGGGCGGTGCGGGCTTCGGCGTCCAAGGCGCCGACCTTGCCTTCCACCGAGATGGTGGTGCCTTCATGCTCCGATGGGTTGGAGCCTTCCGGGTCCTCGACGACGACCGGCTTGGTGAAGCGGGTCTGGTAGTCGATGATGGCGCCCGGGTTCCCTACCCACTGCGAGACCAGGTCGATGACCGAACCCATGGTGAACATGCCATGGGCGATCACCGAAGGCAGTTCCACCTCCTTGGCGAAGCGCTCATTCCAGTGGATCGGGTTGAAGTCGCCCGAGGCTCCGGCATAGCGAACCAGGTCCGCGCGGTTGACCTGCACCGTGTGCGAGCCAATGACCTGTCCCTTTTCGAGGCTTTCGAATTCAATCACGCTTAGTCCTCAGCTCGTACCAGTAGCGATGAAACGGTGGTGGCGATCTTCTCGCCGGCCGCGGTGGTGATTTCGGCGCGGGTGGTGATCATCGCGCCGGCGCCCATCTCGCGGATCTGGTCCACGTAGAGCTCGGCGAGCAGTTCATCGCCGGCCACGATCGGTCGGTGGTGGGTGAAGCGCTGGTCGGCATGCACCACGCGGGAGAAGTCGATGCCGCTGGCCGGGTCGGAGATCAGCTGCGCGTCGGCCCGCTGGGCGATAATGATTGCGAAGGTCGGCGGGGCGACAACGTCGCTGTAGCCCAGCTCGCGGGCTGCCTGCACGTCGTAGTGCGCCCGGTTGGCGGCTTTGGTGGCGGCGGCGAATTCGCGGATCTTCTCGCGGCCTACCAGGTAGGACTCGCCGGCAGGGTAGATGCGCCCTACCAGGTCGGGGTTGATACCCATGGGTTCTCCTGAACGTTGTTGTACGTGGCCGGGCGTGGTGCCGCTGGATACGAAATCCGGGCGCAGCTGCCCGGCCACACTGTGGAATTCTTGCGGGAGCCTAGTTCTGCCGGTCGGCGGGGCGCTTGTTGGCCTGTGGCGCGGCGAGGCCGTTGTCGATGCGCCACTGGCGTGCGTCCTTGGCCCGGACGACCAGGCTGGCGATGTGGCAGAGCATGCCGATGACCATGATGCCGATCGCGATGTAGACCGTGGGCAGGGACGGAATGTTGGCGCCGATGATGGCCAGGATGATGCCCACGCCCATGATGCCCATGGCGGCGAAGACGAGCTTCTTGTAGCGGGGCGAGGCGGATTCCCAAGGAGTGTTGGTCATGGCTCAAGTCTAGTTCAGCCCGGGCCGGGAGCGCCCATTGCCGCCGTGGCATTTCCGCGTGACTCCCCCGACAGCGCTCCGGCCTCAGAACAGGGCGGATTGCTCTTCCTTGAAGTCCCCGCGTTGCTCCATCACAGCGACCGCGCGGGTTTTCAGCTCGGAGGCATCCAGCAAGCGCAGGGTGGTGCCATCGCCGCTGTCGGCGAGGATGCTCTGTCCCAGCACGCCACGGATGCGCAGGTTCACGGTGCTTCCGGGCAGGGTCGTGGTCCAGGCATGCAGCGCATGCGCATCCCAGGCGCCAATGACCGGGCGGGCGAAGGCCGGCTGCTCCCACAGCTCGTCGCGCAATTGCACGCCAAAGGTCTCCAGGCCGCGCTGCGCGCCGAGGAAGTCCCTGGCCCGGCCTGCCGCGTCGGCGTTGATCTGATCAAGCTGGGCGTAGTCCAGTTCCCAGCTGGCCAAGCCCTTGACCTTGGACTTCTGCCGCACCTGCTGGCTCAGGCCCACATGCTCGGTGACGAGGTCTTCGAGCACCCGGATGGCCGCCCCGTCAGTGGCGCGGGCGACATAGCGCGCAATGACTGCGCCCTGCTGCGCCAGCCGTGTCCATTTGCTCTGGGCCGACGTGGTGCCGACCTTGGTCGCTCCGTGGGCGAAGCTGGCGATATACAAGAAGTGCGGCTGTTCCAGGTACTTGCGCAGGCCTTCGGGGGCTTCGCCGGTCTTGTGGAAATGGTGCATGAACTTCGACTGGTCCAGCCGGCGGCAGCTCTCGCATTGGGTGCCGGTGCGCAAGGCCTTGTTCTTGGGGCACGGCAGCGTATTGCGCGAGCCGTCGGCGTTCATCGTGATGTAGCCCAGGCAGAACTTCAGTTCTCCGATCTCCAGGGCCAGTGAACGCCCCGCTTCCAGGTACTCGGTGCCCCAGGTTTCGCCGGTCCGCAGCCGGAGCATCGGGGCGGGTTCGTGTTCTGCGAAGCTGATGCCGTGGCATAGCTGCCGGGTAGCTGAAGCGAATTCCATCAGGACCTTTCTGAAGTTTCACCTCCAACGATAGTTCACTGCAGAGGGGCAGGTCCGGTGGGCAGGTTGGCCGATTCGCAAAGTCCGAAAGTTAGCTGGACGAATTCCCGTTTGGTTCTGGTCTAATTCTTAGGAGATGCCCTTAGGCTGAAACTGCACCGGAAACGTACCGCGGGCCGGGCCACAATCTGTTGAGGTGATCCAGGATTTCAGTCCCATTTGATGACGAGACGCGTGCAGTGGCAATCACGGCTGCTGGAACTACCCCGTCCCCGGCCGAGTTGCAGCGATTGACGAAGGCCTTCCATCACGATTTCCAGCGCTTCATGATGGAATACCAGTTTGCGGTGGACGAAGTGCTGACCAAGGTCTCGATCTTGCGTGAAGAGTTCTTGTACTTGCACAAATACAATCCAATCGAGCACGTCAGCTCCCGGGTGAAAACTCCGGAGAGCATCATGCGCAAGGTTGCCCGCCGGGCCATCGCACCGTCCCTTACTGCCATACGCGAGAACATCAGCGATATTGCGGGTGTGCGCATTACCTGCAGTTTCGTCAAGGACATCTATAAGGTCCTGAACACCTTGACCGCTCAAAATGACTTGAAGGTCATCCAGATCAAGGATTACATCAAGAACCCGAAGCCAAGCGGCTATAAAAGTGTCCATGCGATTGTGCAGATTCCGGTCTTCTTATCCGACGGCCCTGTCGACGTTGTAGTGGAGTTGCAAATCCGCACGATCGCCCAGGATTTCTGGGCAAGCCTGGAGCATAAAATTTTCTACAAGTACGAGGGGGCGGTTCCAGAACATCTAGTACAGGAGCTCGCCGATGCGGCAGCTGTTGCAACGAAACTCGATATGCAAATGCAACGCTTGCATACCGAAGTACACGGCCATGATGCCAATGATGCAGCAGGACAAGAGACGAATTTCGATACGAAGGCCTTCCAGGGACTGCTCTCGCTGGCACAGCAAGCCAGCACAAGGAGCCCTGAAAAGGGTGCGGACAACTAAGCGTTATTGGCTTTGAAACGACGGGTCCCTGAAGACCGCTTCGAAGCCGGAAACCAAAAAAGATCCTCAGCCGAAGCCGAGGATCTTTGATTTGGTAGCGGCGCCGGGACTCGATCCCGGGACCTCACGATTATGAGTCGTGCGCTCTAACCAGCTGAGCTACGCCGCCACAAGTGAGAAACAATCCAGTAGAAGCCAAGAAAGCTTCTCACTCAGAGCCCCCTGCCGGAATCGATCCGGCGACCTCGTTCTTACCAAGAACGCGCTCTACCACTGAGCTAAGGGGGCAACGAGTAAATACTCTACACGCATTTCCCGGCAAAGAAAAATCGGTAAACCAACCTGGAAAACACCCCGAAATTTCCATAAAACTACTAGTCAAATTGAGATTAGCCACTCACCCTAGATCTTCAAGGACGAAGACTGGGACAAAAGGTGCTCGGGTGACGATTCTCACTGAGGTGTCCCTTGTGGTCAATCACGGATTCGCCCAGACGCGCAGGATAAAATCCCGCGACACTTTCCCTCGTGGCAGAACCACAGATCTCCCCCGTAAAACACAGGAGGCTCAACTCCCCCAGTCCCTCGACCCTGGGATTATGGATTGCCTGGAAGGACATCTGGCATCCGGTGCGCGGAGTCGCCACAACGCGCCGCGAAAGTAATCCAGGAGGCATGAAGCAAGCTCTCACGCGCACGGAATTCACCTAGGCAACCCGACTCCCATTTCCGTCTTGATTAGGAATATTGTGACGTCAGCAACAAATCCCCGGGGGATTTTGCAAACCTCGAAAACCTGTGTAAAGTATTTACCTGTTGCCCCCTTAGCTCAGTGGTAGAGCGCGTTCTTGGTAAGAACGAGGTCGCCGGATCGATTCCGGCAGGGGGCTCGCAATGAGAGAAGCAATCTGATTCCAGATTGCTTCTCTTTTCGTTTATCTGCCGCTCTTAGTGCCCCATGGCGCGGCCATCCCCTCAGCCTTCGCCCGCGCTGCTTCGCCAGCTTTCTGCCACGCCATCTTCCCCAGATTCCCGATTCGCGCTGCAAGAGGCTGATCGCTTGTACAAGCTAGCTCCTGCCGCCGGGCCATTGCCCGCATCCTGAATTGATGTCACCGTTCTGACCACTGGATTTGCGTTTCCTCCTCCCAAGCGTGCTAAGTTGTTCGCGACCACACGGGTGCCCTGGCAAGGGCTGAGATCGGGCTATCGCCGTCCGCGACCGTTGAACCTGTCCGGGTAATGCCGGCGAAGGAAGTGAGTTTCCCCAGTGGAACAATTTGAACAGCACCCTGCCCACACCCTTGCCTACCGCGAATCTGCGGGAATTTCTGTTCCCGTCACGCAGATCCATCTGGCAGACTCTCCCAATGGAAAGCCCAACGAGCCGCTGTCCGTGTATCGGACCAGCGGACCGGGAAGCGAACCGACCCAGGGCTTGCCGCCCTTCCGCGAGCAATGGATCCTGGAGCGCGGGGATGTGGAGGCTTATGCAGGCCGCGAGCGCAATCTGCACGACGACGGGCGCTCGGCGGTCCGCCGCGGCACGGCCAGCGCGGAATGGGCTGGACGTTCAGCCCCTCCGCTGCGGGCCCTTGGCGGAGCCCGCGTGACGCAAATGCACTATGCGCGCGCCGGGATAATCACCCCGGAAATGCGCTATGTGGCACTGCGCGAGGAATGCGATGTCGAGCTGGTGCGCAGCGAGCTCGCGGCCGGACGAGCCATCATCCCGGCGAACATCAACCATCCGGAATCCGAGCCGATGATCATCGGCAAGGCGTTCCTGGTCAAGATCAATGCGAATATCGGCAACTCGGCGGTGACCAGCTCCATCGCAGAAGAGGTCTCCAAGCTCCAGTGGGCCGCCAAATGGGGCGCCGACACGGTGATGGACCTGTCCACCGGAGATGACATCCACACCACCCGAGAATGGATCATCCGCAACTCCCCCGTGCCCATCGGCACCGTGCCGATCTACCAAGCGCTGGAGAAGGTCAATGGCGAAGCCAACAAGCTGACCTGGGAGATCTTCCGCGACACGGTCATCGAGCAGTGCGAGCAGGGCGTGGACTACATGACCATCCACGCCGGCGTGCTGCTGCGCTACATCCCGCTGACCGCCAACCGGGTGACCGGCATGGTTTCGCGCGGCGGGTCCATCATGGCCGGCTGGTGCCTGGCGCACCACCAGGAGAATTTCCTCTACACCCACTTCGATGAGCTGTGCGAGATCTTCGCGCAGTACGACGTGGCCTTCTCGCTGGGCGACGGGCTGCGCCCGGGCTCCATCGCGGATGCGAACGACGCAGCGCAATTCGCCGAGCTGGACACGCTGGCCGAGCTGACCAAGCGCGCCTGGCACTATGATGTGCAGGTGATGGTCGAGGGACCGGGGCATATCCCCTTCCATCTGGTGCGCGAGAATGTGGAGCGCCAGCAGGAATTGTGCGACGGGGCCCCGTTCTACACCCTGGGCCCGCTGGTTACCGATATCGCGCCGGGCTACGACCACATCACCAGCGCCATCGGCGCCACGGAGATTGCCCGCTACGGTACCGCGATGCTCTGCTATGTCACCCCCAAGGAGCATCTGGGGCTGCCCAACCGGGATGACGTGAAGACCGGGGTGATCACCTACAAGATCGCGGCGCACGCGGCAGATCTGGCCAAGGGGCATCCGGGTGCCACGGCACGGGATGATGCGCTGAGCAAGGCTCGCTTCGAATTCCGCTGGAATGACCAGTTCGCGTTGTCCCTCGATCCGGTCACCGCGCAGGAATTCCATGACGAGACGCTGCCGGCCGAGCCTGCGAAGACTGCCCACTTCTGTTCCATGTGCGGGCCGAAATTCTGCTCCATGCGCATTTCCCAGGATATCCGCGACGAATACGGCTCGGCCGAGGCGCAGGCGGCATTGGCCGGGATGGCGCAGAAAAGCAGGCAGTTCCTGGAAAGCGGGGGCACGGTCTATCTCGGGGACGAGATCCCCGTCGGGACCCCTGCCGAGTAATTAGCCCGGGCATGCGAAAACGCCCTTGGGGCAAGCTTTCGGCTTGCCCCAAGGGCGTTATCCAGTGCTATTCAGCTGTGCGCTGCAGGCTTAGTAGTCGCGACGTCCACCGCTGCGGTTCGAATCGCTGTAGCGGTCCTTGCCGCCGCGTCCGCCGCCGAATCCGCCACGTCCGCCATTGCGTCCGCCACCGAATCCACCACGGCCGCCACGTCCACCACCGTAGCCGCCACGGCTGCCACGGAAACCACCGCGGTCGCCATCGTCGTCACGGCGCGGGCTGCGGCCATTGTCGAGCTGGAGATCAATGGCTTCGCCGCCGATGCGGGTCTTGGACAGTGCACGCCACTGGTCCTTGCTCAGCTCTGCTGGCAGCTCCACCAGGGTGTGGTCCGAACGGATGTCGATGCCGCCGATTTCCGAAGAATCGAAGCCGCCCTCGTTGGCCAGTGCGCCAACGATCGAGCCTGGCTGCACGCGGTTGCGGCGGCCAACTGCCAGACGGTACATGGCGTTGCCCTCGGCAGCGGTCTTGCGGGCACGTGGACCGCGCTCACCGCGTTCGCCACGCTCCGGGCGATCCATGCGGGCCTTCTTCGCAGGCGACATGACCGGCTCGGTCATCAGCAGCGGGCGTCCGCCCTGGGCCATCAAAGCCAGTGCAGCCGCGATTTCCAGGTGGTCCAGGTCCTCGTGCTCGGCAGCGAACTTCTCCACGATCTCGCGGAAAGTAGTCAGGTCCTGGCCGCTGATGGTCTTGTCGATGCGGTCGGTGAACTTCTGGATGCGGCGGTCGTTGACCGAATCCAGCGACGGCAGCTGCATCTGGGTCACCGGCTGGCGGGTCGCCTTCTCGATGGCACGCAGCAGGTACTTCTCGCGCGGGGTCATGAACAGGATTGCGTCGCCCTTGCGGCCGGCACGGCCGGTGCGGCCGATGCGGTGCACGTAGGACTCGGTGTCATGCGGGATGTCGAAGTTGATCACGTGCGAAATTCGCTCGACGTCCAGGCCGCGGGCTGCCACGTCGGTAGCCACCAGGATGTCGATCTTGCCCGAGCGCAGGTTCTCCACGGTGCGCTCGCGCTGCTGCTGCGGGATGTCGCCGTTGATGGCGGCGGCGGTGAAGCCGCGGGCCTTGAGCTTGTCGGCCAGGTCTTCGGTAGCCATCTTGGTGCGCACGAAGGTGATCACGCCGTCGAATTCCTCGGATTCGAGGATGCGGGTCATGGCATCAAGCTTGTGCGCGCCCATGACCTGAAGGAAGCGCTGGGTGATGTTGGTGCCGGTGGTCTGCTTGGACTTCACGGCAACTTCCTGCGGGTTGCGCAGGTATTCAGAGGCGATGCGGCGGATGGTGCGCGGCATGGTGGCCGAGAACAGGGCAACCTGCTTCTCTTCCGGAGTCGCTTCCAGGATCTTGTCGACCTCTTCGGCGAAGCCCATGCGCAGCATTTCGTCGGCCTCGTCCAGCACCACGTACTGCAGGTTCGACAGGTCGAGGGAACCCTTATTGATATGGTCGATCACGCGGCCTGGGGTGCCCACGACTACCTGTGCGCCACGGCGCAGGCCGTTGAGCTGCGGGCCGTATGGGGAGCCGCCGTACACTGGCAGAACGGTGAAGTTCGGCAGGTACTTGGCGTAGGAGGTGAAGGCCTCGGCGACCTGGAGGGCAAGTTCGCGGGTTGGAGCCAGGACCAGGATCTGCGGGGTCTTGGCTGGACCGTTGGTGTCAGCCAGTTCGGCCATGCGGGACAGGGCAGGCAGTGCGAAAGCAGCGGTCTTGCCGGTACCGGTCTGGGCCAGGCCGACCACGTCGCGGCCTTCGAGGAGCAGTGGAATGGTCGCTGCCTGGATTGGCGATGGCTTCTCGTAGCCAAGGTCGGCAAGCGATGCAAGCACGCGGGCATC
Source organism: Glutamicibacter sp. HZAU (assembly GCF_004100365.1). Classification (NCBI taxonomy): domain Bacteria; kingdom Bacillati; phylum Actinomycetota; class Actinomycetes; order Micrococcales; family Micrococcaceae; genus Glutamicibacter; species Glutamicibacter sp. HZAU. The sequence goes on along the minus strand of NZ_SCKZ01000007.1, from coordinate 88,793 downwards.
CAGGCCAAGCTCGGAGAAGAGCACGGTTGGCTCTTCCGGGGTCTGGTTGTCGTTGGTGTTTACGGGCATGTCAGAAGACACGAAGAATTACCTCATTCGTTTGGGGATAGGCCTTGGCCGTCCCCAAAGAAACGACGTATAGGCTGCACAGTCAGATACAAGTCACGCTCATCAAGCGCTCCCCTATGACATAAAGACCCGCACACACTTTGCGGAAAATACAACACGAGAAGGCTCCAGCCTCAAAAATTGGGCTGGATGCGAGAGGGATACCCTGATGTTCGCGAACACTTAATGCTAGCTTGAACGGCCCTGAGTTGTCAGTGCCGAAGCCGTGTGAGATCGGGCACCGCGCCAGAGCACGTAGGGTTAAGCACGTGAAGAGACCACTTTTTCCACGACGTCCCGATGAGCCCACCCCCGGCGGGTTGTTCGTCGCCCAGTTGCTCTGGCTGTTGGCCGGAGTGCTTTTTCTCGGCTTCGGCGGCTTCCTGGCCTATGAGCAGAGCCAGGATTCCACACTGGATTTCGGCAGCATTGCGCTGATGGTCTTTTTCGCCGCAGCGGGCATCGCCTGCGGCGTGCTGGGATACCGGCTGTTCACCGGCGACCGGGCAGCGCGCGCCCAGCTGTCCTGGCTGGGGCTGATTGCCGCACTGCCGCTGCTGCTGCGGTTCGGACGCTATTCGCTGCTGGCCGCCATCATCATGTTCAGCGTG
>NZ_SCKZ01000007.1:0-87896 GCF_004100365.1 Glutamicibacter sp. HZAU | reverse complement strand
CTGCTGCCCTTGGCGGGCAGCAGAACCCAGGTCCTTTGCGTTATGCGCACTTACAGGTTGGTGAAGGCCTTCTCCAGATCTTCGATCAGATCTGCCGGATCCTCGATGCCGACCGACAGGCGCAGCAGGTTCACTGGCACTGCCAGCTCGGTACCCTTCACCGAAGCGTGGGTCATCTCCGACGGATAGTTCATCAGCGACTCGATGCCGCCCAGGGATTCAGCCAGGGTGAACAGCTTGGTGCTCTCGGCAATCTTGCGGGCCGCCGATTCGCCGCCCTTGAACTGGACGGAGACCATGCCGCCGAAGCCGGACATCTGCTTCTTGGCAATCTCGTGGCCCGGGTGGTCTTCGAAGCCCGGGTAGAGCACGCGCTCGACCTCGCTGCGTTCACGCAACCACCCGGCAACCTGCGCGGCGTTCTCCGAGTGGGTGCGCATGCGCACGCCCAGGGTCTTCAGGCCGCGGGTGGTCAAGAACGCATCCATGGGACCGGAAACGGCGCCCACGGCGAACTGGATGAAGCCGATCTTCTCGGCCAGCTCGGCGTCCTTGACGATCACCGCGCCGCCCACCACGTCGGAGTGGCCACCGATGTACTTGGTGGTCGAGTGCACCACGATGTCGGCCCCCAGGGTCAGCGGCTGCTGCAGGAACGGGCTGGCGAAAGTGTTGTCCACGACCAGCAGTGCGCCGGCGGCGTGGGCAATCTGAGCGACCTTGGCGATGTCGGTGATCTTCATCATCGGGTTGGACGGGGTTTCCACCCACACCAGCTTCGCCTTGTTCTTCTCGATGGCAGCGGCCAGGGCCGCCTCGTCCCCCATGTCCACCGGGGTGTTGCCGATGCCCCATGCACCCAGGACGCGGTCAATCAGGCGGAAGGTTCCGCCGTAGGCGTCGTTGCCCAGCACAATGTGGTCGCCCGGGCGCAGGATGGCGCGGATCAGCGAATCCTCGGCGGCCAGGCCCGAGCTGAAGGAGAAAGCGTGGTTGCCGAATTCGGCGCCGGCCAGCTGCGCCTGCAGCGAGTCGCGGGTCGGGTTGGTGCCGCGGCCGTACTCGTAGCCGTTGCGCAGGCCGCCAATGCCGTCCTGCGCGTAGGTGGAGGAGAAGTGCAGCGGCGGAACTACCGCGCCGGTAACCGGTTCGAATTCCTGGCCCGCGTGGACAAAGCGGGTGTTTGCGCCCTGATGGTTTTCAGTCATCGATATCAATCCTTTGTGGTGAAGTCTCTAGCGGGTGGTGTAGGCCAGAAGGTCGGCTGCGGTGGCCGCGGCAATCACTTCGCCGCCCTTGGTCAGCAGCACGGCCGGGTGGCTCTTGAGCAAGTCTTGCGCATGCTCCGGGGTGTCTGCGGTGCCAATGAATGGCATTGCCAGGTCGCCCAGATCTGCCAGCGTGCTGGTTGGTTCTGCACCGGCCAGCAGCGCGTCGGTGATGTCGCTGGCACCGATTACGCCGCGGATCTCGCCGATTCGCGCAGGCAATGGTGCAGTGGCTACGACCAGCGCGTCATCGCCCTGCTCGCGCAGCGCCTTGGCCGCCTCGGCCAGGGTCGTGTCCAAGGGCACTGTCGCGGTGCCTTGCTTGGCCAGCGCCTCGCCGATGAAGTCCAGCGCGGAGTATTCATCGGTGGTGAAACCCTGGTCCAGCATCCACTGGTCGTTGAAGATCTTGGCCAGGTAGCCGCGGCCGCCATCCGGTGCGATCACGACCACCACGTCGTCTTCGCCCAGATCCTTGGCGGCGCGCAACGCGGCGACGACAGCCATGCCTGAGGAACCACCCAGCAGCAGGCCCTCTTCCTTTGCCAGACGGCGGGTCATCTCAAATGCTTCGGCGTCGGTGACCGGCTCCACGGCATCCGGCACGGAGGGGTCGTAGTTTCCCGGCCACATGTCTTCGCCGACGCCTTCGACAAAGTAGGGGCGTCCGGTACCGCCGGAGTAGACCGAGCCATCCGGGTCGGCGGCGATGATCTTCACCGGGCCGGAGGCGCGGTCAGCGGAGATCTGCTTGAGGTAGCGTCCGGTGCCGGTGATGGTGCCGCCGGTTCCTGCGCTGATGACCGCATGGGTCAGCTTGCCGTCGGTGTCATTCCAGATTTCCGGGCCGGTGGTCTCGAAGTGGCTGTCGGGAGCTCCCGGGTTGGAGAACTGGTCGGGCTTGTATGCGCCATCGATTTCGGTGACCAGGCGGTCGGATACGCCGTAGTAGGACTCGGGGGAATCCGGAGCCACCGCGGTTGGGGTAACTACTACCTTGGCACCGTAGGCGCGCAGCACGTCGCGCTTTTCCTCGCCCACCTTATCGGGGGTGACGAAAATGGTGTTGTAGCCCTTGAGCTGGCCTACCATCGCCAGGCCGACGCCGGTGTTGCCGCTGGTCGGTTCCACGATGGTTCCACCTGGCTTGAGCTGGCCGGATTCCTCGGCGCGCTCGACCATTTTCAATGCGATGCGGTCCTTGATAGAACCGCCCGGATTCAGGTACTCGAGCTTCACCAGTACGGTAGCTTTGATCCCGTCGGTGACTCGGTTGAGCTTCACCAAAGGGGTATTGCCGATCAGGTCTAGAACTGTGGACGCATACTTCATGTCAAGAACTTTACCGGCGGATGTCATACATGTCGTTCCGAGGCGTAGCGAAACGTCACGCAGTGGACGGATGCTTTTCCCTGGTGATAACGATGCTGGCCCCGGAATCCCGAGCACGAGGTTATAGGATGCGTTTCATGGAGAAGCCGTTGACCGCCAGCTACGATCCGCAGCGCCCCCTGGCCCTGCCCAAGACCTTGGGCATCTTGCGCCGCGGCCTGGGCGATCCGACGATCCGCCTGTCGCAGACCGAGGCGTGGCTGGCCTTTCCAACGCCGCTCGGGGATGCAACTTTGCATATCCATAAGCCCTCCCCCAGCTCGCCAGCCGCATTGCAGGCCTGGGGTCCTGGCGCCCAGTGGGCCATGGAATCGGCACCGAACTTGCTGGGTGCGAAAGATGACTGGACCGATTTCGACGCGGGAGTCAAAAAAGGCAAGTTCCCGGAGGTCGTCGCGCGTGCCCGCTTCGAGCATCCTGATTTCGTTCTGCCCAGCACTGGCAGGATCTTCGAGCACATGGCCGGTGCGGTCCTGGAACAGCGGGTCACCGGGATCGAAGCGAATTACGCGTGGCGCTGGCTGATCCGCAATCTGGGCCATCGGGCCCCTGGCCCGGCGCCCGAGGGCCTGATGATTTTCCCCGGTCCGCAGAAACTGGCAACGATGAAGCGGTGGGACTGGCAAGCAGCGCGTGTCGAGGGGCAGCGGGCCACCACGATGGCGCGTGTGGTGCGGGTTGCCAGCAGCTTGCAGTGGTGGGCAGATAAGCCGATCAACCAGCCAAAGCCCAAGGCAATGGCACCGGGAACCCTGGACGCGGCGATGGCGTCGGTGCCGGGCATCGGCCCGTGGAGCATTGCCGAGACACTGCAGCGTTCCCATGGGTCTGCCGACCATATTTCGGTGGGAGATTTCCATCTGGCAGATTTTGTTGGACAGGTGCTTGCCGGTTCAAGAATCAGCGATGCGCAGATGCTTGAGCTGCTGGCTCCCTATGCCCCGCATCGGCAACGCGTGGTCCGTCTGCTGCAGCTCTCCGGGCAGCGGAAACAAAGCTTCGGGCCCCGATACGCACCGCTGGATCACCGGCGGCGGTAAGGGAGCCCGAAGATTCTGGGAATTCCTAGGAGTCTGCCTGCGCGGCTTCCTCTGCGATCTGCTTATGCACTTCGCTCATGTCAATGCCCTTGACTGCAGTAACAAGGTCTTCGAGCTGAGTCTGGTTCAACGCACCAGCCTGCGAGAACACGAGGACGTTCTCGCGGAACGCCATGATGGTCGGAATCGAGGTGACGTTCGCAGCGCGGGCCAAGCCCTGTTCCGCTTCGGTATCCACCTTGGCAAACACTACATCGGGGAACTTCTCGGAAGTCTGCTCGTACACCGGCGCAAAATTGCGGCATGGACCGCACCAGGCAGCCCAGAAGTCCACCAGGACGATGTCGTTCTCATCAATCAGCTGCGCGAATTCGTCTTCGCTCACATTTTTCGTTGCCATGGTTATACGGTAGCCGATCCTTATTTGAAATACGTAGAAAGGTGATCTTGGTTGGACACGGGAATAAAACGAACCTGATGGCCGTGCAAGCTCGCCGGATGCAAAAAACTCCCGGATCCTGGGATCCGGGAGTTATTTTGTGGCAGATACTGGATTCGAACCAGTGAAGGCGTTGCCAGCTGATTTACAGTCAGCCCCCTTTGGCCACTCGGGTAATCTGCCGAGTACGTTCGCTCCAAGAACATTTGCTCTTGTCGGAACGAGAAATAACTCTACAGGAGTTTTCCGGAGTTGTGAAATCGAGAGGGGCATTTTTGCTGTAAGCCTGATCACACCCCGAATCTAGTGGTTAAAACCGGTAGGCTATGAAGCGAATCAGACCCGTTTCAACTAGGAGTATTCACATGGCTAGTGATTCCACATTCGACGTCGTCAGCAAGGTTGACAGCCAGGAAGTCGCCAACGCGATGAACCAGGCCCAGAAGGAAATCTCCCAGCGGTACGACTTCAAGGGCGTAGGCGCTGAAATTGACTTCAGCGGCGAGAAGATCCTGATGAAGGCCAACTCGGAAGAGCGCGTCAACGCTGTACTGGATGTTTTCCAGTCCAAACTGGTCAAGCGCGGCATTTCGCTGAAGTCGTTGGATGCCGGTGACCCTTTCGCTTCGGGCAAGGAATACCGCATCGAAGCGAGCATCAAGGAGGGCATCGCCCAGGATGTCGCCAAAAAGATCAACAAGTTGATCCGCGATGAGGCACCTAAGGGCGTCAAGTCCACGATCCAGGGCGATGAGCTGCGCGTTTCGTCCAAGTCCCGCGATGATCTTCAGGCCACCATGGCTCTGCTGCGCGACTTCGAAGAAGCAGACCTGCAGTTCGTGAACTTCCGGTAGGGCTCATCTCAGCCTGCTAGGCGTACTTCGCAAGAGCCGGGGGCTGGCACCCATCCGTGGTGGATGGGTGACGGCCCCCGGCTTTTTGCTGGATTACCGAAAACTCTCGTCCGACTGCTCAACGTGTCCGTTTGCCATCGCCTTTGCGTTTTTGCGCCTTGGCCTCGTCACGGGCCTTCTTCTTGTAGTACCTGTCGCGGGTCCTCTCCCTGGCACCACGCTTGGTCTCCTCCACATCGTCGGCAAAATGCTCCTTCGTCATCGCCGTGAATTCATCGATCGTGGCCTGCTCTTCCTCAGGAGTCGGCCCAGGAATCCAACTTTTCATCCAGAGCAGCTCTGCCAAATTGCAGATTGCCACTGCAGCCGTCACCACTGCACTGGCACTTATGGAACGGTGGAGAGCGTAAGAAGCAACAAAACTGATCACTATTGACGCCGTGAACGGCAGGAAAACGTAGGCAAACCCGCCTGGATTGGGCCTGCGATCGCGGAGCACGATGGGCCGCTCAATGACTGCGTCCGCAATCTCGGATAGGACAAACGCAAGAACTAGTGCGACCGCGATCCTGTCAAACGCCATGTCGACATCGATGAACAACGTAATGATCCACGCGAGCAGGAGGGCAACCGCTCCCTTCACCACACCTGTCGTCAACCGGCCAGCAATCGCATCACCCAGCGAAGGAAAACGGATTTCGCCGTCCGTCATTTTTCTTTCACCTCGTGGTCTGTTGATGAGGAGCATGCCGCGATCACGGTTCTGGGTTATCGCCTTTCAGGCTTCCCCCAGGGCTTCAACTTCCCGCAGACGCGAGTCTCCGATCGCCCATGGAGCGCTGCTATAACAGGTCGATCCGCAGGAGCGGTCACCTGCTCCAGCGCATTCGGCTTAGTACCCGCGGCCGCCGGCCATTGCTTCAAGCCGCGCGATGCGATCTTCCATCGGAGGGTGGGTGGAGAACATGCGCTTCAGGCGCGAACCGAAGGGGTTGGCGATCATGAGGTGCGAGCTGTTGACCAGCTTCTGGTCATTCGACGCCAGCGGAGCGTGGGAGATCCCCGATTCCAATTTGCGAAGCGCGCTGGCCAGCGCCAGGGGATCATTGGTCAGCTTGGCACCATCTTCGTCGGCGTCGTATTCGCGGGTGCGGCTCACAGCCATCTGGATGATGGACGCAGCCAATGGTGCCAGCAGCGACAAGGCAATCAAAGCGATCGGGTTCACCCCGCGGTTGTCGTTGCTGTTGCCGCCTCCGAAGAACATCAGGAACTGCGCCACCGAAGTGATCACGCCGGCAATGGCCGCGGCCACCGATGAGGTGAGGATGTCCCTGTTGTAGACGTGCATCAGTTCATGGCCCAGCACACCACGCAATTCTCGTTCGTTAAGCAGCTGCAAGATGCCTTCGGTGCAGCACACCGCCGAGTTCTGCGGGTTGCGGCCGGTAGCGAAGGCATTCGGCGAAGTGGTTGGGGAAACATACAGGCGCGGCATCGGCTGCTGCGCGTTCATCGAAAGCTCGCGCACGATGCGGTACATTTCCGGTTGTTCCGCTTCGCTGACCGGGTAGGCATGCATTGAGCGCAGGGCCAGCTTGTCGCTATTCCAATAGCTGTAGGCGGTACTTGCGAGGCCGATCAAGGCGAAGATCCATATGAACATCGAACGGCCGGTACCCGCGGAAATCAGCGAGCCGATGGCCAGCAGCAGGGCGAACATTCCACCCATCAAAAAGGCGGTTTTGAGTCCGTTGTTATGTCCATGCACGGCGATGCACTCCCTCAATGAAGCAAACCAAGTTGGTGTTCTCTAGTCTAGTCAACGACTGGAATTCCAAATATGTTCCGGTGAGAAGACCACATCGGCGCCCCGGGTGCAGGCACCCGCAGGGCAGGGGAATATACCGGGAGGCTGGACGTTGTAGTTTTAAGATGCGGTGCCACAGCTTATTTCCGGCTAGCCCGTTCCTCCGACCTATTGCGATTCTGAAAGTGTGCGCCCTGCATGTCCTTAAGTACTGCCAAACCGATCCGCTCGGAACATAGTTATGGGCTGATCCAAGGCACCTCCGCATACCTGATTTGGGGCATGCTCCCGGCCTACTTCCTACTGCTGCCTGCCATCTCGGCCCTCGAATTCGTTGGCGTCCGGGTAATCTTCTCGCTGGTTTTCTGCCTGCTTCTGCTAGCATTCACCCGCCAGTTCAAGCAGTTCCTGGCCATGTTCAGGGACGCCAAGGCCATGGGGCAGCTGGGACTGGCCAGTGTTCTGATCGCGGCCAACTGGACGCTCTACGCGCTGGCTGTCTTGACCGGGCATGTGCTGGAAGCATCGTTGGGCTACTTCATCAACCCGATCGTGGCGATCCTCCTGGGCGTCGTGGTCCTGAAGGAAAAATTGCGTCGCCTGCAGTGGATCGCCGTCGGCGTCGCCACTGTTGCCGTGGTTGTCCTGACCGTCGGACTGGGACGGGTTCCGTGGATTTCCCTCGGGCTGGCATTCTCCTTTGGCTTCTATGGTCTGGTGAAGAACAAGGTGGGCCAAAGCGGCACCGCCTTGGGATCCTTGACCATTGAAACCGTCTGGCTGACCCCGCTGGCCTTCGGCTATCTGATCTGGCTGGCTGCTGCCGATCAGTCGGCACTGTTCTCGGCTGACGTTCCGGGTCTCCTGCTCCTGGCCGGAAGCGGCATCATCACCGCTGTTCCACTATTGCTCTTCGGGGGTGCGGCTCGCCGCTTGCCATTGAGCACGCTGGGCTCACTCCAATTCCTCGCCCCGCTCTTGCAGTTCATCCTGGGGCTGCTGGTTTTCGGCGAGCACATGCCATTTGAACGCTGGGTTGGCTTCGCACTGGTCTGGGTTGCAGTCATCTTCGTACTCGTGGACATGATGCGAATTCCTCGCACTGGTTCCATGCCCGAACCGAAGAAGCTGGGCTGAGCACCGGTTGGCATGAGAACTGAGTAAGCGAAAGCCTCGAATCTCCGAAGGGAGATTCGAGGCTTTCGCCGTACTCGGCCTAGATCGCAGCTGCTTAGGCGATAGCCTTGCGGATGGCGTCTTCCAGGACGTTGAACGCATCTTCGAGCAGCTCGTCGCCAATGACCAGTGGCGGCAGCAGGCGCACCACGTTGCCGTAGGTGCCGCAGGTCAGGATCAGCACACCCTGGGCCAGGCATTCGTCGGCGATCGCCTTGGTCAGTGCGGCATCCGGCTCCTTGCCCCCGGCCTTGACGAATTCCATCGCGACCATGCCGCCACGGCCACGGATGTCGCCCAGTTCCTTAATCTCCTTCTGCAGCGCTCCGAAGCGGGTGAAGAACTTCTCTTCGATCTGCCGGGCGCGGCCCGCCAGGTCCTGCTCTTCCATGAACTTGATGGATTCCAGGGCTGCGGCCACTGCTACCGGGTTGCCGCCGTAGGTGCCGCCCAGTCCGCCGCCGTGCACCGAGTCCAGCAGTTCGGCGCGGCCGATGATGCCCGACAGCGGCATGCCACCGGCAATGCCCTTGGCCAGGGTGACGATATCAGGCTCGATGCCCTCGATATCCGACGCGAACCATGCGCCGGAGCGGGCAAAGCCTGCCTGGACTTCGTCGGCAATGAAGACGATGCCGTTTTCCTTGGCCCACTCGGCAATGCGCGGCAGGAAGCCTGTGGCTGGAACAATGAAGCCGCCCTCGCCCTGGATCGGTTCGATGATGATCGCCGCGATCTGGTCGCCACCGATCTGCTTCTCCATGGCCAGGATGGCGCGCTCGGCAGCTTCCTTGCCGGAGATGTTCGGGTTTTCCTCGCGGAACGGGTAGCTCATTGGCATGCGGTAGATCTCCGGTGCCAGCGGTCCGAAGCCGCGCTTGTATGGAGCTGCCTTGGCGGTCAGACCCATAGTGAGGTTAGTACGGCCATGGTAGGCGTGGTCGAAGGCGACCACTGCCTGGCGGCCGGTGGCAATGCGGGCGACCTTGATGGCGTTCTCTACCGCTTCGGCACCGGAGTTGAAGAAGACCGCACGCTTCTCGAAGTTGCCCGGGGTGATGGCAGCGAGCTTCTCGGCCAGCTCGATGTAGTTCTCGTACGGGGCGACCATGAAGCAGGTGTGCGTGAAGCGGGCTGCCTGCTCGGCGACGGCCTTGGCTACCGCTTGATTCGAAGCGCCAACGGTGGTCACCGCGATGCCGGATCCCAGGTCGATCAGCTGGTTGCCGTCGACATCGACAATGATGCCGCCATCCACCTCTGCGGCGTATACCGGCAGGCTGGAAGCCACGCCTGCGGCAACTGCCTTGGCTCGACGGGCGGTCAGCTCCTGCGACTTCGGGCCGGGGAACGGACCGTTGATCTTGCGCTTCTGATCAATGCGGTAGGTAACGTCCATGTGCTTGTCCTTCCAGAACTTGTTGGTGAGCTCGCTTGCCCAGTTTTCTCTATAACTAGAGAGTATTCTCCTGGCCACCACCGGACTACGCTGAATGGCACAACGCATTCCGTGTCGCCTAGTGCATTTGCACAAGAAAGAGGCCTCTGCGTTCCAAGCCGTAGCTTGAAGCGCAGAGGCCTCTAATCCTGATGCTGCGTGCAGGTTCTAGTTTCCTGCCGAGCCAGCTGGCTCAATCACATCGTCGTCCTGCTTTTCAGGATGACGACTCAGGTTGATCAGCGAGACGGCCAGGCCGCCCCAGATGGTGAGCATGGAGATAATCATGAAGACAATCGCGATGGCACTCATGGCTAGTACTCCTTTCCAGCGACTTCAGGAACTTCCTCGGCCTCGACATTCGCACGATGCTGGTCGAACTCGGGGTCATCGATCTTCGAGTTCTTGCTCCATGGAATCAGCGAGAGCACGATCGCGCCAACGATCAGCGCACCGGCCATGCCCCAGCCGAAGATGCCGTTGAACCAGACAGGGTAACCGCTGTAGGACTCGGCCATCTTGCTTTGCAATTCGTTGATCAGCATGTAGCCCAAGGCTGCTGGTCCGATGCCGCCAACGAGGACCTTCCAACCGGTTCCCAGCTTGATGGAACTATGGCGGTTCAGGTGCTTGGCCAGCTTCGGCAGCATGCCCAGGCCGGCACCGAAGACGATCACGAGTACCAAGGCGCAGGCCAGGATGCCGAACTGGTTGACGAAGGCATCCATGGTGTCCAGCAGGTACAGGCCAGTGGTGGTCGGGAACAGCACCAGCGAAATCACTGCAACCGGAATGCCCACGACCAGGGTCGCTGGGACGCGCTTCCAGCCCAGCTTGTCCTGGAATGCCGCCACGATCACCTCAAGAATGGAGATCAGCGAGGTCAGGCCTGCGAAGACCAGCGAGCCGAAGAACAGCACACCGATCAGCGAGCCCAGCGGCGCTTCGGACACGATGGTCGGGAAGGCAATGAAAGCCAAGCCGATGCCGGAGGTGGCAACCTCGTCCACGGAGCTGCCGGCGTTGTAGGCCATGAAGCCCAGAGCGGCGAAGACGCCGATGCCTGCCAGCAGTTCGAAGCTGGAGTTGGCGAAGGCGACAGCGTAGCCCGAACCGGTCAGATCGCTCTTGCGCTTCATGTAGGACGAGTAGGTCACCATGATGCCGAAGGCAACGGACAGCGAGAAGAAGATGTGCCCGAAGGCTGCAGCCCACACCGCTGGGTTGGACAGTGCCGCGAAGTCGGGGGTGAAGAATGCATTCAGGCCGTCGATGGCGCCTGGCAGGAAGACCGACTGGACGACCAGGATCAGGAACATCACGATGAGCAGCGGCATGAAGACCGCGTTGGCTCGGGAAATGCCCTTGTTCACGCCGGCGACCATGATCACGATGGTGACCAGCCAGACGAAGAACATCGGGATGAAGATGTTGCCCACGAAGTCGAACCCGACATTGACGTTGTCCGAGACCTTGAGGAAGTCGTTCATGAAGAAGCCGGAGGCGCCGTCTGCGTTCGTTTCCCATGCCTTGGTGATGGAGAACCAGCAGTACATGGCGGCCCAGGCAATGATGGCCGCGTAGTAGATGGCGATGATGAAGCAGATCAGTACCTGCCACCAACCCAGGACCTCAGCCTTGCGGTTAGCCCGGCGGTAAGCCAGCGGGGCGGAGCCGCGGTAGCGGTGGCCGATCGAGTAGTCGAGGAACAGCAGCGGGATGCCGGCGCAGAGAATTGCGACCAGATACGGGATCAAGAATGCGCCGCCGCCATTTTCGTAGGCGACATAGGGGAAACGCCAGATGTTTCCCAGACCAACGGCCGAACCAATCGCTGAGAGGATGAACAACTTTCGGGAGCTGAAAGTCTCACGCTTCTCTGTTGCGAGTGGAGCGCCCTGCGATGAAGATGGAGTGCTCATGTGTCTAAGCTACTGCAAAACTTTCACATTGTGGTCATTTCTAGAGCTTGCGTGTCCACATTTTGAGCATTTTGCTAAATCGGGAACTTTTCGCTCTCCCACTAGAATGACTATATGGCAATTAGTTTACGCGGTCTTCTGGAACATGACGAGCTCGATCTTCGGCCGCTAACTGAACACAGTCACCGCGATGGCATGGTCATCACCTGGGGTGCGGTGACCGAACTACTCGACCCTTCGCAGTTCTTGACCGGACGAGAAATTGTCTTGACCACTGGCGTTCGCCAGAAGACCAAAGCCGCGCAACGGCAGTTCGTCCATGTCCTTGCGGCCAATGATGCCGTAGCTTTGGGTTTTGGCACAGGACTGGAGCACGATTCGGTACCGCAGGCGACCGTTGACGCCGCCCGCGAAGTAGGACTTCCCGTCTTCGAGGTTCCCTATCAGATACCTTTTGCGGCGATCACCCGGCTGATTGCCGAAGCACTGAACTCCGATCATCTCAAGCGCGTTGAAAGCCTGCTGAAGTCCCACCAGAAGCTAGCCCAGACACTGCTCTCCTCGGATCTCGACAGCATGCTCGAGGAACTCGAACGCATGCTCGGCACCCAAGTGGCACTGACCCTGCACGGAGAAGTGATCAGCGGCGACTATGATCCGGCGCGTTCCTGGCATGAACGCCCGGTGGCCACCGGGCTGCGCGACAAGTGCACCTTGCATATTGCCGAGCCCTACGTCCACCAGCAAGTAGTCGACTACGCGCAGTCGCTGATCGGCCTGGAACTGGCGAACAAGTCCCGGCTGCGCGCTTCGCAGCGCCACGCCAACGGCCAAGTGCTCGAAGACCTCGCCGGCGGCGCCCTGGTCGGCGCCGATGCGGCTGGACGCCTGGGCGCTCTGGGCTTGAACACCCAGCGCGAGCACTCGGTCATCCTGGTCCAGGCTCCAAGCCAGATCGAGCGCTTGCAAACCCTGCCGCTGCCTTCCGATCTCTCCTCGCAGGTTTCGGCGATCATCGATGGCCGATTGGCAATCATCGTTGCGCACGGTAAGGTGCAGCTGTCCGTCAAGCACCTCGATGAGTATCTGCTCGCGGCCGGCATTCCGGCGCGCGTGGGCTACGGGGGACGCTACCCGAATACCACCGGCATCCGCTGGAGCTACTTCGAGGCCCTGGAGTCATTGCGCCACGGCGAACGGGTCAACGAGCCTACCAAGCTGTCACTCACCTCGCTCCTGCTCGCCGCCCACGATGTTCCCCTGCAGGATTTGGCCATCGAAGTGCTGGGGCCGCTGCAGGAGTTCGATGCCTCCCACGATTCCGACCTGTTGCTGACGTTGAGCGAGTATCTCAACCGCGATGGCTCGGTGGGCGCGGTGGCAGAGTCCATGGGCCTGCACCGCAACACGGTGCGCTACCGGATGCAGCAGATTTCAGACCTTTCCGGCTACGACCCGAATGTGACTAGCGACCGAGTCCAGCTCTGGATCGCGTTGAGCGCCCTTGAGCTGGGCTAATCTCGATAGGATAAAGACATGGCAGACATGTTTCTAGAGAAGTTCTGTTCCCTGGTTCCCAAGTACTTGGAAGACCAGTGGAACGAGGCCGATGGCCTGAGCGCCGAAGAATTGCGCGAAGGGCTGGCGCAGTCCGAGGTGCCGATTCCCTTCGTCCTTGAAGAGTTCTATCGTGCGCTGGGCAATAATGAAGATTTCATGGAGGCCTACCACTACTTCTTCGATCCGGAAGAACTGGAAATCGAAGACGGCTACCTCTTGTTCCTGGAAGACGAGGAAGAGAAGTTCGTCTGGGGCTTCAAGGCGTCCCAGCTCGATGTTCCTGATCCAATCGTCTACCGCCGCAACAATGCCAAGGGCAAATGGACCAGCGAGGAAGGCACCTTCAGCGAATTCACCCTGGACATGTTCGCCTGGGTCTTCGAAGAGCTGGCCGCTGAATTGGAGGACTAGTGCTCCACCGTTCCCATGAACCAGCCAATTACGCGTGCCCTTTCTGCGAGCTGGTTAACGACCTGCCCTTCAGCCAGGACAACTTGTGCGCGCCCACAGATCTGATCTATCAGACCGAACTGGTGGCAGCGATCATGGCTTGTGATGGGTTCGGGAACTACGGCGGTCATGTGATGATCATTCCTACCGCGCATCTGGAGGCGCTCTATGACCTCGATGAGGCCGCTGGTGCCGCGGTCATGCGCGAAACCAAGCGCGTCGCCTTGGCGATGAAGCTGGCCTGGGATCCGGAAGGCACGAGTACCCGGCAGCATAATGAGCCGGCGGGCAATCAGCACGTGTGGCATTATCACCAGCATGTTTTCCCGCGCTACGCCGATGACGAGCTTTATCGGCAGCTGCGCCACCGGGTTTCAATCCAGGAGCGGGCGAGCAAAGCGGAACAGCTGCGCCAGGCGCTCTTCTCCCCCGAGCATCCGCAGCCGCTGACTCGCGAGGATATCGTCAGATAAGCAGGAGCATGCACGTGGGCAGAAGCAGGCCCCGAGCACAAGGAAACCCCGGAAGGCTTTCGCAGTCTTCCGGGGTTTGCTTGTTCAATCCCGTCTAGGCTTCGCGGGTAACCACCGCATCGGCGAAGGAGATCAGCGCCTGCTTCACGGTGCCTTCTGGCAGCGGAGCCAGGACGGCAATCGCATCATCGGCCCACTTGCGCGCGGCCTTCCAGGCCTCGTGGATTGCCGGATGGGCGGTCACGGCTTCTACAGCGGCCGCCAGGGCTTCATCGCTGGTCAGGTCCGCATCGACCAGTTCGATAGCCTGCTGTGCTTGGGTGTCGCCGTCCGCAGCCGCCTGGCGAAGCAGCAGAATCGGCAGGGTCGGCACGCCTTCGCGCAAATCAGTGCCCGGAGTCTTGCCCGAATCTGCTTCCTTGGACGCCAGGTCAATCACGTCATCGGCGACCTGGAAGGCAATGCCAACCTTTTCGCCGTACTCGCGCAGCACCTCGATGTAGTCAGGGGCACCACCGAAACGCGCGCCGAAAGCGCCGGAAGTCGACAGCAGCGATGCGGTCTTGTCGCTAATCACCTGGATGTGGTGCTCGATGGCATCGTCGCCCTCGCGGGGGCCGATGGATTCATGCAGCTGTCCCAGGCACAGGCGTTCGAAAGTGCGCGACTGCCACATGACTGCTTCTGGACCCAGTTCGGAACCGAACACCGAAGCACGGGCGAAGATCAGGTCGCCGGCGAGAATGGCAACGGAGTTTCCCCACACTTCATGTGCGGTCGGTGCACCGCGGCGCATGGGAGCGGAGTCCATGACGTCATCGTGGTACAGGGTGGCCAGGTGGGTGAGTTCCACGACAGCCGCCGCCTTGATGACCTCATCGTTGACGCCCTCGCCGAGCAGGGAGGTCAGCAGCACCAGCAGCGGGCGTACGCGCTTGCCCCCGGCCTCGACAAGGTGGCGGCTGGATGCGTCGATCAAGGGGTCGGAGTTGGCCAGCGCATCGCGCAGCAGCTTCTCCACCTTTGCCATGCCCATGGAAATAGCCGGACCGAAGTCCGGATCCTCGGCCAGCAAAGCGAAGCCCGAGGGAAGATTGATGGCCGCAGCTAATGCAGCGGTTTCAGGATTCAGCTCAATCGAGTCGGAGACGTCATGTCCGGCTGCGGTCCAGTTGCTCTTCGAATCAGTCACTGTTCTACGGCTTACTTATCTTTCATCGGGTTGGCCATCGCGGTGTGCGAAGGCAATCTTGCCTGCAAGATGCACGCAAACATCTCTTCACTCTAGCCGATGCTTTCAACTGCACATTGCTGGCATGGCCGGAGCCGGGCCTACCGGTCTGGTACCAGCGACCTGAGAGGTCGATTTAGAGTTTACCGGGTTCCCCCTGCACTTCTCACCCGACCCGGCCGATCTCACAGGGGTGACCACGGACACCCGCAAGCCTTTTTCCCCGGCATTGCGCGGTAGGCTTAGCCTTATCATGTCTGCAGATTCGCCCGTTCTTAGCGCCAGCGCTCATCAGCCGTCGGCTCCTGTTCTCACCAGCATCACCTTCGAATACCTCGATGCCCCCGAAACACTGCTGGCCGACTCATTGCGTCACCGAAGCCTGGTATGGACCCGCAACGGCCACGGCTTGGTCGGCTTCGGCACTGCCGCCCGCCTGCACACGCACGGTGAAGAGCGCTTTGCGCGTGCACGCGCATGGTTCGCACAGGTCATCGAGCAGGCTCGAATCATCGACCCGATCTCCCGCCCGGGCAGCGGCCTGGTGTCTTTTGGCTCTTTCGCGTTTTCCTTCACCAGCGTTTTCGAATCGCGCATGGTCATCCCCCAGCTGGTTATCGGCCGCGATGAGGAGAAGTCATGGATCACCGTTACCGGCAGCGCCGAGGAAATTGACGGACTGACCTACCAGCAGGCCCTGGCACGCGCCGAATCAGCGATGGCAGATGCATCCTTGCCGGCAGCCGAACCCGGCAGCATCGAGCTGACCAGCGGACAGCTGACCGCCGGTTCCTATCTTGAAGCCGTGGACCATGCGCTCGGCTATTTCGAGGAACGCGGAATCTCCAAACTGGTGCTGGCCCGTGACGTGTTGGCGCATAGTTCCACCCCGATCAACTTGGCCCGCGTTGTCGATGCGCTGACCGAGCAGTATGGCAATTGCTGGACCTATTCTGTTGACGGCCTGGTGGGCGCTACCCCGGAGATGCTGGTGCGCGTGACCGGAGGCTTGGCCGAGGCCCGCGTCCTGGCCGGAACCCTGGACCGCGCTGCCGCTGGTGCCGAAGATCCCGACTTCGCGCACCGCAACCTCTTTGAGGATCCGAAGCAGCGCAATGAGCACCAGCTGGCCATCGATTCGCTCACCGCGTCCTTGAATCCCATTTCGCACGGCATGAATGCCCCGGAGGAACCATTTATTCTCCAGCTTCCCAATGTGTGGCATTTGGCCAGCGACGTCCGTGCCCAGTTGCGCGCAGATGCCGCCGGCACCCTGCCTACCGCACTGGATGTTGCCGAGATCTTCCATCCGACCGCAGCCGTATGCGGCACCCCGACCAAGAAGGCCGGCGTGCTCTTGCGCGAACTGGAAGGAATGGACCGCGGCCCGTACGCAGGTCCGGTCGGCTGGGTTGACAGCCGTGGAGATGGCGAATTCGGCATCGCCTTGCGCGGCGGAATCCTGGAAGACGAAAAGCTGATGCGCCTGTACGCCGGCTGCGGCATTGTCCCCGGCTCGGTGCCGGAAGATGAATTAGCCGAGTCGTGGGCCAAGATGCGTCCCATGCGCCAAGCCTTGGGCGCCGAGTAGGCCCAGTCCGCACAAGGGAAGACGGCCGGGTAGCACCCGGTTGAGCATAAACAATCCTTACTCTCGGCGCGTCATGTGTGAGGTGAATCTCAGCCTAGTGCTGGCGTGGTTATGATTATGGCTACGCAATGATCCACTCGCATTACCCGAAAGTAGGTTCTGATCCTATGCGTAGTCTCAAGAAGAAGTTCGCCTCCGCAGTTGCTGTCACTTCCGTTGCACTGCTGGCGCTCACCGCCTGCGGTTCCGGCTCCGGTTCTGAAGGTGAAGCCGAAGCTGGTTCATTCCCGCTGAACGAAGGCAAGCTCACCATTTGCTCAGATATTCCTTACGAGCCATTCGAGTTCGTCAAGGATGGCAAGAACGTCGGATTCGACATGGACATCGCAGCTGAGATTGCCAAGGATGCAGAACTGGATCTGAACGTCATCGACGCCAGCTTCGACTCCATCGAATCCGGCCTGTTCAACACCCAGTGCGATATAGCGATCTCCTCCGTCTCGATCACCGAAGAGCGTTCGGCCAAGATGGATTTCTCCACCCCGTACATGGATGACGACCTGGTGCTGATTTCGGCAGACGGTTCAGGCATCAAGGATCTTGAATCCGCCAAGGACAAGAAGGTCGGCGTCCAGCAGGCGACCACCGGTGAGAAGTACGCCAAGGAACAGGGCCTGACCAACATCGTAGGCTTCGAGGATGCCGGCTTGCAGACCCAGGCACTGCTGGCTGGCCAGGTCGACGCGCTGCTGGGCAACCAGTCGGTACTCGGCTACTCCATCAAGGACAAAGAAGGCTTCAGCGTTGTTGCCGACTTCAAGACCGGCGAGCAGCTGGGCGTTGCAGTTCCAAAGGACCAGCCAAAGACCTTGGAATTGGTCAACGGCACCCTCAAGCGCTTGACCGATGCAGGAACCATGGAAGAACTGACCGTGAAGTGGTTCGGCGAGAAGTAATTCTCGGGCATCATCTGATTTCAAGGCAAGCGGGGGCATCGGGCTGCGCCCACAGGTTGGCAGCCCTGCCTCCGCTTCCTGCATGAGAGGTAATCAAGCATGGCAATGACCACCCGTCAGCGCGCCCGCATGAGCAAGACCATCCAGATCGCCATCTTCATCATCGCGATCATCGCATTGGTCTTGGCAGTCGACTGGGACAAGGCAGTCTACGCCTTCTTCTCCTTCGACAAGCTGGGGCCAATGTTCCCAGGCATGATCCTGGTCGGCCTGAAGAACACCATCTTCTACACCATCATTTCCTTCGCCTTCGGCTTGGTCCTTGGCCTGCTTCTGGCACTGATGAAAATGGCGTCATTTGCGCCCTACCGCTGGTTCGCCACCGCATTCATTGAATTCTTCCGCGGCATCCCGGCAATCCTGGTGCTCTTGGCCTTCGGCTTCGGCTTGCCGCAGGCCTTTGGAACACAGTGGCCGCAGCCGGTCAACGTCATGTGCGCCCTGGGCTTGGTCTCGGCAGCATACATTGCAGAAACCCTGCGTGCAGGCTTGCAGGCAGTGCCCAAGGGGCAGACCGAAGCCGCTCGTTCACTGGGCATGCCAGCATGGCGCGCCATGGTCACCATCGTGATCCCGCAGGCCTTCAAGATCGTCTTGCCGCCGATGACCAACGAAATCATCCTGCTGACCAAGGACACCTCCTTGGCCTTCATCCTCGGTGCTTCGATGGCCCAGTACGAAATGACCAAGTTCGGCCGCGACGGCATCTCGCAAATCGATGCCGGCATCACC
This sequence comes from Glutamicibacter sp. HZAU, assembly GCF_004100365.1. Classification (NCBI taxonomy): domain Bacteria; kingdom Bacillati; phylum Actinomycetota; class Actinomycetes; order Micrococcales; family Micrococcaceae; genus Glutamicibacter; species Glutamicibacter sp. HZAU. The sequence continues at coordinate 69,504 of NZ_SCKZ01000007.1, read as the reverse complement.
CCGCTGGTTGTCGCCGGCCTGTTCTACTTGGTGATCACCATCCCGCTGAGCTTGGTGGCCCGCAAGTTCGAATCCCGCGCCGCAAAGACCAAGCGATAGAGAGGACCTGGAAATGTCGAGCGACACCAATAAGCTTTCAGTCCATGCTTCGGGCGTGGAAATCACCGGACTGCGCAAGGCCTACGGCAGCAACGAAGTGCTCAAGGGCATTGACCTGAATGTTGCTCCGGGCGAGGTGGTCTGCCTGATCGGTCCTTCCGGCTCGGGAAAGTCCACCCTGCTGCGCTGCGTGAACCTGCTGGAGCAGCCAAATGGCGGCACCATCATGGTCGGCGGCTTCAACGCCACCGATCCCGATGTGAACCTGGACAAGATGCGCCAGCAAGTGGGCATGGTCTTCCAGCAGTTCAACCTGTTCCCGCACCTGACGGTGCTGGAAAACTGCACCGTTTCGCCTATCAAGGTGCTCAAGCGCAAGAAGGCCGAGGCGGAGAAAATCGCCTTGGGCCACCTGGAACGCGTAGGGCTGGGCGACTTCGGCGACCGCTACCCCGATCAGCTTTCCGGCGGCCAGCAGCAGCGCGTAGCCATCGCACGCGCGCTGTCCATGGAACCGACCCTGATGCTTTTCGATGAGCCAACCAGTGCGTTGGACCCGGAAACCGTAGGCGAGGTGCTGTCCATCATGAAGAACCTGGCCCAGGCGGGCATGACCATGCTCGTGGTCACCCACGAGATGGCATTCGCCAAGGAAGTTGCAGACCGGGTGTTCTTCATGGACGGCGGGGTCGTGGTGGAAGAAGGCAAGGCAGCGGATGTCATCGGCAATCCGCAGCAGCCGCGTACGCAGGACTTCCTGCGCCGCGTGCTCGATCCGACGCACGTCGACATCTAAGCACCACAGCGCATCAGGAATCCCCTGCGTTGCCAGTGAAATGGACTGGCAGCGCAGGGGATTCCTTTTTGCCTCGCAGCGGCCTTCAGGGGGTTGGCCAGGACAGCTGCCCGATCGCCTGGTTCAGCTCAAGCGTCTCGGCGCGCAGGTTGCTGCGCGAGGCCGGCACTTCAATCAGCCGCAGGTTCGCCGTGCGCCGTGCGGCCAGAACGGCGCCAAGCTCTTCCTTGGTTTCTGCTTTGGCGTACTGCCAGCCATAGGCTTCGGCGAGCGCAAGCAGGCTCAGCCGCTGCGGGGTGGCAAAGAGCCGTTCCACCGCATTGGCGTAGCGGCCCGAAGCGTCTACTTCACCGTGCTCCAAGGTGGAGAAGATTGCTCCTCCCCCATCGTTGTAGACCACGATGTCCACCACGGGCTGCTCTTCACCCGGAGTCCAGGACAGCGAGCTGGCATCATGCGCGAAGGTGATGTCCCCCATCACCGCCAGTGTCGGACGCTTGCTGCCCTGGGCCAGGCCCAGGGCGGTGGCGATGGTTCCATCGATTCCGGCCAGGCCGCGATTGGCATGCACTCTCATGGTCCGTACTGGTGCCGGGCGGGCCGCCAAGTCGAAATCGCGGACGATGTTCGAAGAGCCGAGCAGGAGCACTTCCGGCGAGTGTTCCCAAATAGCCTCGGCGACAGCTGGCCCATTGACAGACGATGCACGGCTAAGGCCCTGGCGCACTGCCAGCGCCTGCGCATCGAGCTGCTGCCACGCTTCCAGCCAGCCCGGTGCACCAGAGCCGGCGAATTGGCGCAGCTCGCTCCAGGAACTGACCGGGGTCTCGCGTCGCCGGCCCTGCTCATACCAGGCCACCGGCACCGGCTGCCAGATCGCTGATTCGATCGCCGGGTCGGCCAGCAGCTTGCCCACCGGGCGACTCAGGGTAGGGCGGCCGAAGAGCACCACGCGTTCAATGCGCTCAAGGCCCACGGTGATCAGCGGGCGGTAGTGGCCTATGGCATTGGCCGAGAAACGTGCGTTGGACGATGGCTCGGCGAACAACGGCAGCCCCAGTTCCTGGGCGAATTGCTGCGCCTCCTCGCCAGCTCCATGCCCGGCGACGACCACGCTCCGGCGAGGCTTGAGCTGCTGGACGGGCAGGGCCGACATATCCGGCTGGCGCGGTCCCGGCCATCGCCCGGGTTCAATCGCAGTCCAGCGTTGTTCCTCGATGCGCTCCTCCGGTGCTGGAATCAGCGGATCCCGGAACTGCAAATTCAACTGGACCGGGCCGGCCGGAACCTGCTGGTCGCCAGCCAAGGATGCTAAGACCTGCCGGACCTGGTCCTGCGGGTCTGCTCCGGCAGGAACATTGGCCGCCAGGCGCACGTGCTCGCCAAAGAGGTTTTTCTGGCGGGTGCTCTGGCTTGCCCCGGTGCCGTGCAATTCATCGGGGCGATCAGCAGAAAGAACCAGCAGCGGTGTCGCCGTGTGGTTGGCTTCCATCACCGCCGGCAGCATCTGCCCGACGGCAGAGCCGCTGGTGGCGGCCAGTGCTACCGGCCGCCCGGTGCCTTGGGCCAGGCCCAATGCCATGAACGCGGCAGAACGTTCATCGATGCGCACGTGGATATCCAGGATCCCGGCAGCGGCGGCCTCGGCCGCGGCGTAGGCCAATGGGGCGCTGCGTGAACCGGGAGAGATCACCAGATCCCTGATTCCCGCGCGGATCACTGCGGAGAGTACGTGGCGAGCGGTGGTGATGGCACGTTGCTCGTCAGGTTGCTGCATTCCCACCCGGCATGACTCCTTAGATTCCATAGCTGAAGGCAATTATCCAAGTCTATGCCTTGGGCTGCCGGAGTACCGATTTGGAATGCGCCAGGGCGCCGGCAAGATCCGCTGATGGATCCTGCCGGCGCCCTGGGGGCTCGGGCTGGCTGCGCCTACTTGTTGCGGCCCTTGCCCTTGCCCGGCTTCGCGTCTTCCGTGAAGACCTGGACTACCGATGGGCGTGGACCGTAGAACTGGCCCTTGCCTGCATCAGCGGCGTTCTTCACGAAATCCGGGAACAGCGAGGTAGGGCTGGCGAAGCTGCCGCCTTCGCCCGGGTGCTGCACGGCAACGAAGACCGAGTTGTCCTTGTCATGGATCAGCGGGCCGCAGGTCTCTGCGCCGGTTGGCACGGCCAGGAACTGCTCGACGCGGCCGCGGTCCTTGCCGGTCAGGGTGACCTTGTGCAGTGCATCGGAGTAGCCGATGGTGCCGGGGGCGCCGTCGGTGGAGATCCACAGGTTGCCCTTGGAGTCGAAGGCCAGGTTGTCCGGGCAGGAGATTGGCGAGACCTTGTCGGCTGGGTAGCCGGAGAAGTAGGTCGATCCGTTCACATTGGGGTCACCGGCCACCAGCAGGATGTTCCAGGTGAACTTCGCCGCGGTGGCGTCGTTTCCGGCCTCGGTGATTTCCAGTACGTGGCCGTCGCGGTTGCGGACGCGCGGGCTGACTTCGGTGGCGCCCTCCTTGCCTTCCTTGCCGCGGTCGGTGTTGTTGGTCAGCGCCACGTAGACCTTGCCGGAGACCGGGCTCGGCTCGACATCTTCCGGACGGTCCAGCTTGGTGGCCCCGACCTTGTCGGCTGCCTGGCGGGTGTAGACCAGCACCTCGTCGATGCTCATGCCATCGACTTTGGATTCGCCGTTCTTCACCAGCGGCAGCCAGGTGCCCATGCCGTCGAAGGCGCCATCGGACGGGACAGCGCCGCTGCCGTCGATTTCGCTTGCTGGCGAGTTGCCTTCGAACTTCGCAACGTACAGGTCGCCTTCGGAAAGCAAGCCCATGTTGTGCTTGCGATCGTGCTTGGAATAGGTGTTCTTCGAGACGAACTTGTACAGGTATTCGAAGCGCGAGTCGTCGCCGGAGTACGCAACGACCTTGCCGTTCTTGGCAATGCGCACGTTGGCGCCTTCGTGCTTGAAGCGGCCCAGGTTGGTGTGCTTGACCGGGGTGGAGGTTGGGTCCTGCGGATCGATTTCGACGACCCAGCCGAAGCGGTTGGCCTCGTTCTCGTAGCCGTCGTTGTGCAGGCCGAAGCGCGGGTCGATGTCTTCCCAGCCGCGGTCGGTCGCGCCGGTGCCGATGCCGTAGCGGGCTTCCTGAGCGGTGCCCTTGCCGCGGAAGTACTGGTCGAAGTTCTCTTCGCCGGAGAGCACGGTGCCCCACGGGGTGGTGCCGCCGGCGCAGTTGTTCAGGGTGCCAAGGACCTTGGTTCCGGTTGGGTCAGCAGCGGTCTTGAGCAGATCGCTGCCTGCCGCTGGGCCGTCGACCAGGAATTCGGTGCTGGCGGTGATGCGGCGGTTGCGCTCGCCACCCTGCACGTAGCTCCACTTCTTGTCGTTCTTCTTGCGCTTGACCTCGACGACCGAGAAGCCATGGGCGTTCATCGCGATCTTGCGGGCTTCGTCCTTGTTCGCTTCGAACCAGGCAGCGTCGAACATCATGTCTTCATTGGTGTATTCGTGGTTGGCCACCAGTACGCCGGTACGGCCCGAGTACTTGTCGACGATGATGTCCAGGTAGTCGCAGTTGTAGCCGAACTGCTCTGCCTGCTTGCGGGCCGACTGCTTGGAGGCGTCGAATGCCGGGGTGTTCTTGAAGAGCGGATCGCCCCAGCGGATGATGGCGTTCCAGTCATAGCCGTCAGGAACTGAAACGGTATCTACCGAACGCGACACCGGCTCAATGGCGTCGAACGAAAGGTGCCCGCCCTTGCCTGGCTTCATTGGCACCAGTGGCGCCGCGGTCGCGTCAGCAGCGCCGAAGAGCTGCGGGCCGATGACCAGTGCCGAGGCGCCGACGGCGCCCAGGCCCAGCATGCTGCGGCGGGACATCGACTTGTCGGCGATGTCCTTGAAGTAGCCATTGGACGAAGTGTTGCAATCCGGCTTGGTGCAGGCGTCAGCGCACTTGAAGTGGCAAGTAGCTGCAGAACGGCCGCCGCGGGTGTGGCCCAGCATTGGCAAAAGGGTACGGGTTGGATTCATGATCCGCTCACTTCCTCAGTATGTGGCTCATCGTCAGGGGAATGACTCGAACTGAGGTTTTCACTTGGAAGTGTTCTAAATGCAACGCAAAGGTGAACGGCAGGGAAACAGATTCCTGAGTAGTGCTATGCCCTAGCCAGTTCCGCATAGCAGGATTCCAGCCGCTGCCGCCACCAGCCTACGCGCGCCTCTTCTGGACGCAGGCGCTCCAGTTTCTGGTGATCTGGCTCAATGCGGCGCACCGGCAAATATCCGGCGGTAGCCAGCAACGGCTCGGCACAAACGTCTTTGGCGAATAAAGTGCCGGTAGACAGGCCGCAGGCATAGGGCAATGCTGGCAGTGCGCTGGCCAATGCCGCCGCTTGGGCCAGGCCTACCGAGGTATCCAGTGCGCTGGAGACGACGACATCCAGATCCGCGTGCTTGGCAATGTCCAGCACAGCGCTGATGCCGCCCAGCGGCTGGGCCTTGATGACCATCAGATCCGCCGCGCCCAACCGCGAGACTTCCAGGGGGTCGGTGTGCTTGCGTACCGCTTCATCTGCGGCGATCTTCAACGGGTTTCCGGCGTTGCGCAGTTGCTCGCGAACTTCCGCCAGCCCGGTAATGCCAGGCACCGGTTGCTCTGCGTATTGCAGGTCGTACTCGCTCAGTGCTTTCAGTGCGGGAACCGCCTGGGTGATATCCCACCCCATATTGGCGTCCACGCGCAGCGCTGCCTGCGGGTAAAGCCGCCGGGTTTCAGCCACGCGGGCCAGGTCTTCGTCGAGGCCTTGGCCCTGTTCTGCCACCTTGATCTTGATGGTGTGCGGCGCGTCGTAGCGTTCAAGAACCGCCCCTACATCCTTCGCCGCAACCGCTGGCAGGGTGGCGTTGACCGGGATGCTGGTGCGCAGCGGTTCGGGGAACGGCTGGTAGGCGGCCTCGATTCCGGCGGCCATCCATCGTGCGGCTTCCGCAGCTCCGTACTCGGTGAAGGCAGAGAATTCGCCCCAGCCTTCCGGCCCTTCGATCAGCAGGGCCTCGCGCTGGGTGACGCCACGGAATTTCACGCGCATCGGAAGGCGGACAACATGGGAATGCGCCAGCAATTCTTCAAGGGGCGGTAGTTCAAAGCTCATAGTCCAAGCCTAGCGAGCGTGGGCATGGTTACATGCCTGAACGGTGCCGTTCCGCCTGCCGGATATGACACCCTAGAGATATGCCACGCCATTCAGCCTCCACGCGCCCGCACCATATCAGGTGGTGGTGGGCCTTGCTGCTGCTGGTTGCGCTTTTCTGTCTTGAGTACATATTTTTCGTTCAGCAACGCAGTGGGCAATGGGCGGATCAGGCAGGATTCATCGCGTGGTCGCAATGGTGGCCCCGGACCGACTTGCTCAATCCGGTCCGCGAATTCCTGGATCTCTTGCCAGCAATTTGTGGCGCGATTGCTGCAGTATTCCTGCTGTATCGGGTGATTCGCGACCGCCATTTCCTTCGGGCCATCGTAGCTATCCTCGCGGCCGCAGCCGCAGCCGGCACCACGCAGCTTCTGAAGCACGAGGTCTTGACCCGCCCGGATTTCAATTTCGGCACTACAGGAAATTCCTTCCCCTCGGGGCATACCACCGCCGCCGCTGCCGCCATGGGACTGATGTATCTGGTGTCGCCACCGAAGCTGCGTCCAGTGGTGCAACCGATTGCCTGGTTATTCGCCACGGTGACGGGACTGGCCACCCTGATCTGCGGCTGGCACCGCCCAAGCGACATTGCCGCTGGTTTCGTGGTGGCAGGATTCTGGCTGGTTCTGGCTTCGGCAGTGCTCCAGCGCATCCAGCCGCTGAGCCACGAAGTTCCCAAGGGATCTTGGTCGAGGAATGTCGGAGCGGGCAGCTTGGTTCTCTGGGCTGCTGTCATCGGATTGTCCTTCGTCCTGCCGCACCCGCACATCCAGAAAATTCCGGAGTTCCTGCAATTGGCCTACGCTGCCTTGGGGATTATCCATGTCGTGGCCGCGTCGCTGGTATCCGGCTTAGTGCTGCGCTCGGTGGTTATCGGCCCCATGCGCACCTTGAAGAAATAGGGCACCGGCACAGGAATCAAGCAGGCTGCTGTTCCGCCTAGCCCATGCGGGCGTTGAGAACGTTCGCAGCCTGCCTTGAGTCCGGAATGGTCACGGCGAATCGCTTCTTGTTCTTGAGGTCGAAAACGAGGCCTTCGTGTTCTTTCATCACGATGGCCGAACCGCCTGGAATGATCCGCCAGCCCCAGCCTCCCCACATCATGGGATTGATCTTTTCACTGGTCACAGATTCAATGTCAGTGATCTTGATAGTTCGCATTGGGATCCCCAAGAGCGCGGAAGATACCCGGAAACGATCGCCGATGATGGATACGCGGATCCAGATCACACCTAGCATCAGCACGCAGACTGCGGCTGACAGGGCCACGGGAAGGATGACGCTCGCCAAGCTGCCGTCGTGGCTTCCACCGGCCAGAAAGGGCAGCACTACAGCAACGATCAGTGCCGCGAACAGCACGAGGCATAGCATCCACATCCACCATGGTGCGGCCATGGTTTGCTTGAACTCCGCTTGCCTGGATTCTGGCTGTGGCTCGGCGAATGCCTCCACCGCGTCAGTCCGCTGTACGCTTTGGGCTGCATCGATTCGTTGCTGGCGGTCCTCGTTGAATTGCCGTGTGTACTGCTGGTAGATGCCGCTGGCCCACAGCGGCGCTATGCCCAGCAACGCGCAGGCAATAAGCAAAACCATCATGCCGCCCAGCACTGCCGTTTCAGGTGTTTCGGCGAGCGCTGTCGCTGCCGCCGAGCTGACGAAAACGCCAGCTGCACTCCACGCGAGCAGGCCACCGGCAAAGAGCAGCATCATGAGCAAAGCCGGTTTGTTGCGCAGCATCAAGGAGAACATCCCGGTGATGGCACCAACGATGGTCAGCCCGATGCAGACCGGGACAAAGACGGCGGTTCGGGTGAACCCGTCCGGGTAGGTAGAGCTCCAGTGCGTGGCGGTCATTTCCGGCAGGTCGCCAGCAAGCAGCGCGTAGGTGGCACCCGAAAGGGCTGCCGGGAGAAGAAGCAGCAGGCAGGTCAGCGGCCGATTCCTGATTCCGGTCCCTGCGATTGCCATCCCAATCCCCTGCTTTCGCTGCTTTGTGCCGGTTGGCCCACTTTCCGAGCAAGCAGACGGGCGCAACTTATTTCCAGCACAGAAATGATTATCGATTTAACTCTACCAACTAGCGGTTGACATGGGAATGAATCGTCGGGCATTGACAGAATGCCAGCAAAAAGAATGATGCCCGCCGTTCCTCCTGAGGTTCGACGGGCACCATGCTCACTCGCAAGAGCGAGAACTGGGCAGTGTGGACGCTAGAGCGACGCCAGCGCGGCCTTTGGATCTGTCATCGCGTCAGCGACATAGCGCATGAAGCCGGCCGCGGTTCCGCCATCGCAAACCCGGTGGTCGAAGCTCAGTGTCATCTCGCAGATGGAGCGGACCTTGATCTTGCCATTGACCACCCACGGCTTCTCGACGATGCGTCCAAGCCCCAGGATGGCAGCTTCCGGGTAGTTGATGATGGCCGCGGAGCCGTCAACATTGAACACGCCATAGTTGTTGATTGTGAAGGTGCTGCCGGACAGGTCGGCAACGCCGGCCTTGCCCTCGCGCGCCACCGAAGCCAGCCGAGCGAACTCGGCGGACAGTTCCTTGACATTCAGCTTGTGGGCATCGCGCACATTGGGCACAACCAGGCCGCGGTCGGTCTGGGCGGCGAAGCCAAGGTTCACGCCCTCGAAGAGGGTATGGCGCAATCCACCATCAGCCTCAACGTCGATGCGGCTGTTCAGTTCCGGGAAACGCTGCAATCCGGCCACAGCGAAGCGCGCGACCAGCGCCATGACGCTCGGGGCCTGGCCGTCTGCCTCCTTGATCTTCGAACGCAGCTTCAGCAGCTTGGTGACGTCGACATCCACCCACACGGTCGCTTCGGGGATCTCCCGGCGCGACGTGCTCATCGCGTTGGCGATGGTCTTGCGCACGCCCGAAAGCACCTGTGAGGAAGCTACAGGCAGGCCGGTCTTCGCATCAGCTTCCCCAGTTTGGGCCACCGGCACCGCAACCGAGGCCGAAGCTGAGGCTGCGGGAGTTGGCATCGGCGCTGCAGGTGTTGCCGGTTCAGGCTGCACCGCATCAGCTGACAAGGCGGCTTCCACGTCTGCGCGCAGAATCAGCCCTTCTGGACCGGTGCCCTGAACCGTGGTGATGTCCAATGCGTTGTCACGAGCCAGCTTGCGTACCAGCGGGTTGATCACGCGCACCGCTTCAGCTGGTGCCTGGAGTGCGGCCGACGCGACCCCTGAGCGCGGCTTGCGCCGGCGGCTGGTCTTGCGCTGGGCAGAGGAGGTGCCGTAGCCAATGAGCACATTTCCGCTGCCTTCATCGGATTCTGCATCATCCTCGGCAGGAACCTGGGTGCCGGCGCGCTCTTCCTCGCGGTAGGACTGGGCACGTTCGGCTTCTTCGCCGGCAGGGACCGCAGCGTCTTCACCGCCGGTGTTCACCGAAATGAAAGGCTCGTCCACCAGCATCATCTGGCCGGCATCCCCATGCAAGGTGGAGACGACGCCTTCGAACGGGCAAGGGATTTCCACCAGCGACTTCGCGGTTTCCACCTCTGCAATGGGCTGGTCGACCGCAACGACGTCACCGGCAGCAACCATCCAGCGCACCAGCTCGGCTTCGGTCAGCCCTTCGCCAAGGTCTGGCAAGAGGAAAGTCTTGATGCTCATTTACGCCTCCCACTGAAGCTGGTCAACCGCGTCGAGAATTCGTTCGGCGCTTGGCAGATGGAACTTTTCCAGCGTTGGTGCCGGATAAGGAATATCGAATCCGGTCACGCGGAGCACCGGAGCCGCCAACGAGTGGAAGCAGCGTTCCTGCACCCGGGCTACGATTTCGCTGGCTACCGAGGCGAAGCCCTGGGCTTCGGCGACCACGATGGCCCGACCGGTCTTGCGGACCGATGCGCAGACGGTCTCGTCATCGAATGGCACAATGCTGCGGATGTCCACTACTTCCAGGCTGATGCCTTCCTCGGCTGCCAGCTTGGCGGCTTCCATTGCGGTGGAAACGCTTGGACCATAGGTGATCAGCGTGGCATCGCTGCCCGGGCGGGCGATGCGTGCCTGCCCCTCGGTCGTGGCGCTCTTCTTTGCCTCGTACTGTTCGGCCAGTTGCCCAAGGTCAACCTGTTCCTTGGACCAGTACAGCTTCTTCGGCTCGAAGAAGACCACCGGATCATCCGAATCGATGGCTTCGCGCAGCATCAGGTAGGCGTCCTCGACACACGAGGGGGTGAAGACCTTCAGGCCCGGGGTGTGCGCGTAGTAGGCTTCCGAGGAATCGCAGTGGTGCTCCACGCCGCCGACGCCGCCGGCGTAAGGAATGCGGATCACCATTGGCAGATTCAGCTTGCCCTGGGTGCGGTTGCGCATCTTGGCAACATGCGAAGCGATCTGCTCGAAGGCCGGGTAGGCGAACGCATCGAACTGCATCTCGATGACCGGTCGCATGCCGTTGATGGCCATGCCTACGGCCATGCCGACGATGCCGGATTCGGCCAGCGGAGTGTCGAAGCAGCGCTCGGAGCCGAAGCGTGCGGTCAGGCCATCGGTGATGCGGAAGACACCGCCGAGGGTTCCCACATCCTCTCCGAAGATCACTACCGAGTCATCGGCAACCAGCGCATCGGCCAAGGCGGTATTCAGCGCCTTGCCGAAGGTCACCGGCTGGTTCTCTTTGGCAGCCTTTGCCGCGGCCCGTGCGGTGGCAGCGCTGACGTTCGGGTTCACGCGCGAAGTAGTGGCAGTCATCCTAGGCTTCCTCACGGTCTAGTTCGTCGACAAGAATGGCTTGCTGTTCCGCAAGCTGCGGGCTCTTGGCCGAGTACACATGCTCGAACAGCTCGCGTGGATCGGTGTTAGCTTCCTGGTTCATGCCATCGCGCAGGGTCTTGGCAACGGCTTCGGCATCCGCAGTGATCTTGGCGACGGTCTCATCGGTCAACAGACCTGCATCATCCAGGTATGCCTTCATCCGGGTCACCGGATCCTTGGCGATCCATTCCTGGACTTCGGAGTCCTCGCGGTAGCGCTTGTCGTCATCGGCATTGGTGTGCGCCTGCATGCGGTAGGTGTGGGCCTCGATCAGCAGCGGGCCGTTGCCCTCGCGGGCCATGCGCACCGCGCGGGTCATGATGGCCATCAAGGCCATCAAGTCGTTGCCATCCACGCGCTCGCCGGCCATGCCGTAGCCGACAGCCTTGTGAGCCAAGGATGGGGCTGCGCTCTGCTGCGAGAGCGGAACCGAGATGGCGTACTTGTTGTTCTGCACGAAGAAGATCACCGGCAGGTTGAAGACCGCTGCGAAATTCAGCGCTTCGTGGAAGTCGCCCTCGCTCGTGGCGCCATCGCCGCACATCGCCACGACAACGGTGTCTTCGCCGCGCAGCTTGGCAGCGTGCGCAACACCCACTGCGTGCAGCAGCTGGGTGGTGAGCGGAGTGGACATCGGTGCGCAGTTATAGGCCTTCGGGTCATAACCGCAGTGCCATTCGCCGCGGAAACTGGTCATGACTTCCATCGGTGCAACGCCTTTGGTCAGCACCGCTACGGTGTCGCGATAGGTCGGGAAGAGCCAGTCGTTCTCGCCCAGGCACAATGCCGCCGCGATCTGGCAGGCTTCCTGTCCATGGCTGGAGGGATAGACCGCCATGCGGCCCTGGCGGACCAGCGCGGAGTTCTGGTCGTTGACGCGTCGGCCGGTGACCAGGGCAGCGTAGGCTTCGAGCAGCCGGGCCGGGCTCGGCAGCGGGTACTCGTGGCCCGGCTCAGTGCCTTGCTGATCCTCTGGGCGCAGGGTTCCGTCCGGGTTCAACAGGTTGATCATGTGGCGTGCTGGCAGCATGTAGTCTTCAGGGGTAATCCCGAATTTCTTGCTGACCTCAGAGATGCGATCCGCATGCGCTTCAGTGCTCATGTTCTCCCACCTTTCGTGGTTCTGGCTGGTCCATGAGCACAACAGCTTGTGACTCACTTCACCCAAACATCATTTGCAATCAATTATGGGTATGAGTGGCATTCTGTATCCAGTCCGACGGGGAATCGTGGAAAGTTGCGAATAGTATCCGTATACTCGTAGACGAAAAGTGTCAATAGATTGTGTTTGGAATAGAGACGTCCGGCACGTCAACAAGGAGAATCAATGGCCGCGGAAGCGGAGCTAAAACTCGATGATGTCGATCATGCGATCCTCGCGGAGCTGACCAGCGACGGACGCCAGTCGGTCACCACCGTGGCGCAAAAGGTGCACGTATCGCGGGCCCACGCCTACTCGCGTATCGCAAAGCTCCAGGATTCCGGGGTGATTACCCGGTATACGGCGGTGGTTGATCCGGTCAAGGCGGGACTCAAGGCCAGCGCCTACGTGACATTGAAACTCCGCCAGCATTCCTGGCGCGAGTTGCGTGACCATCTGGCATCGATTCCCGAGGTGCACCATGTGGGCTTGGTCGGCGGCAATTTCGACGTGATCCTGCTGGTGCGCGCCAAAGACAATCTGGACCTGCGCCGTGTGGTCTTTGAGCAATTGCAGTCATTGCCAACGGTTCTGGATACGCAGACCCTGCTGATTTTCGAAGACACCGACACCCGATAGCCGGCACGTTTAACGCACGAGAAGAGCACCTGGATGCCACCAGGTGCTCTTCTCGTATTTGCTGGGATACTACTTCTTGCCAGTGAACACCGGCTTGCGCTTCTCCTGGAAAGACTTGAATCCTTCGGCGTAATCAGCGGTGTCGCACAAGGCTGCCTGCGCGCGGTTTTCGGTGCGCATCGAGTTCCACAGGCCCACGCGCTGGTCGCGGATTTCAGCAACCAGCTGCTTGGACGCTACGAAAGCCTGGGTGGCCCCCTGGGCCACCTTGGCGATGATCTCCTCGCCGCGCTCGGCCAACTCCTCGGCCGGGAAAGCACGAGAGAACAGGCCCGAACGCACAGCTTCGGCACCGGAAATCAGCTCGGCGGTGTAGATCATGTCCAGCGTGCGGTGAGCCCCGAGGCGCTCGGTGAACAGCCAGTGCCCCCCGGAGTCCAGGGTCGCGCCCAGGTTGGCGAACGGCGAGCCGATCTTGGCGCTCTCCGCCACGTACACCACGTCGGTGGCCACAGCCAGGCCAAGGCCGACACCCAGGCAGGCGCCTTGCACCAGGGCGAAGGTGGGAGCCGGGAAGCTGGACATCTTCTCCAGCAGCGGCTGCACCTTGCCGTCGAGGTAACCGATGACGTCGTCATCTGCCGGGTTGACCCCTGAGATGTCGCGTCCGGCACAGAAGCCGCGGCCTTCGCCGGAAAGCACCAGGGCGCGGACCTCTCCGGTTTCCACGGCCGCCGCTGCCTTGTCATAGGCCTCGGACAATTCGGCCAACGCCGCCTCGTCCAGTGAATTCATCTTCTGCGGAGCATTGAGCACCACCCGTGCGATGGAATCGGCAATCGTCAGTTCGATCATGGATTCGTCCTGGCCTTTCTAGGCGTCGAAGTCGACGCTCAGCTTCTCGCTGGTCGGGTGCGACTGGCAGGTCAGCACGTAGCCGGCTTCGACTTCCTCTGGTTCCAGCGCGTAGTTCTCGGCCATGGTGACCGTGCCGCAGGTGACCTTGGCACGGCAGGTGCCGCACACGCCGCCGGCGCAGGCGAATGGAACGTCCGGCCGGACGCGCAGTGCGGCGTTCAGCACGGTCTCATTGGCGCGCACGGGCGACTTGACTTCGCCCTTCAGGCCATCGAGGTTGAAGCTGATCTCATAGCTTTCCTCGTTCTCGTCCACCTCGACCGGGCGGCCGATATGCCCCTGCGGCTTGGTCGGCTCACCGGTGGTGAACAGCTCGAAGCGGACCTTTTCCGCGGGAACGTCCAGGCTGGTTAGCTGGTCGCGGACCAGCTGGACGAGTTCGAATGGGCCGCAGAGGAACCATTCGTCCACGTTCGGCGCCTGGACCACGCTGGTCAGCAACGTGGTGAGCTTCTCTGCGTCGATGCGGCCGGAGAGCAGCGGCGAGATGCGCTGCTCGCGGCTGAGCACGTGATGCAGCGCCAGACGCGATGGGTAGCGGTCCTTCAGGTCAGCCAGTTCCTCAAGGAACATGACGTCCATGGCTGCCTTGTTCGCGTAGATCAGGTCAAAGCGCGTGTGGTCATTGGCTTCAAGGATCGTGCGGGCAATGGCCAGCACCGGGGTGATGCCCGAGCCGGCGGCAACTGCCACGAAGCGGTCCTGCGCTGTGGTGTCGATGCTCGATGGATCGTTGATCTCGGTGAGCTTGTGCTTGGAAATGAAAGCACCAGCGGGGCTCATCACGTCGATCTGGTCCCCCGCGGCCAGGGATTCGTTGGCCCAGGTGGAGAACAGGCCGCCGAGGTCGCGCTTGATCGCTACCTTGATCTCATCCCCGGTTGGAGCGGCGCAAATGGAGTAGGAACGGCGCAGCTCGACGAGTTCGCCTTCGGCGTTGGGAATTTCCTTGCGCAACGCCACGTACTGGCCTGCAACGTAGTCGTATTCCTCGCTCAGTTCTGCGGGAATGGCGAAAGTGACTTCAATTGAGTCCTTGGTCAGCCGGCGCACGTTCGAGACATTGAGCCGGTGGAAGGACGCCCGGCGTCGGGTGGGTGTGGTTTGTTCGGTCATGAGAGCACCTTGAAGTAGTCGAAGGGTTCCAAGCAGTCTTTGCAGGTGTAGAGCGCCTTGCAGGAAGTCGAGGCGAACCGGGCCAGCTCACGCGTGTTCAGCGAGTGGCACCGCGGGCACTTCACGCTCATGCCCAGGGTGACGCGGCCTGCATGGCCCTTGCCGGTGGGTGGAGCGATCCCGTACTCTTCGAGCTTGCTCTTCCCCTCCTCGGTCATCCAATCGGTTGACCACGCTGGGGTCAGCACCAGCTTGACGTCAACCTTTTCATATCCGGCATCGCCGAAAACGGCGTACAGGTCTTCATTGATGGCATCCATCGCCGGGCAACCTGAATAGGTTGGGGTGATGACCACCTGCACGGTTCCATCCTCGGCCATGTCCACTTCACGAAGGATTCCCAGGTCTGCAATGGACAGCACCGGGATTTCCGGGTCGGTCACCTTCGATGCGATAGCGAACAGGTCCTTGGCGTCAGCGATCGTTTTGCTCAAGACTGCTTCCCCCTTATTCGGGCAAAAGTTGCGTAATTACCAGCTGGCACCGGGGTGCTTGCGGGCGAGAACTTGCATCTCCGCCAACAGGTAGCCCAGGTGTTCGGAGTGCTCGCCACGGCGGCCGTAGGCCATGGCCTGACCGGTGGAAGGAATCTCCAAGCCGGCTGCATCCAGTACCGCGGTGATTTCTTCCTCCCACGCGGAGCGCAGGGTGGAAGGCAGCACGGCGATGCCCTCAAGGTTCTGGTGAACTTCTTCATCGCGGAACATCTCATCGACGTACGGCCACAGGATTTCCAGGGCGTGGCGCATCTTGGCGGCCGATTCCTCGGTGCCCTTGCCCAGGCGGATGGTCCACTGGATGGCGTGGTCGCGGTGGTAGTCGACTTCCTTGACTGCCTTGGCCGAGATGGCGGCCAGGGTTTCATCCTTGGATTCGGTCAGCTGCTTGTATAGCAGGTTCTGGAAGATCGAGACGATCAGCTGGCGGATGATGGTGACGCCGAAGTGGCCGTTGGGCTGCTCGACGATCCACAGCGAGGTGAATTCCTCTTCCTCGCGCCAGTAGGCTAGATCGTCCTCGGTCTTGTCCCACGCCAGCCCGGCGTAGGTAAGGAAGGAGCGGGCGTGGCCGAGGACGTCCAGTGCAATGTTGCCCAGGGCAACATCTTCTTCCAGCTCGGGAGCGCGGGAAATCCAGTGCGACATGCGCTGGGCCAGGATCAGGGCGTCATCGCCCAGGGTCAGTGCGTACTGCGCAACTTCTTCGCTCGGCTTGACGCCGCCCACAGCGATGTCTTCCGGTCGCAGGGCGTTGCCCGGGGTGACGCGGGTGGCCGAGGCCAGCGCATCGCCGAAGCTGTCGAGGGCTTCGTCGAGTTCTTCGTGCTTCACAGGTGCTTCACTCCCTCGCTGGCCTTGTAATAGGTCGCGTGGCGGTAGTCCTTGCCCTGAGGGGATTCGAAGAAGGCGTCCTTCTCATCAGGGTCGGAGCTGATGATGTCGGTGGACTTCACAACCCACAGGGACACGCCTTCGTTGCGTCGGGTGTACAGATCACGGGCGTTGCGCACGGCCATCTGGGCATCCGGTGCATGCAGGGATCCGGCGTGGACGTGCGAGAGTCCGCGGGATGAACGGACAAATACTTCCCACAGGGGCCAATTGCTCTGTTGGCTCATGCTAGGCAACCTCACTTTGTGCTTGTTTTGCTGCGTATGCTGCGGCGGCTTCACGGACCCAGGCGCCCTCGCGGTGCGCTTCGCGTCGGCGTTCCATGCGCTGCGCGTTCACTGGGCCGTTGCCCTTGATGACTGCCATGAATTCGTCCCAGTTCAGATCCTTGTGGATCCACTGCTTCTTTTCTTCATCGAAGTGCAGCTCGGGATCCGGCAGGGTCAGGCCGAGAACCTTGACCTGTTCGGCGATCATGCCGACGAAACGCTGGCGCAGTTCGTCGTTGGAGAAGCGCTTGATCTTCCAAGCCATGGACTGCTGGGAGTTCGGCGACTGCTCGTCTGGCGGGCCGAACATCATCAGGGCTGGCTCGTAGAAGCGGTTGATGGCATCCTGCGCCATCTTCTTCTGCGCATCGGTGCCGCGCGAGAGCGAGAGCAGGATCTCGAAGCCCTGGCGCTGGTGGAAGGATTCTTCCTTGCACACGCGGACCATGGCGCGACCGTAGGGGCCGTAGGAAGCACGGCACAGCGGAACCTGGTTGGCGATCGCCGCCCCATCGACCAGCCAGCCGATAGCGCCCATGTCCGCCCACGTGCGTGCGGGGTAGTTGAAGATCGAGGAGTACTTGGCCTTGCCGGAGAGCAGCTGCTCGTTGTACTCGTCGCGGGTGGTGCCCAAGGTCTCGGCGGCCGAATAGAGATAGAGGCCGTGACCGGCTTCGTCCTGCACCTTGGCCATCAGAATGGACTTGCGCTTCAGCGATGGAGCGCGGGTAATCCAGTTCGCTTCAGGCTGCATGCCGATGATTTCGGAGTGCGCGTGCTGCGAGATCTGGCGGCTGAGGGTCTTGCGGTACTTCTCAGGCATCCAGTCGCGTGGCTCGACGCGGGAGTCCTGATCGATCAAGGCGTCGAAACGCGCTTGGGACTGCTCTTCTTCGTAGCTCGGGACGGCACTCAGTCCCGGCTCCTGCGGTGTGGTCGGGGCCATGGGTTCACCTCATCGAAAACAAATTACATACTGACCGTTCGTTCAGTATGTCAGAGTGCGCTCGATCACGTCAACATGAACCCGCCTCCAGGCGCAACAAAACCCCGGGAAAGATTTCCCGGGGTTTGCGAAAGCTGGGACTTAGGCGTTGACGAGCACCTTGTCCGCCTTCTTGCCCTTGAAGATCAGCGCATCAAGCGAGATCCGTCCAGGGCCCACCAGAAGCAGCGCCAGTGCCCCGGCGGCCAGTGCCAAGACGAGCTCGAAGCCGCCATTTTCCACGAAGACTCCACCCGCAGCGTGAACCATGAACAGCGCGACGACCATCTGCACACCCAACAGGCCTGCGAATACGCGGGTCAGCAGGCCGAGGATAATAGCGGCACCGCCAGCGATCTCCAAGGTTGCAGCCACCGGGGCAAGCAGGCTGGCGGCAGGAACACCCATTTGGCCAAAGGCCGCGGTGGTTCCCTCGATGGTGAACTGGAAATACTTCTGCCAGCCGTGGGCCAGGAAGAGGAATCCGAAAGCCAAGCGAAGCAGGGTGCGGGCAGCAGCCTGCAGGCCTGCGTTATTTTCCAGAGCAGACATTAGTGAACTCCTAAAGATTGAAATGCAGGGACAAGTCCCATTCAGTTACTGCCTCAACCCTATTGGAAAATTAGTTGAAACTTCAATAATATGAAGGAATTTGCCGCGTACGCTTTGTCACGAAAAAACCGTGCTGCCCGCAACCAGGTTCAACTAGTTGCGGACAGCACGGTTTCCGGCTGGCTGCGCGGCTGCGGCCTAGAGGACCTTGGACAAGAAGTCCTGGGTGCGCGCCTGCTGCGGATTGCCGAATAGCTGTTCAGGCTCGCCCTGCTCGCAGACAACTCCGTCAGCCATGAAGACCACCCGGTCGGCTACTTCACGTGCGAAGCCCATCTCGTGCGTCACCAGAACCATGGTCATTCCGGTATCGGCCAGCTCCTTGATGACCTGCAGCACTTCGCCGACCATCTCGGGATCCAGAGCGCTGGTCGCTTCGTCGAAGAGCATGATGCCCGGAGCCATGGCCAGCGCGCGGGCGATTGCCACACGCTGCTTCTGGCCGCCGGAGAGCGAGGCCGGACGGGCGTTGGCCTTCTCGCGCAGGCCCACGCGTTCCAAAAGCTCCAGGGCACGCTCCCGGGCTTCGGCCTTGCCCATCTTCTTGAGCTCGACCGGTGCCAGCATGATGTTCTCTGCGACGCTCATATGAGGGAACAGGTTGAAGTGCTGGAACACCATGCCCACATGGCGGCGCACCTCGTTGATGTCCACCTTCGGATCGGTGACATCGAAGCCGTCGACAACCACCTTGCCTGAGGTAATGTCCTCGAGCTTGTTCAGGCAACGCAGCAAGGTGGACTTGCCGGACCCCGACGGTCCGATCACGCACACCACTTCGCCTTCGCGCACGTCCATGTCGATGCCCTTGAGCACATTGTTGGACCCGAAGGACTTGTGCAGGTCTTTGACCTGGATCTTCACGTTGTCGCTTTGCACGGTTGAGGTGCTCACTTGTTGAACCTCCGATCGGCATAATTTGCCAACTTGGTCAGCGCCATGATGGCGATGAAGTAGATGATGCCCACGATCAGCAGGGTTTCAGTGACACGGAAGTTCGCCGCGTAGATCTGCTGGCCCTGGTAGAGCAGCTCGGTGAAGCCGATAGCCAGCAGCAGCGAGGAGTCCTTCAGGCTGATGATCAGCTGGTTGATCAGCGACGGGGTCATCATCTTGAAGGCCTGCGGGATCACGACCTTCTGCATCGACTTTCCGTAGCCCAGGCCCAGCGAACGTGACGCTTCGAGCTGCCCCGGATCCACCGACTGGATACCGCCGCGAACAATTTCGGCGACATAGGCGCCGGCGTTCAGCGACAGCGTCAGCACACCAGCAGTCCAGACGCTGATCTCCCAGCCGGTCAGCTGCGGAAGACCGAAGTAGAACATGAATGCCCAGAGCAGCAGCGGGGTGCCGCGGAAGATGTTCACGAAGGTCGTGGCGATGCCGCGAAGCACGATGTTCCCGGAGATCTTCATGAATCCGAAGATCAGGCCCAACGCCATCGCGATGGCGAAGGAAATCGCTGTCACCAGCAGGGTGTGCCACAAACCGGTCATCAACGCCGGCATGGACTTGACCAGCAGATCGAAGAAGTTGCTCGGTTGCGCAACGGTCGGATCGGCAAGGTAGGAGTCCAGGATCTGCTGGTACTCTCCGCTGGCCTTCAGCTCGGCCAGCCCGTCATTGAAGGCCGCCAGCAGCGCGGTGTTCTCGCCCTTGTTCACGGCGAAGCCGTAGGAACCGCCAGGAACCTTGTCGGTGACGGTCTTCAGGCCATTGCCCTGGGCGATGCCGTACGCCAGCACCGGGTAGTCATCGAAAACGGCAACGGCGGAGCCGGCCTTGACCGATTCGTACATGGTGGCCGACTGGTCCAGGGACTTGACCTGGAAGCCGTATTCCTTGGCGATGGACTTGGCGTAGGTCTCGCCCTCGGCACCGGTCTTGGCGACAACGGTCTTGCCTTTCAAGTCCTCGTAGCTGGTGATCTCGTCATTGTTCGCTGCGACAGCCATCTGGACGCCGGACTCGAAGTAGGGCTCGGAGAAGTCGTAGATCTCCTTGCGCTCGTCGGTAATCGACATGCCGGCGATCACGCCGTCCACCTGGTTGGAGGAGAGGGCTGCCAAGGCGGCGTTGAAGCCCAAGGACCTGATTTCGACTTCAAATCCCTGGTCTTCGGCAATGGTGCGCAGCAGATCCATGTCGATACCGGTCAGCTCGCCGTTCTGG
Source organism: Glutamicibacter sp. HZAU (assembly GCF_004100365.1). NCBI lineage: Bacteria > Bacillati > Actinomycetota > Actinomycetes > Micrococcales > Micrococcaceae > Glutamicibacter > Glutamicibacter sp. HZAU. The sequence continues at coordinate 49,336 of NZ_SCKZ01000007.1, read as the reverse complement.
CGGAACTCGAACGGCGCGAACGTCGTATCCGTGCCGATGACATAGGTTTGGCCCTCGACGCTTTCGCTGCCTTGGGCCATGGCCGATGGTGCGCCAACGACCAGTGCCATCAAACCGATGGCAGCCGCGGCTATCCACCTGGCCAGGCGCCCGGCGGGGGCAGCTGTTCTTTTCTTTTCCACTGATGAATCGCTTTCTCGTGCTGAAGGGCGAATGGCCCAAGGTGCAGATGATACGTTCTGTCTGCAAGCCTAGGACGAATAAAGCCTAGCCGGTACCCCACGACTCGCCTGCACTTGCATCGTTACCGGTTTGAAACCGCGGTTCTGTCCGCGCTGAGCATAGCTGCTGCCGCAAGCATCGGCAGTGGGATTGAATAGGGGTATGACTCCTGAATCATTGACCGCAAATGCTCCGCGTGCCGCGAAGCTGCCCACCACCCGCAGCTTCCACGGCGACGACTTCATCGACAACTACGAATGGCTGCGCGAGAAATCCAACCCGGAGGTCATCGCCCACCTGACCGCGGAGAACGAGTACACCGACGCCATTACCGCTGGCCAGCAGCCGTTGCGCGATGCCTTGTTCAGCGAGATCAAGGGCCGCACCGTTGAAACCGACCTGTCGGTTCCGGTGCGCCGCCGCGGCTGGTGGTACTTCACCCGTTCAGCCGAAGGCAAGCCCTATACGATCCAGTGCCGTGTCAAGGCCGCGGACACCGGGGACCTGGTGGCCGACTGGACTCCCCCGGTCATCGACCCGGAAACCGCGCTGCCCGCCGAAGAGGTGCTGCTCGATGGCAACGCATTGGCCGATGGGCAGCCGTTCTTCTCGCTCGGAGGCATGGCCCTGAATGAAGCCGGCAACCTGCTCGCCTACTGCGTCGACAATGCCGGCGATGAACGGTTCACCCTGTTCATCAAGGACCTGGAAACCGGCAAGCTGCTGGCCGACACCATTGACGGGGTGTTCTACGGGCTGGCCTTCTCCCCCGATTCTTCAACGATCTTCTACACGGTAGTTGACGAGACCTGGCGCCCGCACCAGATCCGCGCCCACCGGCTGGGCACCCTTCCAGCGGACGACAAGATCATTTTCGAGGAGAATGATCCAGGCATGTGGCTCGGCTTCGATCTGAGCCCGGACCGCAAGACGCTGATGATCTCCAGCGGCAACTCCGAATACGCCGAAACCAGCATGCTGGACCTGCTCGATCCTTCGGCGGCAGTGGTCCTGCTCGTGCCGCGCAGCTTGCGCCTGCTGCACGGAATCGATCTGATGCCGGGCGCCGGCCAGGCATTGATCACCCACGACCATGAAGCTCCGAACAATATGGTGTCGCTGGCGTCCGTGGACCAGCTGGGCGAGAACACCGACCCCGCCAAGTGGCGCACCGTGGTGGCCCATGAGGACACGGTCAAGATCGAAGGCACGGCAGTAACCAGTTCGCATGTGGTGCTCTCGGTTCGCCGCGACACCTGCGAGCGGGTTCAGTTGCTGGCCTTGGATGGCCTGGGCACCTCAGCCCAGCAGGCGGCCATTGAACCGGACTTCGAGGATGAGCTGTTCACCGCCTCGGCGACCTTCGCCGAGATGGAGGCGCCGTTGATCCGCATCGGCTATACCGCAGACTTCACCCCGGCCCGCATCTACGACCTGTGGCTGGAAGACCAGTCGCTGGTGCTGCGCAAGCAGACTCCGGTGAACAACTTCGACCCGGCCAAGTACCTGTCCACGCGCGAGTGGGCCACGGCGGCCGATGGCACCAGGATTCCCTTGACCATCATGCGCCGGGCCGACCTGGACACCTCGGTTCCCCAGCCGGTGCTGATCTACGGCTACGGTTCCTATGAGGCTTCCATGGATCCTGGTTTCGGCATTCCCCGCTTGAGCGTGTTGGATCGCGGCGTGGTCTTTGTCATCGCGCATGTGCGCGGCGGCGGGGAGCTCGGCCGCAACTGGTACCTGCAGGGCAAGAAGATGCACAAGAAGAACACCTTCACCGACTTCATTGATTCCACCCGGTACCTGATCGATTCGGGTTGGGCCGATCCGCAGCGCATCGCCGCTCTGGGCGGTTCGGCCGGCGGACTGCTGATGGGTGCCATAGCGAATATGGCCCCGCAGCTGTATACGGCGATCATCGCCCAGGTGCCTTTCGTCGATGCGTTGACCTCCATCCTTGATCCCGAGCTGCCGCTGTCGGCCTTGGAATGGGAAGAATGGGGCAACCCAATCGAGAGCAAGGAGGTCTACGACTACATGAAGTCCTACACCCCTTACGAAAATGTCACTGCACAGGACTACCCGAAAATCGCTGCGGTCACCTCGCTGAACGACACCCGTGTACTGTACGTAGAACCAGCCAAATGGGTGGCCAAGCTGCGCGAAATCGGTACCGGGCAAGAACCGATTGTGCTGAAGACCGAGATGGATGGCGGGCACGGCGGCGCGTCGGGACGCTACGAGTCCTGGAAGTCCCGAGCGTGGGACTATTCCTTCGCCTTGGACGCCCTGGGCTGCACCGAAGAAATGTGACAACGTGAGGAACGGCGGCCATGCACCAGATCAAGATCAGCGACTACCGCAACGACCCCGCGGTACGCCGCTTGCTGGTGCTGGCCGCCGAACCTGCCAATGAGCAGGCGCTTGAAACGCTGCTCGATGAATGCGAAGGACTTGAGGTCCTTGCCAGCACGACTGCCTCAGGCGACGTCACGGCACTGGCTGCCTACCGGCACAGCGATAGCTACGCGATCTGCGTCGAATATCTTGCCGTCGATCCAGCACTGCAAGGACAGGGTCTGGGCTCCGCCTTGCTGGCTGGACTGCGCGACACCTATCAGAAGAACATCTGGGCCACCACCGATGATGATGCGGTGGGCTTCTACCGTGCGCTCGGTTGCCTCGTCTCGCCGTCGGCTGCCGACCCGCGCTGGCCGGAGGCCCAGCGGTACCTGTGCACCTTGCCCTGCTGCCCGCTGCTGACCAGCCAGCCGGAAGAAGATCCGGGATACGAGGCTGTCGGCGGCGAACTGATGCGCGGACTGATCGCGATTGCCGAACCGACCGAACAGTGGGCCAAGGACTTCCACCGCCTGCGCGATCAGATCGCCGATGCACTGGGTTCCACCGCGCTGGCCATTGAGCACACCGGTTCCACGTCTGTTCCCGGCCTTCCCGCCAAGCCGATCATCGACATCATCTTGCTGGTCCCCGATGCGAACCAGGAAGCGTCCTACGTCCCAGCGCTGGATTCCACCGGCATCATTCTCTGGCACCGCGAACCCGGGTGGTACGGCCACCGCATGCTCAAGCCGGCTGCCGGTTCACGGCTTCCCGAAGCCAATATCCATGTCTTCAGCGCAGGAAGCCCCGAGCACCTGCGGCACCTGATTTTCCGCGAACATCTGAAACACAACGAAACTGACCGCCTGGCATATGCCTCGGTCAAGCGGGAAGCTGCCCGTGCGCTGGCCGCGAGCGACGGAGAAAATGGACTGGTCATGGACTACAACAGGATCAAGGAGCCGTTCATCCTCGACGTGCACCAGCGAATTTTCACCCGCTAGTTCTCCTGTTTGCCCTCGCTGAAACAGTACCGCCAAAACGCTCGCCTAACTTGACTTACCTCACATAATGTTATTACCTAATGATCGTTCGGTAAATAATTCGGCGAAGGAAGATGATGAGCGAAACACAGGTAGAGAATTCGGTGCCGCACGCCATTCTTCACAATGACTACGCCACGCAGTGGATGGGAATCGAAGTTGTTGAGGTCTCCGACGGCCACGCTGTCATCACCATGACGCTCCGGCAGGAAATGCTCAACGGTTTCGGCATTGGCCACGGTGGAATGATCTTCGCTCTGGCCGACACTGCGTTCGCACTGAGCTGCAATCCGCAGGCAGGCTCGGATGAGACCATCACGGTCGCGTCCGGTGCCGACGTCAACTTCCTCAAGCCAGCCATTCCCGGACGAGTGCTGACTGCCACCGGCAACCGTGTCTCGCAGCAAGGCCGCAGCGGGATCTACGACATCAAGGTGACCCAGCCAGCGGCCGACGGCTCTATTGAAACCGTCGCAGAGTTCCGCGGACGTTCGCGCACCGTCCCGAAGCCCAAGAACCGCTAAGCACCCAGCCCACTCGACACGAAAGTTTCAGCATGTCCCAGAACACCGACCGCGACAGCCTTCCGAATCCGCTTGATCCAGAAGAAACCATGAGCCGTGAGCAGATCGAAGCGATCCAGCTGACCCGCTTGAAGGAAACTCTGCACCATGCCTACAACAACGTGCCGTACTACAAGGCAAAGTACGATGCCGCTGGTGTGCACCCTGATGACCTGAAGGAACTGAGCGACCTCGCTAAGTTCCCCTTCACCGACAAGGAAGATCTGCGCAAGAACTATCCATTCGGCATGTTTGCCGTTCCGCAGCATGAGGTCGCCCGCATCCATGCTTCCTCGGGCACCACCGGACAGCCCACCGTGGTTGGGTACACCAAGAAGGACCTGGAAGACTGGGCCAAGCTCGGCGCCCGTTGCCTGCGAATGGCCGGGGTCAAGCCAGGCTGGAAGGTCCACAACGCCTACGGCTACGGGCTGTTCACCGGCGGCCTGGGTGCGCATGCCGCAGCCGAGTACCTCGGCGCCACGGTCATCCCCATGTCCGGAGGCCAGACCGACAAGCAGATCTCGCTGATCCAGGACTTCGAGCCTGACGCGATCCTCTGCACTCCGACCTACCTGCTGACCATTGGCGATGCCATGCAGCGCAAGGGCCTTGATCCGCGATCCACCTCGCTGAAGGTGGCCGTGCTCGGCGCCGAGCCATGGACTGAAGAGATGCGCCACGAGCTGGAAGAGATGTTCAACATCACCGCCTGCGATATCTACGGCCTCTCCGAGGTCATGGGCCCTGGCGTGGCTGGCGAATCCGGAGAACGCAAGGATGGCAGCCACATCTGGGAAGACCACTTCCGCCCGGAAATCATAGATGCTTTCGACGAGACCAAGGTGCTGCCCGATGGCGAGCACGGCGAACTGGTCTTCACCTCGCTGACCAAGCAGGCCCTGCCGATCATCCGCTACCGGACCCATGACCTGACCCGGCTGATGCCTGGCACCAGCCGCCCGGGACACCGCCGCATGGGCCGTATCACCGGACGCAGCGATGACATGATCATCCTGCGCGGCGTGAACTTGTTCCCAAGCCAGATCGAGGAATTGATCCTGAAAGTGCCGACCCTGTCGCCGCACTTCCAGCTGATCCTGACCCGTCCGGATCGCATGGACCAGCTGGCAGTCAAGGTGGAGCGCCGCAGCGAGGCGTCCATCGAAGATGCAACCAACGGCGCCAATGAACTCGCCAAGCTGATCAAGATCCATGTCGGTTCTTCCTGCGCCATTGACGTCGTCGAGCCGGAATCGCTGGAACGCTCCATGGGCAAGCTCAAGCGCATCTTCGACATGCGCGCTAACTAGTCCCGACCGGGACATGGGATAATAACGTAATCATGGGACTTACCGATACTGCCAACCGTCCGGCCAAGCGTGGCCGCCCCGGTTACGATCAAGAAGCCGTTTTGCGTATTGCCGTCGAGGCATTCAACGAATACGGCTACGACGCGACCTCCATGGGCAAGCTCGCCGATCGCTTGGGTATCAGCAAATCCGCGATTTACCATCATGTCCCGTCAAAAGAGGACCTGTTGCGGCTGGCCTTGGACGAAGCGCTGATTCCCTTGGAAGCAGTGATCGCCGAGGTCCGCTCCCATGAGGGCACCGCAGATGAGCGCCTGGAATTCTTCCTGCGCGCAACGTTCCGGATCCTGCTGGACAAGCGCTCCTACGTGACCTTGCTGCTGCGCCTGCGCGGCAACACTGAACTGGAGCGCCAAGCACTGCAGCGCCGCCGCGCTATGGACCGCCAGCTGGCGGAACTGGTGACCGCCGCGCAGTCGGATGGCATGTTGCGTGCCGATTTGGAACCACGGGCTACGGCAAGGCTGCTTTTCGGCTTGATCAACTCGGTGGTGGATTGGTATCGCGCCGACGGGCCCATCAACGGAACCGAACTTGAAGACCAAGCCGTTTCCCTGCTCTTCAATGGCTTGCATACCGTGAACGCCTAGCTGCACGGCAAGGCTACGCGTTGGCTCCCGCCTTCCAGGTGGGAGCCAATGTCGTTAACCGGGTGCGGAGGCACCTGGATGTGGCGCATCCAACCTGGCAATCTTGCCATCCTCACAGAATTCACAGCTAGCATCGAAGGGGTGCTTCCAGCACCGGACATTCTCGATCAACTAAGTGAAGAGCGCTGTGGATTCCATCTTAGAAACCCTTTTCATGGCTACCGCCGACAGCAGTAGTTCCTTTGTCCAGATCCTGCTTTCTGCCGCGAGCATGCTGCTTGTCTTCGTCTCCGCGGCTCTGCTGGCGCACCGCAATGACCTGGGCTGGTGGACCCTGATTCTGGGCGTCTTCGTTGGCCCGGTCATTACCTCGATGCAGTTCGATCTGCTGGGACTGATCTACGCCGTTCCGCTGCTGCTGATCGCCATCTTCGGCCTGTGGCGCTTCTCCCGCTTCGAGCTCAAGGGCAAATTCACCCGCATGGTCACGAGCACCACCGTGACGACATGGTCCGCGCTCGGCCTGCTCGTGGGCTTGATCCTGCTGGTTGCCCTGCGCTTCGGCCCGTTCCTGTTCAATGGCGGATTCATGAGCGCAACCCCGGAAATCTGGGTCCTGTACTTCGCCGATGCGGCCATCTTCGCGTCATTCGTCATGGTTGCCCGCGGCGTGCGCGCCGGCTGGCTGGTGCTGGCCGTGGCTGCCGTTGCCGATCTGGTTGTCTACTTCCTGATCTCCCCGATGCTGGGCATGATGGGCTTGTTCGTCTTCATCGCCTTGGCCGCCGCGTACGGCTACTTCCTGTGGCGTGGCCTTCCTGCCCAGGCTGCCGAGCCGGTGCAGGTCGAGCTGGACGAGGAAGAGCTGGCCTTGCAAAAAGCCAAGCAGGCAACCTTCGACAAGCTGAATGCCAAAACCGAAAAGTAGCTGAACCTAGAATGATCCCGCCCCAGTGTGAACTGGGGCGGGATCATTTTTTGTGGCTAATTGCGCCAGCTGTCGTTCAGGTTCAGGGAACCGTCCGCATTCACGGTCGCGATGCGGTTGGCCCCTGATTCCCACGTGGCATTGCCGCTCTGGTCGTACTTGACGTACTTGTATTCGAACTGCGTTCCTGCCGGAAGGTCCACCGTTCCGCTCCAGCTCGGGTAGCTGGCAGCTGATAGCTGTGGCGCCTTGGCCGGATCCCAGCTGCCTAGTTCCGGCCGGTTGCCTACGATGCGGATGTTCTGCCCCATGACGGTTTGGGCGGTGACCGCGACGCTGACATCAGCGGTGTCTTCGACCGGATCCGGCGTTCCTGATCCGCCATCGGATACGGCACCGATGTGCAGGGCCATGGCACCGTAGGCAGGCAGTGTCGCGGTGAACTTGCCGTCGGCGCCCACAGTGATGGTCTTCGAGCAATCGCCTCCGGACACCACATCACAATAGGTGCCAGCGGCCAGCGAGCTGGTGTATTCGCGGGTGGTTGCCGCCGAGGTGTTGTTGATGGCTACGAAGCCCTTATTGCCGCGGCCGTATGCGATCTGGTTGCCGCCATCGTCCCACCAATTGCTGACAGCCGCGTCGCCGACGGCGTTGTTGAAGCCCACCATTCCGGTGATTTCATCTTGCCGCTGTTCGCAGGTCCAGGCGGAGGAGTCGCAGTCGGCATTGGGTACCGATGCGTCGCTGGCGCCCGGAGCCCCCGCATCCTTGTCGGTGAACGTGTATCCGGAATACACGGTGGGCGATCCGTAAGGCCAGGAGAGCATGAAAACATTGGCCAGCAGGTACTTGGCGCCCCACTTGTAGTTCATGGATTCGCCGTTGCGTTCGGTGTCGTGGTTGGTGACAAAAACCCCGGCCCGGTCGCTGGTGAGCTTGCCGTCGCCGATGAAGCGCAAGTTGGCGATTTGCGCGTCGAAATCATGCTTGAGCTGCCGCGAATAGTCGAATTCGTGCGAGTCGCCACTGCCGAGGTATTCGCTCTCCTGGATCGGTTCACCCGACGCCCCGATCACCTCGTGGACCCAGTACACGCCGGGGTTCTTCATCTTGGATTTGATGCCTTCGAGGTCCGTTGCGGGGATGTGCTTCGAGGCATCGATGCGGAATCCGGATACCCCAAGCGAGACGAGGTCATCGAGATAGTCGGCGATGTTTTGCTGGACGTAGCTGCTGGAGGTTTTCAGATCCTGCAAGCCCACAAGGCGGCAGTGCTGCACTTGCCAGCGGTCGGCATAGTTGGTGATGTTGGTGCGGCAATCGTTGAAGTCCTGGGCCGAATACTCTGGGAAGTTGTCATCGGAGAAAGCCGAGCCTGCGGTTCCAGTACCGGTCTGCCCGGCTCCGGTCATGTGATTGACCACGGCGTCTGCGATCACTTTCACGCCTGCATCGTTGCAGCTTTTGACCATGGCGGAGAATTCCTCGCGGTTGCCCAGTTTCGAGTCCACCTTGTAGCTCACCGGCTGGTACGAGGTCCACCATGCAGTGCCGCGCAGGTGCTCAGCTGGAGGCGAGACCTGGACGTAGCCATATCCTGCTGGACCGATGCTGGACTCGCATTCCTGGGCTACCGAATTCCAGTTCCATTGGAACAGGTTGAGGATGACATCCTTGCCGTCGTTGGATGGGGTGGCGGCTTGGGCGGGTGCCGCGAACAACGGTGCGGCGAGCAGGGCGAGCGAGACGCCGAGTGCTGCCACCGGCTTCACCGTTTTGGCTCCGTGCCGGCATTGTGTTGATTTGGCGCGTGATGGCAAAAGTCCCACAGAAAAACTCCTTTGTTGTGATGATCGGGCTGCGATAGCTCGACGCGACAGCGTCGGGATCGCTCAACCACACATTCCCCATCAACGCGTGGCCTGCGACACAACTGTAAGCGTTTTCTTAGCTCTCTCCAATAAGTAAATTTCTGTAAATACGTTAAACCCTCGAAACTGTCCGCGTAAATTGCCCTAAAATTTTTTCACTCCACGCCAAATCTTGCCAAAGTTGGAAACGCTTTCATAAATATCCGGCAAAGCTGTCCTGGCTCCGAGCACGCAAAAGGGTGGATGCCGTGGTTGACGGTATCCACCCTTGCTGAAGTTGCGTTTTAGCCTTCGAAGTTGGCGTAGGTGAGGTTTTCTTTCTCCACCAAGGTCAAGACATCGTAGGTCGCGACAATCTCATCATTCTGGTTGTGCAAGATCGCATCCCATGCGACCTCGCCATATTCATCGGTGACTCGCGGCGTGATTTTCTTGGCCGTCAGGGTCACGCGGATTGAATCTCCGGCAGCCACCGGGGTGATGAAGCGCAAGGATTCCAATCCGTAGTTGGCTAGCACTGGCCCCGGCGCTGGCTCTACGAACAGCCCCGCGGCCCAGGAAACCAGCAGGTAGCCATGGGCCACGATGCCGGGGAAGAACGGATTGGCTTCCGCGGCGGCCTGGTCGGTGTGCGCGTAGAAGGTGTCACCGGTTTCGTTGGCGAATTCGGTGATCTTCTCCAAGCTGACTTCGCGCAGGTCCGAAGCGAAACCGTCACCAATCTTCAGCTCGGCCAACGATTTGCGGAACGGGTGGACGTTCTCCGGCTTGCCGCCGAACTTCGGGCTGCCTGCCAGCGACTGCTGGGCGCCGGTATGCCAGACTCCGCTGAGCGCAGTGATCATGTTGGGCGAGCCCTGGACCGCGGTGCGCTGCATGTGGTGCTTGACCGAGCGGATGCCGCCGAGTTCTTCGCCGCCGCCGGCGCGGCCTGGGCCGCCGTGGACCAGGTGCGGAACCGGGGATCCGTGGCCGGTGGTGGACCGGGCGGTTTCGCGGTTCAGGATGTGCACGCGCCCGTGGTGGGCGGCGATGCCTAGGGACAGGGCACGCATGGATTCGGCGTCATTGGTGCACACGGTCGCGACCAGCGATCCGGCGCCCATGGCGGCGAGCTCCACTGCCTCCTCGACGCTGCCATAGCCGATGACTGAGCTGACCGGGCCGAACGCTTCGCGCGAGTGCACGATCGGGTTGCGCGCGTCGTTCCAGCGCAGCACCACAGGCGACATGAAGGCACCGGATTCCGCTACGGCATCGGTTTCCGGAGCCACTCGTACCGCCGGGGCATCCAGCCGGCCGTAGGCCAGCTCGCCGCCAGCAGCGATCATGTCCTCGACGGCCCCGCGCACGTCGGCCAGCTGCTCCAGCGAAGCCAAAGCGCCCATGGTGACGCCCTCAACACGCGGGTCGCCGATGACTACGCGTTCATCGATGCGCTTGCCGATGGCGGCGATGACCGCGTCAACCTGAGCGGCCGGCACGATGTTGCGGCGGATGGCGGTGCACTTCTGTCCGGCCTTCGACGTCATCTCATTGACGACAACCTTGACGAAAGCGTCGAATTCAGGGGTTCCTTCCACCGCGTCCGGGCCGAGGATGGCCGCATTCAGGGAATCGGTTTCTGCCGCGAAGCGGACACCCCCGTCGATGACGTTGCGGTGCGCCTTGAGCTTGCTGGCGGTGGATGCCGAGCCGGTGAATGCAAACATGTCCCGGTAGTCCAGGTGGTCCATGATGTCGCGGGCGGATCCGGAGAGCAGCTGCAGGGATCCTTCAGGAAGGATGCCCGAATCCAGCATCATGCGCACCGCCGCTTCGGTGAGGTAACCGGTGGGGGTCGCCGGCTTGACGATTGTTGGCACGCCGGCGATGAAGGCAGGAGCGAATTTCTCCAGCATGCCCCACACAGGGAAGTTGAATGCGTTGACCTGGACAACAACACCGGCCATCGCGGTGTAGATGTGGGTGCCGATGAACGAGCCGTCCTTGCTCAGGGGTTCGGTTGGCCCATCCAGGATCACGTTGGAGTTGGGCAGCTCGCGCCGGCCCTTGGAGGAGAAGGTGAACAGCACGCCGATGCCGCCGTCGATGTCCACCATCGAATCGATCTTGGTAGCACCGGTCTTGAAGGAGACCTCGTACAGGTCCTTGCGCCGCTCGTTCAGGTACAGCGCCAGTTCCTTGAGCTTGAGCGCGCGCTCATGCAGGGACAGCTTGGCAAGTTCCCGCTGGCCGGTCTCTCGGCCGTAGGCGACGGCGCCGGCGACATCAAGGGGTTCCTTGGTGACGGTGGCGAGCAGCTCGCCTGTGTTGGCGTCGAGGACTTCGGTACCTCCCTCGGCTGCTGGGGTCTGCCATTGGCCGGCAATGAAACTTGGTACTGCACCAATCTGGGCTGTCGTCATCGACGCAATTCCTTTCTGAACGGTCGGTCAGTAATAGTGTTAACCATATCAGCATTGGCGTGATCGACGACACCTGAATGACTGCGCAAGAGAACGAGGTGAAGCGCCAGCGCCGACAACCGGCCGAAGCTCGCTATCGGCTGGCCCAGACACCCAGCTCGTTGCCGGAGGGATCAGTGAAATGCAGCCGGCGACCGCCGGGGAACGGATAGGCCGGCTGGTCGAGCCATCCGCCAGCGGCCTCGATGGCGCGCGCCGTGGAATCCAGGTCGTCGGAATACAGCAGCACGAAGGGCCCGCCAACAGGCCGCGGCTTGTCGGACAGCAGCAGTCCCCCGGACTCTTCAGTGCTCGCTTCCGGCATGAGGATGCCAGCGTACTGGTCACCGTAGTCGATGAACTTCCAGCCGAAGGCGGCCGCGTAGAAATCCTTTGCCGCCTGCAGGTCGGTGACGGTCAGTTCAACATAGTTCAAGGCATGATGCCGCGGTATTCCATCCATTCCCCGAGCCTACAGCGCGGCTGCGGCACTGTCATGGGATATTGAGTCGAGCCAGCGCCTGGACAGCGGACAGGCTGTCCTCGCTCAGGCCTTGGCCGCGCAGGTAGTCCTCCGCAGAGCCGAGCCAGTCCAGGAACTTCTCCAATTCGGCGGCGCGGCTGCTGATGATAGCCTCCAGCTCACCGGCAGACTGGTGGGACTCATGGGGGTGCTTGCGCGGCGAGACCCGATGCCATTCATTGATGCCGCGCACCGCCGCTTCGTCCTGCGCCAGGATTTCGTCGCGGAGCCCGGCCAAATCCAGCAGCAGCGTCGCCACTAGGCCCGAGCGGTCCCTCCCGGCGGAGCAGTGGATCACCGCTCCGCTGCGGGTTGCCGCCAGATTCTCGAAGACCGCCACCAGCTGATCCCCGAATTCCTCGCAAACCAGCCGGTACATCCCGGTGTGGTTCATATACGGGACCGCGACCGCTTCGAAACGCTCGTTACCTGGGGATTCCAGCGGGAGATTGATCAGCTCGATACCCCGCATGCTCGGCTCGGCAACCACCGGGTCATGTTCGCGGCGCCTGATCTCGCTCGGGTTGCGCAGGTCGATGATCCGGTCAATGCCGTCATCCTGCAGCTGCCGCCACCCCTGGTCGGTCAGCCACTCGTGCCTGCCCATGCGGTAGAACGCCCCGCAGACATGCCGCGCATTGACGGCTCCGTTCCATTCCAGATCTCCGGCTTGCTTGCGGTAATTCAGGCTTTGGTTCATAGGCCCATTGCAACACATCGCTGGCATGTTGTAGAGTTTTAGTCATTGACAAACGTCAATCAGTCTAGCGAAGGAGGGGTAACGATGATTGCTTTCCGCCTGTACCCGTCACTCCCCACTACTTCCAAGGACTATTTCCAATGCATTACCCCGCTGGCCTCGCGGCCGCACATTCACCACTGATCGATGCCGGCTCCGCAGATGCCGATGAGCAACTGAAATTCAGCAAGCACAAGCCTGTCTGGAACGAATCCGATACCGGTGAACCGGATGACGGCCAACGGTACTCGACGTGGCCATTTATCGAAAAGGGGTTGCGCGGGCCGAAGCCGTATCCGCACTGGCTCATCGAAGACGCCGCCGCTATTGACACGGAGCTGGGAATCCTGAAAACCGGCAAGGAAGGCGATGTCTTCCTGCTGGAACGTGCCACCGAAGATCGCAGCAGCCTTCTGGCCGCAAAGCGCTACCGTTCACGTGAGCAAATGCAGTTCAGCCGTTCCCAGGCCTACAGCGATGGGCGCTCCGCACGACGTTCGCGTGATAACCGCGCCATCCGCAACAACTCCACCTACGGCAAGCAGGTGGCAGCGCTGCAGTGGGCCAACGCCGAATGGACCTACCTGTTGCGCTGCTACGAGGCGGGAATTCCGGTCCCCTATCCGGTGCAAATCGACGGCACCGAAATCCTGATGGAGTTCATCGCCGATCCCGAGGACCACCATGCGGCGGCTCCGAGGTTGCAGCAGCTCTCGCGCTTTGATCCGCGCCTGCCAGCGCTGTGGGACCAGCTCGTCGACGCGTTGGAGAGGTTTGCCGGACTCGGGGTCGCCCACGGCGACCTTTCGGCATACAACCTTCTCGTATCCGGCGAACGCCTGGTGGTGATCGATGTTCCGCAGTGCGTCGATCTCGCCGGCAACCCGAACGGTTTGGACTTCTTGCATCGCGATTGCGTGAATCTTTGCGAGTGGTTCGCTTCCAAGGGACTGCCCAATGACCCGGATGAGTTGTTTTCTTCGTTGCTGAGCCATCTGTTCTGAGCCGGCGCTTGCCGACCACCGGTTTGTACGCCCACTGGGCTCAGACGGGCAGCACCGCACGACGCCAGGTGGTGTTGTCGCCGATGGCAAAAGCCGTACCAGGCCAGGAGTGCGGTGATATCCGGCCCGGCCAGCCGCCGAGCTCGTGAATCAGCGTGCTTGCGCTGAAGGCTCCCATGGCCAGGCAAATGAAGGCGTCGGCCTCTCTGTCCTTTCGCCGCGTGAGCTCGAAGTGGATTCCCATCTGGCGCTGGTCCCGTGCAATGCCTTGATTGGCGCGCATATGGGCTTAGCCGAAAGCACCGTCACGAGCTATCTGGCGCCGGCGGCGCGGAAGCTGGTCGCCACGAATCGCTTCGATGAGGTGCTGCGTGCGCGCCACAGCGGCTTGATCGCCTGAAACACCTGCCGGAACGCGAAAAGGGCTGCATGCGCAGCCCTTTTCATCGATGTCCTACCAGGTATAGAAGCCCTGCCCGGTCTTGCGGCCCAGCTTGCCCTCGGCCACCAAGTCCTTCAGGATCTGCGGCGGAGCGAAGCGCTCCCCCAGCGTCTCATGCAGGTACTCTGCAATGCCCAGCCGCACGTCCAGACCGACAATGTCGGTGGTCTTCAGCGGGCCGGTGGGGTGCTTGTACCCGAGGACCATCGCATTGTCGATGTCTTCGGCGCTGGCGACGCCTTCCTCGACCATGCGCATCGCTTCCAGCGCGATTGCCACGCCCAAGCGGGATGATGCGAAGCCCGGAGCGTCATTAACCACGACCGCGGTCTTGCCCAAGCCTTCAACCCAACCGCGCGATGCACCCACCAGCGCTTGGTCGGTCTGCTTGCCGATCACGACCTCGATCAGGGTGGAAGCCGGGACCGGGTTGAAGAAGTGCAGGCCCAGGAAGTTCTGCGGACGCTGCAATTCCTCGGCCAGTCCGCTGACCGACAGCGACGAGGTGTTGGATGCGAGCACGGCATCGCTGCCCAAGGCCTGCTCCACCGCTTGCAGCGAGGAGACCTTCAGATCCCAGATTTCAGGGACTGCTTCAATCACCAGCTGCGCGCTGGCGAATTGCCCGTAATCGGTACTGGTGGAGAAACGAGCCAGCAGCTCTTCGCGGCTTTCGCTCACCCCGCCGCGGGCGATCGACTTGTCCACTGATGCCGCCACGCGCTCATAGGCGGCCTGCGCCGACTCGCTGTCGCGTTCGACAACAGTCACCGAGCTGCCGCTGATCAGGAACGCGTGGGCGATGCCGGCGCCCATGCGCCCTCCGCCGAGCACGCCCATCTGCTGCGGCAGTGCGCCGGAGGTGAAGCTGGTCTGTGCACTCATGCTTACTTCTTCTTTCGATCTAGGAATGCTTGCATGCGGTCGAATTTTGCCTGGGACTCGAACAGCATGCCCTGAGCCAAGGTGTCGATGACCGGGTGGACTTCGCGGGGAGTATGGAAGACCGACTTGGTGATCCGAACCGCCAGAGGATCCTGGGCTCCGATGCGGTCCGCCAAGGCGTCGGCCGCCGCATCCAGCTCGGCCGCCGGATGCAATTCGGTGACCAGGTTGGCGGCCAGGCACTGCTCGCCGGTGAGCACCTTGCCGGCCAGCAGGATTTCCTTGGCCAGCGGTTCGCCGACCAGCTCCTTCAGCCGCCAGGTGGCGCCGGCCGCGGCCATGATGCCCAGGTTCGTTTCAGGGTTGCCCATGCGCAGCTCGGGGGTGCCGATGCGGAAGTCCGCGGCATAGGCCAGCTCGGCACCGCCGCCCAGTGCGAAGCCGTCGAGGGCTGCAATCACCGGCATCGGCAGCTTGGCGATCCTGTCGAAAATGCCCGAGTTGATCCCGGCGAGCGCGTCATCGCGACGGCGTTCGCGCAGCTGGGCAATATCCGCGCCCGAAGCGAAGATGCCCTTGCGCCCCTTGGGGTTGGCTTCGCTCGGCGCTTCTGCGGGGGTGCCGGCGATGATCAGGATCTTGGGGTTCTTCTCCAGGTAGGCGCAGATGGCGTGCAGCTCGTCGACCATGGCCTGGTCGATGGCGTTGCGCACATCCGGCCGGTGCAGGCGCACCCAGAGCCGGTCATCGGTTTCCGACAGCTTGAGGGTGGTGAATTCGCTGTTCAAATCGCTCATGCCTAGACGCCTTCCAGCAGGATGGCGGTGCCCTGGCCAACGCCCACGCACATGGTGGCGATGCCCAGCTTGCGCTGCTCGGAAGCCAGTTCGCGTTCCATGCGGCCCAGCAGGGTGATGACAATGCGCGAACCGCTGGAACCCAGCGGGTGGCCCAGCGAAATGGCGCCGCCGTCGCGGTTGACGATTGAGGCGTCTACGCCCAGCTCGCGCATGCTGGCCAGGGACTGGCTGGCGAAGGCTTCGTTGATTTCCATGGCACCGATCTGCTCGATGCCCACGCCGGCGCGTTCGAGGACCTTGCGGGTCGCCGGGACCGGGCCCATGCCCATGATCTCCGGTTCCAGGCCCGCGGCCTGCCCGTCGACGATACGTGCGCGCGGGGTCAGGCCATACTTCTTGATGGCGCGTTCGGAGACCACGAGGATCGCCGAAGCGCCGTCGTTCAGCGTCGAGGCGTTGCCGGCGGTGACCACGCTGCCGCCCTTGACTACTGGGCGCAGTCCGGAAAGCACATCCATGGTGGTCCCAGGCCGTGGTCCTTCATCGGTGTCCACGATGGTGTCGCCCTTGCGGCTCTTGACGGTCACGGGAACGATTTCATCGCGGAAGCGCCCAGCTTCGATGGCGGCGATGGCCTTGGCGTGGGATTCGACGGCGAACTGGTCGCAGTCCTCGCGCGAGATGTTGTAGACCCGGGCGACTTCCTCGGCGGTTTCCGGCATGGAGAAGGTGGCCTTGCCATTGCGGGCGTACTCCCCGGAAAGGAATTGCGGGTTGGTGAAGCGCCAGCCGATGGAGGTGTCGAAGGTTGCCCCCGGCTTGGCGAAGGCCTTGGCCGGCTTTTCCATGACCCAGGGAGCCCGCGACATGGATTCGGTGCCGCCGGCGACGACGATGTCGGCGGCACCGGCCTTGATCATGTGGCTGGCCATGGTGATGGCACTCATGCCGGAGGCGCAGAGGCGGTTGACCGTGATGCCCGGAACAGTGATGGGCAAGCCTGCCAGCAGCGCGGCCATGCGGGCCACGTTGCGGTTCTCCTCGCCAGCGCCGTTGGCGTTTCCGTAGATGACTTCATCGATGTCTGCCGGGTCGATGCCTGCGTCGTCGATGACGCGGCGGATCGTCAGCGCAGCCAGGTCGTCCGGGCGCACAGCACTGAGCGCCCCTCCGTAGCGTCCTACCGGCGTGCGTGCTCCACCTACGAGAAATGCCTCGGTCATTTGTGCTCCTTATGCCGAAATGGTTAGTGACCCTCAACACCTAAACTTACCGACCATTCGTTCAATAATAAAGTCGCGGATCGCCGCTTTTTCACAATTGAACATTTTCAGGCCTGCTATTCCACGTGGCCAGCCCACAGGCCAACTACCGTTTTATCCGCGAACCCTCGGAACCAAATCCATGTCAGTGCTTGATCTTGCAGAATGATTCGAATAGCCTCTGGTATTTAACCGACTCCGGGAAACCCTCGGATCGTGGACCGCGGCCAAGGCGATGAATTTCTATCTGGCCCTTGGGCGATCGGTCGACGGAAAGCTGAAAACAACGGAGCAGCAATGCAACCGGAACATAGCCAGCCAAACGACAACTCGAATTCTCATAATTTCACACCCGACCTGGACCACGACATCGGCCCGGACATGAACACGCAGGAAGGCCGGCAAGAAGTTCGCAAGGCCACTGCCGCCTCGGCCATGGGCAACATGACCGAATGGTTCGACTACGGTGTCTACGCCGTAGCCGTCACCTACATCACCGCCCACTTCTTCCCCACCGAGGGCGGCACCTTCATGGCCCTGGCCACCTTCGCCCTCTCCTTCCTGGTCCGCCCGATTGGCGGCCTGGTCTGGGGCCCGCTGGGCGACAAGCTGGGCCGCAAGAAGATCCTGGCCTTGACGATCATCATGATGTCGCTGGCCACCTTCCTCATCGGTGTCCTGCCCACCTATGAAGCCATTGGCGTCGCAGCCCCGATCCTGCTGGTGCTGCTGCGCATGGTCCAGGGCTTCTCCACCGGTGGCGAATACGGCGGCGCGGCAACCTTCATGGCCGAGTACGCGCCGGACCGCAAGCGCGGCTTCTTCGGCTCCTTCCTGGAATTCGGCACCTTGGGCGGCTTCGCCCTCGGTACCGCGGTAATGCTGGCCCTCCAGCTGATGCTCGGCGAAGAGGCCATGATGGCCTATGGCTGGCGCATCCCGTTCTTCCTCGCCTTGCCCATGGGCCTGATCGGCCTGTACCTGCGTAGTAAGCTGGAGGACACCCCGGTCTTCCAGGAGATGGAAGAGGCCGGCGAGGCCCAGCAGGGCGGTTCGCTCAAGGAACTGGTCATGCAGTACTGGCGCCCGATGCTGACCATGTCCGGACTGGTCATCGCGCTGAACGTCGTGAACTACACGCTGCTCAGCTACATGCCGACCTACCTGGAAACCCAGCTGGGGCTGAGCTCCAGCGCATCGCTGGCCACCATCCTGATCGGCGAGGTTGCCATGATGGCGGTCATCCCGTTCGCCGGCTCGCTCTCCGACAAGGTGGGACGCCGTCCGATGTGGTACGCCTCGGTGATCGGACTGTTCGTGCTGGCACTGCCGATGTTCTGGCTGATGGGCCAGTCCTTCGCCTGGGCCATTGTCGGCTTCGCCGTGCTTGGCCTGTTGTACATCCCGCAGCTGGCGACCATCACCGCGACCTTCCCGGCGATGTTCCCCTCGCAGGTGCGCTTCGCGGGCTTCGCGATCACCTACAACATCGCCACCGCCATCTTCGGCGGTACCGCCGCGATGGTCAACGAAGCGGCAATCGATTCCACCGGCTTCCTGCTCTTCCCTGCGATCTACATGATGGCAGCCTGCGTCATCGGCGCGATCGCCATCAAGTTCATGCCGGAGACCGCCGGCGCCTCGCTGCGCGGCACGGAAATCCCCGACGCCCTGGACACCGGCATCCTGGCCACGGTGCAACAGGACGAAACCCGGACGTCCTGAGCCAGCGCAACAGCAAAGGGGGCGCATCTGCAGTGCAGATGCGCCCCCTTGGTGCTTGGTGCCGAAAGCCCGGCGGCTAGAAGTCGATGCTCGACCGGGCGTGCCTGCGGGCGAACCGCCAGCCGACCCACAGCAGCACCGCGAACAGCGGAATCGCGGCGATCGTGTACAGCCCTACCGGGAATACCTCGCCGTTCTCCCCGGTCAGCGTATCGAAGGAAATCAGGACGGTGATCACCAGCAGGGAAATCAAGCCGATCCAGCCGGTAATGGGCGAACCCGGCATGGGCAGCGAGGACACCGCGCCCTTTTTCTTGCGCAGCATCAGCTGGCATCCGAAAATCGAGGCCCAGGTGAACAGCACACCAATGGATGCGGTGTTCAAGGCAAGGTCGAAGGCGAAGGAATCGCCAAGCCAGATGTTCAGGATGACTCCGGCAAGATAGACCACGCCCACGGTGATGATGCCGGCTGAAGGCACAAAGTGCTTGTTCATCCTGGAAAGCCACTGCGGGGCATGCCCGTTGCCGCTCATGGTGCGCAGGATGCGGCCGATGGAGTACAAGCCCGAATTGCAGGAGGACAGCGCGGCGGTAATCACCACCAGGTTCATGACGCTTCCCACCCAGCCCAGGCCCATCTTCTCGAAGACCGTGACAAATGGGCTGACCCCGGATTCATACTCGTTCCAGGGCAGCACCATGGCCAGCAGGGACACGCTGCCGACATAGAAGACCAGGATGCGGACGACCACGGCGCGGATTGCCGAAGGAACTTCCTTTTCCGGGTGCTCCATCTCGCCGGCGGCAATGCCGACCAGTTCAATGGCGTTGTAGGCGAAGATCACCGAATTCAGGACCAGGATGCTTACGAAGAAGCCGCGCGGGAACATGCCGCCCTCGCCGTTCTCATCGCCGATAAACAGGTTGGCCACCGATGCGGTGTGCTCTCCGACCTGGGCGTTGGTCACCACCATGTAGGTGCCCACGGCCAGGAACAGCAGGATCGCGGCAACCTTGATGCAGGCCGCCCAGAACTCGAACTCCGCGAACGCCTTGGCGCTGAAGAGGTTGATGGCCACCAGCAACAGCAACGCGCAGAATGCGGACACAGTGACCGGGACATTCGGGAAGAAGTACTGGAAGTACAGGCCGATGGCGATCAATTCGGCGATGCCAGTCATGATCCAATTCAGCACGTACATCCATCCGGAGACGAAGGCGCCCTTCGGGCCGAAGAGCTCAGCGGCGTAGGAGACGAAGGAGCCTGAGGTCTGGCGGTACATGATCAATTCACCCAGGGCCCGCATCAGCAGGTAGGCCAGCGCACCGGCCACCAGATAGGACAGCACCAGTGCCGGCCCGGTCGAGGCCAGCCGCCCGCCGGACCCCATGAACAGCCCCACGCCGATGGCTCCGCCGATCGCGATCATCTGGACGTGGCGGCGGCTCAGGGATTTCTTGTAGCCCTCGGCACTGATTTCCGGGGCTGCCGGGGGATGCTGGGCAGATGGCATAGATGAACTCCTGACCTACGGAAGCGTTGAATGGATCCGTGCAAAATCGTGAAATGAATCCGGTGCGTCACTGGGTGGTCCAAGGCTTCGAGGCGGGGATTCCGTGCGCAACCGCGAGTCGGGCCGTGAAGAGTCTACTCCCCCTTTCTTAGAGTTCGGGACGAAACCGACTAGCATTCATAGGGTGAGTAGCCTGAATAATTCCGCATTGCCCGAGAAGGTCTCCGATGTCTTCGATCCAACGCGCTGGCGCGTGGTCGAGGGATTCGACTTCACCGACATCACCTACCATCGCCAGGTTGAGCGAACCGCTGATGGCAGCATCGTGCGCGACCTTCCCACCGTGCGCATCGCCTTCGACCGCCCCGAGGTGCGCAACGCCTTTCGCCCGCACACCGTGGACGAGCTGTACCGCGCCATGGACCATGCGCGCATGACCAGCGATGTGGCCACTGTGCTGCTGACCGGCAACGGACCATCGGAGAAGGACGGCGGGCACGCTTTCTGCTCCGGCGGCGACCAGCGCATCCGCGGCCGCGACGGCTACCGCTATGCCGAGGGCGAGACCCGCGAGTCCATCGACCCGGCACGTGCCGGACGCCTGCACATCCTGGAGGTCCAGCGCCTGATGCGCACCATGCCAAAGGTTGTGGTGTGCGTCGTCAACGGCTGGGCTGCCGGCGGCGGGCACTCGCTGCACGTTGTCTCGGATTTGACCATCGCCTCGAAGCAGAACGGCAAGTTCAAGCAGACCGATGCCACCGTCGGCTCCTTCGATGCCGGGTACGGTTCGGCTCTGCTCGCCCGCCAGGTCGGGCAGAAGACGGCCCGCGAAATCTTCTTCCTCGCCCGCGAGTACTCGGCCGATGACATGGTCCGCATGGGTGCGGTCAACGAGTCGGTGGATCACGAACGCCTCGAAGAGGTGGCGTTGGAGTATGCAGCCGATATCGCGCGCCAGTCCCCGCAGGCCATCCGCATGCTGAAGTTCGCTTTCAACCTGGCCGACGATGGCCTGGCCGGACAGCAGGTCTTCGCAGGCGAGGCCACCCGCATGGCCTACATGACCGACGAAGCAGTGGAGGGGCGCGACGCGTTCCTGGGCAAGCGCGACCCGGATTGGTCCAGCTACCCCTACTACTTCTAATCCAGCGCGGAGGAACGAGGACCGGATATGGACGCACAACTCGCTGAACTGCTCGCGGCCCTGGCCAAGGCGGCCAATGACGAGGGCCCGGCCGTTGAGGTGCTGCTCGATGAGCGCAGCCCGAACGGCTGGCGCATCGAGTACCTGGCCCCAACGGACCTGCCGGGTTTCGAGCAGCCCATGGCGGTAGTGCGGACCTCCGGTTCCACCGGCCGGGCCAAGCGCACGGTGCTCAGCGTTTCGGCGTTGGCATCCAGCGCGCAGGCCACGGCCGAGTTCCTCGGCTTCGAAGGCCAGTGGCTATTGGCCTTGCCGGTGCACTACGTGGCGGGCCTGAGCGTGTTGACCCGTTCCTTATTCGCCGGCACCAAGCCAGTGGCCATGGACACCAAGGGCAGCTTCTCGGCCACGGCTTTCACCGAAGCGGCCAATCAAATGGTCGAGTCACGCCGGATCACTTCGCTGGTGCCGACCCAGCTGGCCCGGCTGCTGGACAACCCGGCTCCGGAAACCCTGCAGGCGCTGAAGCGCTTCGATGCCATCCTCCTGGGCGGGGCACGAGCCAGCCGGGATCTGCTGACCCGCGCACGGCATCTCGGGCTGAAGATTTTCCAGACCTACGGCTCCTCGGAAACCTCCGGCGGCCTGGTCTACAACGGCACCGCGCTTCCCGGCGTGCAGCTGGCCGAGCATGAGGGACGCATCTGGGTTTCCGGCCCGATGCTGGCCGACGGATACGCCCACGCCCCCGAAGCCACGGCCGAGCACTTCGTTGAACGAGATGGTGCGCGCTGGTATGTCACCGATGACCTGGGCACCGTTGACGGACAGCGCTTGAAGATCATCGGACGCATCGACGACGTGATCAATTCCGGGGGCATCAAGCTTTCGGCATCGAAGATCGAAGGGCTGCTGGAGGAATTCTTCACGCAGGCAATCGTGGTTCCGGTGCCCGATGCGCAATGGGGCCAAAGCGTGGGACTGGCATATTCGGGGCCGACCAGCACCGCCGACGCCTTTGACGCGGTGCGCCGGACGCTGGGCAAGGAAGCTGTGCCCAAGCACGTGCGCCACTACCCCAACGGCTTGCCGCAGCTGCCCAACGGCAAGTTCAATCGCCGGTTGCTCATCGAGGAACTGGGCATTCGCGACTAGCCTCAATTCGCCTTGCACGGCTAATCGCGGGAAACTAGAGGGTACGAGTTTTCACTTGCCCTGAAAGGACAGGAAGTGGCCACACTTTCCCAGTGGGTTTCCGGTGCGCGCCTGCGCACCTTGCCCATCGTCATTGCCCCGGTCGTCATCGGCACCGCGGCCGCGCTCGGCGAAACCGGAACCATTCACTGGTTCCGTTTCATCTTGGCTCTGCTCGTGGGCCTGCTGCTCCAGGTGGGAGTGAACTACTCCAACGACTATTCGGATGGCATCCGCGGCACCGATGACGAACGCGTCGGCCCGCTGCGCCTGACCGGTTCCAAGCTCACCGAGCCGAAGAACGTGCGCAATGCCGCTTTCGGCTGCTTCGGTCTGGCCGCCGTCATCGGCCTGGTTCTGGTCATCCTTTCCTCGGCCTGGCCGCTGCTGCTGGTCGGCGTTGCCGCGATCTTCGCCGCCTGGGGCTACACCGGCGGCAAGAACCCCTACGGCTACCGCGGCCTGGGCGATATCTACGTCTTCATCTTCTTCGGCCTGGTTGCCACCCTGGGCACCACTTTCACCCAGATCAACCAGCTGACCATGGCTTCGCTGTGGGGTGCCATCGGCACCGGGCTGATTGGCTGCGCCCTGCTGATGGCCAATAACGTGCGCGACATTCCAACCGACAAAGAGGTGGGGAAGATTACCTTGGCGGTACGCCTTGGCGAACACAACGCCCGCCTGAGCTATGTGCTGATGCTGGCGATAGCCATCCTGCTGCCATTGCTGGCCACCGGCGACTTCCCGTGGATGTGGCTGATCCTGATTACCTTCATTCCCGCGGCAGCGCCATCGTTGCTGATGCTTCGCGAACAGCGGCTTCCCAAACTGGTGCTAGTGCTCAAGCAGACCGGCATTGTGAATATGGTCTACGCGGTGCTTTTCGCCCTGGCGATCGCCATCGAGGTTCTGGCCTAGGTTCCAGTAGTGACTGCATAAGACGATGGGCTGGCCGGATCATGCGATCCGGCCAGCCCATCTCGTTAATTGCCGTGCCGGCCAGGGTGGTTGGCTGGGCCTTGCAGTTCTTGATTGACCTGCGTAGCGGGAACTACTCGGCGTGAGGCGCCTGCTTGCGCTGCGATTCGTCGAATTCATCCTCGACAGCTTCGTCGTCCAGCTGCTTCTTGGTCTTGTTGGCCGAGGTCTTGTTGAAGGCGTTGCGGATATCTTCGTTCGCCCGTAGACGAAGTTTGTTGAAGAAAAGGTAGGCCACCGCGAAGGCCACGATGAGGCCAATAATTCCAGAAACGAAGATTGGCCACCTCAGACCCCACCAGAGGCCCAGGAAAACGGCGAGGAATACGCCTAGGCGGATAACGGTATATTTCACGAACTGCATAGTCTCAAGTCTACCGATGAACCTGTGAACAGGATTATCACTAGAATGGAAGCATGGTCCGCTTTTTAATTTTCGCCGCAGTGGTTTCGGTTGCTTTGACGATTTTCACCCTGATCGAATGCGCTCGTGCAGAACGCAGCCGCATCCGGTCATTGCCTAAGCCTGCGTGGTTCGCGGTCATCATCCTGCTTCCGCTCCTCGGAGCCGGTTTGTGGTTCCTCCTGGGGCGCCCTGCAGCATCTCATGATGCCCCGGCGCAGAAGTCCATGGCTCCGGACGATGACGAGGATTTCCTGCGCCAGCTGGAGATCTGGCGCCGCCAGCAGCAGCGTGAAGCCGACTTGAAGGCGCGTGAGCAAGACCTCACCAAACGCGAGGATGCGCAGAAGGCCGACGACGCGAAACCAGCCAAGCCGGAGGCCAAGGAGCCAAAGCCCAGCGCGGAGCACAAGAACAACCCAGAAGGCTCAGACAGCGCTTCGCCTGACTCCGAGTAGCCCTCTCGACCTGCCGGGGTTCCCGGCAACCAGCCCAGCACGCCTAGCCAGCGCAGCTGGGCTTTATTTGTGCCCTGGAGCCCCGGGCAACCGGGTGGCTGGATTATGCCCCGGACCGCTTCTCCGGGCTCCGGACGGGCTCAATGGGCCACTTGCAGGCTACTTGCGCCTCAGCTGGACACAGCGCCCTGCACTGCGCGGTTAAAACGCTGCGAGCGGCCTCCCATGAAAGGGAAACCGCTCGCAGTGCAGATTTCTTTTGGGTCTAGACTCCGGCGTAGGAGTGCAGGCCGTCGAAGAAGATGTTCACGATGGTGAAGTTGAAGACCACGCACAGGAAGCCGATGATGGACAACCAGGCCGAGCGTGGACCCGTCCAACCGCCGGTGGCGCGTGCGTGAAGGTAGCCTGCGTAGACCACCCAGATCACGAAGGACCAGACTTCCTTTGGATCCCAACCCCAGTAACGGCCCCAGGCGGCTTCAGCCCAGATCGCTCCGGCGATCACGGTGAAGGTCCACATCACGAAGGCGATGGTGTTGATGCGGTAGGCGAAGTTCTCCAGTGCGCCGGCGCCCGGCACCACGCGCATGAAGGGCAACTTGTCCTTCTGGCCAGCGGCCAGGCGGTTCATGCGGGCATGCTGGATCAGCTGCAGCACGTTCATGGCGAAGCTGATGGCGAACAGCGCCGAAGCCAGCACCGCGATGGAAACGTGGATGACGATCCATGGCGACTGCAAAGCGGGAACGAGGTGGCCCACCGGTGTGGGGAAGCCGATGGTGGCACCGCACAGCATCAAGGTCACCAGGCCGGAAATGAAGGATCCCATGAAGCGCAGGTCCTTGAAGATCAGCACCAGCAGGTACACCAGGGCCACCAGGAAAGCACCGGTCGACAGGAACTCGTACATGTTGCCCCACGGCACGCGGTGCGCTGCCATTGCCCGGGAAACCACTGCGCCGCCGTGCAGGACCGCTGCCAGCCACATCAGCACCACGGCAATGCGGGCCATCGGACGCTTGGATGACAGCTGGGTGTATTCCATCTTGTCGGTCACGATGTGCTCGCCGACGTTATCGGCACGCGCGGCGGCGCCCCTGCGGGCACGGGCCTTGGTGCCCACCGCGGCACTGCCGGCGCTGACCAGCAGTTCCTCGTCGCGCTTGAGCGCCTGGGAATCCATTTCGCTGATGGACTTGTTGGTTTTTGCCAGGTCCAAGGCGAAAATGATGAAGACGACCCCATAGACCATGGCGGCCAGCAGCATGAACAGCTGGCTGTATTCACCCAGCGTTTCATTAATAGGCGCTAATGCCCCTGCGTTATCCATTTACGGCTCCTTGGTTCTGCTCCTGGCTTGCCAATGGCCAAGCCTTGTCAAAGATCTTTTGTAGTTCTGCGGCTTCGCGTTCCAGACGCGGATCCTCGCCACGTGCCAGCAATGCGTATTCGATACTACGCTTGCCGTCCTCATTCTTCAGCTTCACCCAAACGCGGCGACGCGGGGTGAACAGCGAGATCGACAAGCCGATCAACGCCAGAGCCGAGGAGATGCCGATCGGCAGCTTGCCCGGGTCGTGGTTCACATCCAATGCCACATAGCGCTTGAGGTCGTCAAACGTGATCGAGCCCTTGCCGTCGGGCAGCTCGTAGGTTTGCCCGGCTTCGAGGATGATGCCGCCGGCATCCAGATCACGGCTGTTCAGCGGCTCCATCTTGTCGGTGTCCAGCACGAACACGTTCTGCGGGTTGCCGTCATCCAGTCCGAGATCGCCGAAGTACGAGTTCAGGTGCAGCTGCGGGTTGATGGCGTTGGGGTCGCCGGAAATGCCGAAGCCGTTCTCGTCCACCAGCGCGGTGGGCAGCAGGAAGCCTTGGAAGCCCAGCTGCGAAGGTTCTGCGTCCGGCACCTTCAGCACGAACATCGAGGTGTAGACCGAGTCCTGCGGGATGGAGACCGCCGGGCCGGAGTAGGCGACGTTGCCGTTGCCGTCCTTGACGGTAATCACCGGGGCGTAGCCGTTGCCGACCAGGTAGACGTCGGCGCCCTTGATGCGCAGCGGGTGGTTGACCTTCAGCTCCTGCTTCACAGGCTCCGCGTCTGCCGATTCGCGCACCTGCACGTGGGCGGTGAAGTCCAGCGGCTGGCCGAAGTGGGATTCTGATTCGCGGTCGAAGACAATATCGAACTGGTCCAGGGTCACCGCGTAGCCCGGGAGGTTATCGGCGTTGAAGTTCGTGCCAGGGGTGAAGGAATCATAGGCGACCAGCGAGTTCACGAAGGTTTCCCCTTCGACGACGACGCGCTGTCCGGTGTAGCCCAGGGAGCCGCCGATCGCCGCGGAAGCAAGGACGCCCACCAGCGAGATGTGGAAGAGCAGGTTGCCGATTTCGCGGGTGTACCCGCGCTCGGCGGCCACCGAGGCACCGATGGCATCCTCGCGGCGCTCGACGCGGTAGCCGCGCTTCTTCAGGATCCTGAACGCATCATCGATGACCTGCTGGTCGTCGGGCGTATCGGCTTCGCCTTCGAGAATTTCATGCGTGCTGTACTGGGGCAGGCGGTCCAGGCGCGCAGGGGTCCGCGGTGGCGGGGTGCGCAAGGCCTTGGCGTGCTTCTTCACACGCGGGAGGATGCAGCCGATCAGCGAGATGAACAGCAGGATGTAGATCGCGGAGAACCACACCGAGGAGTACACGTCGAACATCTGGAAGCGGTCCAGCCAGGGGCCGGCGGTGGTGTGCTGATCCAGGTACTGGGCGACAGATTCGGGGTTGGCATCGCGCTGCGGGAAAATAGAACCCGGCACGGCAGCGACAGCGAGCAGCAGCAGCAGGAACAGTGCTGTGGGCATCGATGTCAGCTGGGTCCAGATCCAGCGCATGGAACCCACGAATCCCAAGGCAGGCGCGTCGCCGGTTCCCTTGGACTTCCGTTGTTGTTTCGCCATTAAATTGGCAACCTCACTTCATTGGCAAACCAGTTTTGCAGTTCTGCTACCCATGTTCCCCAAAGCCCCGTCACCATGACCAGGCCCAAGGCAATGAGCAGTCCCCCGCCCAAACGCATGATGAGAACTTGGTGCTTGCGGAAAAACGCCAACGCCTGCATGCCGCGCTGCAGCCCCATTGCGATAAGGATGAAGGGCAGGCCCAATCCGAGGCAATAGAACACGGTCAGCAAGGTTCCGCGGCCCACGTTCGCGTCCACTCCGGTGGACATGATCAATACCGCGCTCAACGTCGGGCCGATGCACGGCGCCCAGCCCAGCCCGAAGGTCAGCCCCAGCACCGGGGCGCCCCACAAGCCGGCAGGCGGTTTCTTATGGATCTTGCGATCCCGCTGCATCCAGGAGAATCCGCCCATGAAGACGACGCCCATGAAGACCACGACCAACCCCAGCGCCTGGGTGACCCAGGACCCGTTGAACCGCAGCCACGCGGACGCCTGGCTGAAGAGCACGCCGGCGGCAATGAAGACCACGGAGAATCCCAGGACAAAGAGCAGCACGCCGGAGACGATCCGGCCGCGGCGGTGGTCCTTCAAATCTGCGCCGGTCAAACCGGTGACGTAGCCGAGATAGCCCGGCACAAGCGGGAGGACGCAAGGCGAGAGGAAGGAGACCAACCCAGCCAGCAGGGCCACGGGTGCGGCCAGGAGCAACGACCCGTCCAGGACGATGTCGGCAAAGGGATTAGAGGTCACTGATCAGCTCACAACTCTTCGGTCAGAGCGGTGCTGATCAATGATTTGAGGGTCCCCGGCTCCACGGCACCGATTACGCGGGCACGGACACGGCCCTTGCGGTCCAGCACCAGCGTGGATGGCACGGCTTGCAGCGGCACGTACTTGGTCATCGCCAGCTGGATCTCCCCGGTCGTATCCTGCACAGACTCGTAGGGAATATCGAAGGTGCGTTCAAAGGCCTTCGCGGCTTCGGCTTCGTCGCGTACGTTGACGCCGATGAATTCGACCTTCTCGCCGAACTCTTCGGCAATTTCCTTCAGATCCGGCGCTTCGATGCGGCACGGAGCGCAGGCGGCGTACCAGAAGTTCATGACTACCGGCTTGCCCTGCCACTGCGTGAAGTCGATGTCCGTGCCATGGTACGTTGTGGCCTTGATGGCCACCGGTTCGCTGCGCTTGGAGACTTCGTATTCTTCCACTGCACCGTCGCCGGCAATGTAGTTCTTGCCGTCGCCGCTGTTCGCTTGCGCGGTCAGCGCATCTTCGTTGCCGCTGCAGGCAGCCAGCGGCACCACAGCGGCGGCAACCATCAGCGAACGCAGCATGGTACGGCGGCTCAACGGGCGAGGATTAGGCACGGGATCAGTCATTTTGCTTTAGGCTCCAGGGATATTCGCCGCGCCGGCAAGCAGCTCGGGGCACGGTTCGGTGTAACGCACGGAGACCAAATCGTCTCCCTCAAAATCAAAGCTTGTGATGGATGCCAGCGTGCACTCTCGCTGGCGTGGATCGTGCCACAGACGCTTCTTCTCGGCGGCTCGACGCGTCACCCAGATCGGCAACTGGTGGCTGACGATGATGACCTCGGAGCCTTCGCCGTGATCGGCGACCGCTGCCTTGCGATGCTCGTCCATGGCCTGGCGCATGCGGGCTACCTGTTCGACGTAGGCTTCGCCCCATGAAGGCTTCAGCGGGTTGACCAGCAGCGGCCAATACTTCGGCTGGCGCAGGTGCTCGGCGACCTTGGACAGGCCTTCGAGCTTGTTGCCCGCTTCAATCACCCGTTCGTCGGTGTGGATCTGCAGGTCCAAGGCCTTCGAAGTCGGCGCGGCAGTCTGCTGGGCACGCAAGAGCGGGGAGGCTACCAACCGGACCACATTGCCGCCGTCTGCCTGGCGCTTGGCAAAATATTCGCCTGCCGCATCGGCCATCTGGAATCCCAATTCCGAGAGCCCGAAGCCGGGGATCCTGCCGTAGAGCATACGGTCAGGGTTGAAAACTTCCCCATGGCGCAACAAATGGACAGTCGATAAAGGCATGTTTCCAGTGTCTCAAATAATCGATGCAAATTAGCCATATTGTGGCCACCGTCAACTATTCACAGGACACGCATTGGAATCCCATATGGAAAAACCATCCTTTCGGAGGGGTTGCTCACAATCACCTGCCACTACGCTTGGTAAATAAGATAGTTCGACCCAGAAGGATGCATGATGAGCGACTACGATCCTAACCAGCCGGGCCAGCCCTACAACCCGAACACTTCGGGCCAGAGTCCATCGCAGAACCCTTACGGCGAAAACCCCTATGGCCAGCAGCCCTCGCCATATGGCCAGAACCCGTACGGCCAGAATCCGAATCCCTACGGGCAGCCGCAGGCTCCAGGCTACGACCAGTATGGCCAGCAGGGAGGCTACGCTGGCGTGCAGCCGCCGACCGAGCGTCCGCGGACCTTGGCTATCGCCTTCGGCTTGATCATGCTCGCCGGCATTTTCAGCGCCCTGGCCAGCTGGTTGATGGCCAGCTCCAACATGATGGCGAACATGATTGGCCAGCAGTGGTCCTTGGTCCAAGAAGAGTTCCAGAAGCAGATGCAGAGCACCCCTGGCATGGAACAGGATCCGATGGTCGAGCAGATGATGGCCAGCCCTGAAGCCTTCATGTCCCAGGTCAATTCCATGATGTCGAGTTTCGTGATTGTCGGCATGATCATCACCTTGGGCCTGTACTTCCTGGTGGGCTTCTTCGTTGGCCGCGGCGTCGGCGCCATGCGCATTATCGCCACGATCCTCGCTGCGATTTCGCTGCTGAACCTGGTGACGACTGTTCCAATGATCAGCATGTTCGCCGACACCCAAGCCGGAATCATCAACGCCGTCTACGTTGTGGGCATCTTGCTGGGCGTCGCCGGCGTGGTCTTCTCCTGGCTGCGCCCGTCTTCGCAATACATTGCGCAGCGCCGCCAGGCCCGCCTCGCGGGCTTCCGCTAAACCCTTGGCCTTGCAGTTCCGCTAGGCCCCGCAAGAACAATCAAGGCGTAGCCGCGTCATCCCATCGGAGGATGATGCGGCTACGCCTTTCTGCTTGCCGGAGTTTCAGCCTTGGACGGCGAGGTAGGCAAGGATCTGCAGTTCGGTGGACAGGTCGACGCGACGCAGATTCATTCCCGCTGGTACGCGCAGAGGCTTCGGCGCGAAGGAGAGCACCGAGCGGACCGATAGCTCGGCCAGTTCGTAGACCAGATCCTGCGCGGCTTCTCCGGGAACAGCCAGGACAGCAATGTTGATTTCCTCGCGTTCCACAACAGCAGCCAAGTCCGCGATGGCTTCCACATGCAGTTCGCCGACTGCGCTGCCCACCAGAGCTGGGTCGACATCCAGGATCGCCTTGACGTTGAAGCCACGGGTCCTGAACCCTGCATAGCCGCTGAGCGCGCGGCCGAGGTTGCCTGCGCCGAGAATGGCCACACGCCAGTCCTGGTTCAAGCCGAGGGTGCGGCTGATATGTTCTGCCAGCTCGCGGACCACATAGCCCACTCCGCGGGTTCCGTAGGATCCCAGCCAGGATAGGTCCTTGCGCAAGATGGAGGGGTTAACGCCGGCTTCCTTGGCCAGCACTCCGGAACTGGTGCGTTCCAGGCCTTGGGCTTCCAGGGCGTTCAGCGCGCGCAGGTATTGGGTCAGTCGAGCCAGCGTGGCCTCAGGCAGGACCCGGGCTTCAAGCTCTGACATCTTCGTTCTCCCGCACTTTTCGGTGCTCTGGACGAGCACAACGCATATTCATGATTTCCGCAGCGGCTAACTGCGCAGCAGCCGTTCGAGACGCTGTGCGTCGATGTGCCAGAAGTCGCGGACTGCTCCGTCGATGAGCAGCACCGGCACTTCTTCGTGGTGCTTTGCCAGCAGTTCAGGGTGCTGGTCGATATCGAGTTCGGAAAACTCCATATTCAGCCGTCCAGTCACCTCGGCCACGGTTGCGCGTGCCGCGTGGCACAGGTGGCAGCCTTCTCGAACCAATAGCTGGATCTGATGCAAAGTACTCACCTGCCTATAATCTCACGAGCCGTAACCACGCTTGAACTTGGCGATGAAATAAACTGGATCAAATGCCTTCCATCGATCCTCACCCCAGCCCGAATTCCGCCCTGGCTCCGGAAACGGTCGCCGCTTTTTTCGATGTCGACAACACGCTTGTGCGCGGCGCCTCGCTGTATCTGCTGGCGCGGAAGCTGCATGAGCGCCGTTTCTTCCAGTTCCGCGAAATCCTCTGGTTCGCGCTCAAGCAGCTGCGCTTCGCCGCCCGAGGCGAGCACCTCGGGGACATCCACCAGATCCGCGACCGTGCGTTGATGATGGTTCGCGGGATTCCGGTGTCCGAGATCGAGAAGATAGGCAACGAGATCTATGACGAATACATCGAACCGAAGCTGTGGTCCGGGACGGTAGCCATTGCCCGCCAGCATCGGACGGTGGGGCGCGAAGTCTGGCTGGTCACCGCCACTCCCCTGGAAGTGGCGAATGTCATCTCGGATCGCCTGGAACTGACCGGCGCATTGGGCACCGTAGTGGCCAGCGAAGACGGTTTCTACACCGGAGCGCTGGCCAGCCCGATCCTGCATGCCGCGGAAAAGGCCCAGGCTGTGCGTTCCTTGGCGAAGGCTCGCGGAATCTCGCTATCGAAGTCCTGGGCTTACTCGGATTCCTACAATGATGTTCCCCTGCTTGAAGCCGTGGGCCATCCGGTGTGCATCAATCCCGATGCACGCCTGCGCGCCTACGCCAAGCGCCGCGGCTGGCAGGTCTATGACTTCCGCACCGGCCAGCGGGCCGCCAAACTGGGCCTGAAGGCCGCTGGCGTCCTCGGCGCGCTCTGGGCTGCCCGGCGTTCGTTCCTGCGCCGTTCCGGCTCTTAGGCGGGCATTGAGCGGTTTCTTGGATAAAGCAATCGCCACCGTTCAGCAGTTTCACTGTGAAGCGGTGGCGATGATTGCCAAGCGGCAAATGCTCAGAAGCAGATTTACTTCTTGTTGCGACGCTGGTGGCGGGTCTTGCGAAGCAATTTGCGGTGCTTCTTCTTCGACATACGCTTGCGGCGCTTCTTGATAACAGAGCCCATAGTGGTTCCTCACAAACTAAATAAATGCGTCAACCCCAAACGCCTGCTTGCGCGCGAGCACAAGGACAAGGTTGACCGGACGTTAAACGTTCCTTAACAGATTACCCGCTTTTCGGCCATGCTCTGACCATCGCGCGGACTATCGACCGTAGGAACCGGTACCGTGCTGCGGATCAATGGCCGCGGCATTCAGATATGATTCCACGGCGTTTTCCGGAACGCGATAGGAGCGACCGAACTGAACAGCTGGCAGATCACCGGC
Source organism: Glutamicibacter sp. HZAU (assembly GCF_004100365.1). Lineage (NCBI taxonomy): Bacteria > Bacillati > Actinomycetota > Actinomycetes > Micrococcales > Micrococcaceae > Glutamicibacter > Glutamicibacter sp. HZAU. The sequence goes on along the minus strand of NZ_SCKZ01000007.1, from coordinate 16,523 downwards.
GTGGATCAGCCGATAAACGGTCATTTTGGAAACACGCATCATGTCGGCGACTTCGGCCACAGTCATGAATCGGGCTCCGGCAAAATTCTGTTTATCCGTCATGCGGGATATTCTCCTGACGCTGATCTCTAATTCGTCGCGTTATTTTAGCGAAGATGAACTTACACGACTTTGGATCAACATCGGCGGTTCAGGTTCACGTTCGCTTTGTACTAGTCTAATCGCACTTTTGTAACTTTTGCATCACGAAACACACCGGTGACCGTCTGAATCACATATTTCGATGCCAGAACGAGACAATCCGCGTGGATTCACCGGGGTTCCGATGAATCCGCGCGGATTGCAACAAACTGAATTACTAGATGACGCCCTGTGCGAGCATGGCGTCAGCGACCTTCACGAAGCCTGCGATGTTGGCGCCGGCGACGTAGTTGCCTGGCATGCCGTACTCGTCTGCAGTCGCTGCGCAGCTGTCGTGGATGCCGACCATGATCTCAGTCAGGCGGCGCTCGGTGTGCTCGAAAGTCCATGCATCGCGGCTGGCATTCTGCTGCATCTCCAGGGCCGAGGTGGCAACACCACCAGCGTTGGCAGCCTTGCCCGGGCCGAAGAGCACTCCGGCATCCTGGAAGATCGACGTTGCCTCAGCGGTGGTAGGCATGTTGGCGCCTTCGGCGACGGCAATGGTGCCAGCGGCGACCATCTTCTTCGCAGCCTCGGCACCCAACTCGTTCTGGGTTGCGCAAGGCAGCGCCACGGTGCCTTCAACGTCCCAGACGCTGCCGCCTGCGACGTACTTGACCTTCTTGCTGCCACGGCGTTCGGCGTACTCGGAGATGCGCCCGCGCTCGACTTCCTTGATCTGGCGCAGCAGATCCAGGTCGATGCCACCTTCGTCAACGATGAAGCCGGCCGAATCGGAAGCGGTGACTACCTTGGCTCCCAGTGCCTGCGCCTTCTCGATGGCGTGGATTGCCACGTTGCCCGAACCGGAAACGACCACGCGCTGGCCATCGAAGGTCTGGCCGCGGGTCTTGAGCATTTCTTCGGTGAAGATCACTGCGCCGTAGCCGGTGGCCTCCGGGCGAACCAGGGAACCGCCCCAGCTCAAGCCCTTGCCGGTCAGCACGCCGGACTCGTAGCGGTTGGTGATGCGCTTGTACTGGCCGAAGAGGTAGCCGATTTCGCGGCCACCCACGCCGATATCGCCTGCCGGCACATCCGTGTACTCGCCAATGTGGCGGTAGAGCTCGGTCATGAAGGACTGGCAGAAGCGCATGACTTCGCCATCGGACTTGCCGCGGGGGTCGAAGTCCGAGCCGCCCTTGCCGCCGCCGATTGGCATGCCGGTCAGGGAGTTCTTGAAGATTTGCTCGAAGCCCAGGAACTTGACGATGCCAAGGTAGACCGATGGGTGGAAGCGCAGACCGCCCTTGTATGGGCCTAGTGCCGAGTTGAATTCAACGCGGAAGCCGCGGTTGATCTGCACGCGTCCTTCGTCGTCAACCCATGGCACGCGGAAGATGATCTGGCGTTCAGGTTCGCACAAACGCTGCAGGATTGCGGCTTCAGCGTATTCAGGGTGCTTGACCGATACGGCTTCAAGGCTCTCGAATACTTCTGTGACGGCCTGATGGAATTCTGCTTCGCCGGGATTGCGGCGGAAGACTTCGTCGCGAATCGTCGCTAAGTGCTTGTCCAAGTTCTTCTCCTCATCACTTGGGGCAGGCACAGGCGCACAAGGGGCCTCATAGCCGGCGTCACTGCCCCGCACACGAGAATGCCATGCTGGGCATTCTGAACAAAATTTTCTTGTTATAAAACAGGATTGCGCGCGTAACTTAAAAGATTGACCATTTTGCCCGGTTGCAACGTCGAAGACTGGACAACGCCTAGCGTCGGCGCCCGAACCGAGGAAGTTTCTCGAAGAATTCCTGCGCGCGTCCCGTAACTTGTTCCAAGCCTTGGCCCACGCGGCGGCCGATCTGCTGGGCAGTCGGATTCGATGCCACAGCCAGCTGCCCCTCGGTTCCGGTTTCGGCCGTTGCCGATTCCTGGCCCGCCGCTGGTGCAGGAACCAATTCGGTGCACCAATGCACGAGGTCCTCCAGCGCAGCGGTGTCAATGCTGTAGATGCGCCGCTGCCCGGCAGCGGCCATGCTGACAAGCTCAGCTTCGCGCAATACCTTCAGGTGCTTGGAAACCGTTGGCTGGGAAATCTCCAGTTCCGTGACCAAGGTGCCCACGGCTTTCGGCTCGGTCTTGAGCGCTTCTATGATCCTGCGTCGGGTCGGCTCAGCCAACGCCGAAAATACTTCATCAATTGCCACACTCATAACCCTAACGGCATATGAACGAATGGCAATCGATTTCCTTGTCGAAAAAGCTGTGAAGTCTTGTTGCTGCGCCCAGTGGTCGCATCGACCCGAGGCTAGTCAAACCAGGGATCAAGGCCAAAGAGCGGGAAAACTTCCTTGCGGGTAGCGATGATGGTCCTGTCCACCGGATCGGCCGGATCATAGCCAACTTCCCAATTGCGCCACCACAACTGGGCATCGTCACCCATGAGATAAGGCATGGCACGCCCGTACTTCTCCAGGACATAACGGCGGAAAGTCTCGGGGACATAGGTGCGCAACGGCACCGGCTTGCCGGCAACAATCGCGGTCAGATGCGTCCAGGTACGCGGAACGACGGCAGTGACGTTATACCCCCCGCCTCCGGTAGCCAGCCAACGGCCTTCGCACAGTTCGTCCGCCAGCTGGGAAATATCCAAGGCGGCCTGGCGTTGGGCATCGACCGACAGCTTCAAATTGGTCATGTCGTCATCACGGTGCGCATCGCATCCATGCTGGGAGACAATGATTTCCGGCTTGAAGGCGCGCACCAGCTGGGGAACGATCGCATGGAAAGCACGCATCCACCCGGAGTCCCCGGTCATGGCCGGAAGAGCGACATTGACTGCGCTGCCTTGGGCATCCTTGCCGCCGATTTCATTGGCGAATCCGGTTCCCGGAAAAAGCGACAATCCCGATTCATGGATTGAAATTGTCAGCACACGTTCGTCATCCCAGAAGATCGATTCGGTGCCATCCCCATGATGCGCGTCGACATCGATGTAGACTACGCGCTTCGCGCCGTGTTCCAGCATGCGATGGATCGCGGCGGCAGCGTCGTTGTAGATGCAGAAACCGCTGGCCTTGCTCTTCGCTGCATGGTGCATGCCGCCGGCGAAATTCACTGCACGGACAACATCTTCATCCATGATGGCTTGGGCCGCCATCACCGAGCCTCCCACGATGCGTCCGGCTGCTTCATGCATCCCGGCGAATACCGGGTCGTCTTCAGTGCCCAAGCCGAATTCTTCGGCAACCAGTGCCGGATCCTGGCTGACCCGCCGCACCTGGTCGATATAGGTCTGGTCGTGAACCGTGCCGATAACCGCGTCCTCGGCAACTTCTGGCGCCTGGATCGAGACGTTCTGCGCATCGAAAACATCCAGCTCGTCGCTGAGCCGATAGGTCAGCTCTAGCCGCGAAGGGTGCATCGGATGCCAGTCGCTGAATTTGTACTTCAGATACTGTTCATCCCACATCACCATGGTGGGCCGTGGGGCATGCTGCGGATCTAACACGATTTCAGGCTACCCGATAGTGATCCAACTCATGAATTTATGGCAGAATGCGAGGCTAGTCGGGTCTTCAGGCGGGCAACGCAAGCGTTTAGCGGTGGAAACGCGTAAATTACTAGGAGGACTTCAACTCCGCATGGCAAAGAACTGTTCCCAAGGAAACGGCGAGAAATAAATGAGCACAGCCAGTGCACCGGGACCCAGTGCCCGGGCAGCTGAAATGCGTGAACGGCGACGCAAGAAATGGCTGGCGGTTCGCATCGCAGTCGCCGACTTCACCGTGCGCTCCCCTGCGCGCTTGACTCTTGGCGCTTTCCTCTTGGCCATCACGCTGTTCACTTCCCTGCTGGCCGCACCGTTTTCCTCGGCAACCGGCGAAGCCACCGCGCTGCATGACGCTTTGTTCACGGCCGTGTCGGCCGTGTGCGTTACAGGCCTCACAACCGTCTCCACCGCGGTGCATTGGTCATTTGCCGGCCAGCTGATCATGCTGGTCGCGACGTTCATGGGCGGGTTGGGCATTTTGACCTTGGCCTCCATCATGTCCCTGGCGGTATCGCGCAAGCTGGGCGTGCGAGCCAAGCTGATGGCCCAGAACTCCATGAACAGTTCTGGAGCCTCTGCGCTAGGCGAGGTCAGCTCGCTGCTGCGCATCGTGATTCTCACGGCGATCAGCCTGCAGGCGGTGATCGCGCTGTTCTTGATCCCGCGCTTCTACATACTGGGTGAAAGCGTGCTGTCCTCCATCTGGCACGGAATTTTCTATGCCGTCTCGGCTTTCAACAATGCAGGCTTCACCCCGCACTCCGATGGCTTGGTTCCCTATGAAACCGACCTGTGGATCCTGGGCCCCTTGATGGCCGGCGTTTTCACCGGTTCCTTGGGGTTCCCGGTCATCATGGTGCTCTTGGCGCACAAGTTCAACATCAAGAAATGGAACCTGCATACCAAGCTGACCATGCTCACCACCACGATCCTGCTCTTTGCCGGATCCTTCCTGTGGCTGGTATTCGAATGGGCCAATCCCAAGACCATTGGGGGCCTGTCCTTGAGCGACAAGATCATTCATGGATTCTTCGCCTCCACCATGACCCGTTCCGGTGGATTCAATCTGGTGGACCAGAACGACATCCACCAGGTGACCGTCCTGCTGACCGACGCATTGATGTTTGCCGGTGGCGGTTCAGCTTCCACCGCAGGCGGCATCAAGGTCACCACCATTGCCGTGATGTTCTTGGCCATTCTGGCCGAGGTCCGCGGCGATACGGATGCGAAGGCCTTCGGCCGGCAGATTCCGCAGGGCACCATGCGCGTGGCCATCTCAGTGGTCACCATGGGCGCTTCGCTGGTGATGGTCGCTACCGGAGCGCTGGTGACCATTGACGAATCGGTGGGCTTCTCGCGTGCCCTGTTCGAGTCGATCTCGGCCTTTGCTACCGTGGGGCTGAGCACCGGCGTATCGCAAGAGCTGCCGCCGGCTGGCAAATACGTGCTCAGTGCGTTGATGTTTGCCGGACGCATCGGCAGCATTACACTCGCCAGCGCATTGACCATGCGCCACCGCAACACGTTGTTCAGACTTCCAGAAGAAAGGCCGCTCATTGGCTGACAAGAACATGGACCACAATGCCCCGGTACTGGTGATCGGCTTGGGCCGCTTCGGTGCCTCTGTCGCCGAGACGCTGGTCAAGCAGGGCCGCGAAGTGCTGGCCATCGAGCGCAACCCGGAGCTCGTCCAGCAGTGGGCCAGCACCCTGACCCACGTTGTCGCGGCCGACGCAACAAACATCGATGCGTTGCGCCAGCTCGGCGCCCAGGAATTCTCCTCTGCTGTCGTTGGCGTCGGCACTTCCATCGAATCTTCGGTGCTGATCACCGTCAACCTGGTGGATCTGGGCATCGAGCACCTGTGGGTCAAGGCGATCACTCCGTCCCATGGCAAGATCCTTACGCGCATCGGCGCCAACCATGTCATCTATCCGGAAGCCGATGCCGGGGTGCGTGCCGCGCACCTGGTCGGCGGTCGCATGCTCGACTTCATCGAATTCGATGACGGCTTCGCCATCGTGAAGATGTACCCGCCCAAGGAGACCCAGGGCTTCACCTTGGCCCAGTCCCAGGTCCGCTCCAAGTACGGGGTGACCATTGTCGGAGTGAAGTCCCCTGGTGAGGATTTCACTTACGCCATCCCCGATACCATGGTGACGCGTCGAGATGTCCTGATCGTCTCGGGGCACGTGGATCTGCTGGAGCGTTTCGCGGCACGCCCCTAGGGTCAAGGGATTCGAAAACGGCGGTGGCCGGCAACCATTTGGTTGCCGGCCACCGCCGTTTCACGTGTTGGCATCTAGCCGAGCTCGTCGCTCAATTGGGCCGCACGGGCCGCTGCCGCTTGGGTTCCGGCAGCAATGATCTTTGGAATGCCGTGCTCATCGAAGGTGGCGATGGCCTGCTCGGTGGTGCCCTTCGGACTGGTCACTGCCTTGCGCAGGGCCGCCGGATCCGCATCAGGGTCCGAGAGCATCTTGCCTGCACCAGCCACGGTGGCACGGGCCAGCGCGATGGACAGCTTCTCGTCCAAGCCCATGGCCACACCGGCGTTGGCCATGGCTTCAGCCAGGTAGAAGGCATAGGCAGGACCCGAACCGGAAATTGCCGAGAGCGCGTTTTGCTGATCCTCGCCGATGACGTGCACATCGCCGGAACCGGAGAGCAGGTCGGTGACCAGCTGGGTCTGCTCTTCGCTGACGCTTTCAGCCGGGCTGATGCCCACAACGCCTGCACCGACCATCAACGGGGTGTTCGGCATGGAGCGAATCACCGGCTGGCCCTGCGGCAGATGTGCCTGCATGCTGCTCAGGGTGATTGCGGCGGCCACGGAAACAACGACCTTCTGCGCGTCCAGGGATCCGGAAATCTCTTCGCACAGGTCGGTGATGCCGACCGGCTTCACTCCCAGGAAGATGATGTCTGCACTGGCCGCGGCCTTGCGGTTGGATTCTGGGTCGTCCTCGCTGACCAGGACGTTGATGCCCAGGTCACGCAGTTCCGCAGCGCGCTTGCCGCTGCGGACGGTGGCGGTGATGAGCTTCGGATCATGGCCAGATCCGATGATGCCACGCAGGATGGCGCCGTTCATGGAGCCAGCACCGAGGAAGGACAGGGACAGATTCTTTGTTGCTTCACTCATATGGCTATTGTGTCATTGGCTTGGGGTCACTGCCGACTGTTAAGTGCTGGCGGGCAAATTCTAGGGTCTTTCCCAACCATTCTTCCTTTTGCCCCGCATTGCGCGCCTTGCGGGTGGACACCTCGACGGCTATGGTTCCGCCCCAATTGGCATCGCGCAGGTATTGCAGAGTTTCGGCCACCGGTTGGGTTCCCAGGCCTGGCACCAGGTGCTCGTCCTTGCCGTTGTCCAGGCCATCGCACAGGTGCACGTGCGCCAGCCGCTGGCCCAGATCCTCGACTGCTTGGCGTGAATCCATATTGGCGATGGCGGCATGAGAGAAATCCCAGGTTACATTCTGGTAGTGCTGCGGGACGGGGTTCCAGTGCGGAAGATACATCTTAGCTTCTCGGCCCCGGGCACGCCACGGATACATGTTCTCCACGGCGATCTTCATCCCAGTGGTGTCAGTAAGCCGCTGCACGCCTTCGGCAAATTCCTCGGCGTAGGAACCTTGCCACCTGAAAGGCGGGTGGGCGACAACCACGCTGGCGCCGACGGCCTGAGCCAGGATGACCGAGCGTTCAATCTTTGCCCAGGCAGAGCCCCACACCTGCTGGGTGAGCAGCAATGTCGGAGCATGAATGGCCAGGATCGGCAGTTGGTACTTGTCCATCAAGGCTTTGAGCGCGGTGGCAGATTGGCTGGCCGCATTGCCGGTAATCAGCACTTCCAGCCCGTCGTATCCCACGTCTTTGGCCATAGCGAAGGCATCATGGACGGTCAGCGGATAAACTGACGCGCTAGAGAGGGTGACTGGCACCTTCATTGTGCTCTTCTGGTCTTCCATGCCTTGCCTCCTGTTACCGTGCCCACTTTGCAGGCACCGTTTAGCCAAGAAGGTTAGCTGCTGGGTTTGGCGAGAAACTTGTACTTCTCGTTGTCCAGCGCTACTTCCCCAACTCCCACGCTACTACTGAGCGGTGTCGCAGAGTCAAACATCACGTGATCAAATCGTCTCAGCATCAAGCCTTCACGGATAGCCCAAGGGCAAATTCGCACAGATTTCAGCTTCAGGGCACTCATCGCCTCGTGGGCTACGATCGCGCCAGCGAGCAATTGCGGGGCGCGGATCTCTGAAACGCCGGGCAATTCTGCACGTTCTGCCCAGCTCATCGCCGTCAAGCGGTTGGTCCATAATTTCAGTGCATCCCGATGGAGCACACGCTTGACGTAAGGACCCTCCGTGCTCGGCGCGGCGCCGGTGATGCGCGCCAGGGAACGGAAAGTCTTGGAAGTCGCGGTGGCCAAGGTGGGCTTGCCGTACTGGCGCAGTTCAGTGGTCGGGTCGGCGAGGACATCGCGAACGTATGTACGCAGTTCCTTGACTTCCTTCATCGACGGCAGATCGTTGGGAAGCCATTCGCGGGTCAGCCTGCCGGCGCCCAGTGGCACGGAGAATGCGGTTTGGGGGAACTCGTCAACCCCCAGGGCCAGTTCCAGCGAGCCACCGCCCATGTCCAGGTTCAAGATGGATTCAGATGACCAGCCGAACCAACGGCGTACCGAGTAGAAGGTCATGCCGGCTTCTTCCTCGCCGGTCAGTTCCATCAGGCTCACGCCCGTCTCGGCTTCGACGCGTTCCAGCACGACAGCGCCGTTGGAGGATTCGCGGATCGCCGAGGTGCAGAAAGCCATGAAGTCCTCGACCTGGTGGTTTTCGGCAAACTGCGCAGCTTCCTTGATGAAGGAGATCAGCTCGAGCTGGCCTTCCTCGGTTATGGCGCCATACTCATTGAGGTAGCGCACCAGGGACAGGGGTCGCTTGTGCGAGGCATAGGGAACCGGGCGTGCGCCCGGATATGCGTCGACGAGCAAGAGGTGAACGGTATTCGAACCGATATCCAATACACCGAGTCTCATGGTGCGCTCCTCGTTAGGCCTGGCAAGAAAGACTAGTCAGTCTTTTTTGCGGTGGTCTTCTTGGCCGTTGCCTTCTTCGCCGGGGCCTTCTTGGCTGCCGGCTTCTTGGCCGGCGCCTTCTTTGCCGTGCGCTTCACCGGTCCGCGGGCACGCTTGTCCGCCAGCAGTTCAATAGCCTGCTCGCGGGTCAGCTCCTCCAGCGAGGTTCCGCGCGGCACGGTGATGTTCGTGACGCCGTCGGTGATGTACGGGCCGAAGCGGCCGTCCTTGACCACGATGTTCTTCTCGCTGGTCGGGTCGACGCCGAACTCGGCCAATGGCGGCACCGCGGCACGCCGGCCGCGTTGCTTCGGCTGCGCGTAGATCGCCAGCGCTTCGTCCAAGGTGATCGTGAAGATCTGCTCCTCGCTCTCGATGGAGCGCGAATCGCTGCCCTTCTTCAGGTACGGGCCGAAGCGGCCGTTCTGCACGGTGATCTCTTCGCCTTCGGCGTCAGCACCCAGCACACGTGGCAGGCTCATCAGCTTCAGGGCTTCTTCCAGGGTCACCGATTCCACGGTCATTGACTTGAACAGCGACGCGGTGCGCGGCTTGACCTTGGTTGGCTTCTTCGGCGGCTTGGGCTTGCCATTCTTGTAGTACTCGACCGGCAGCGCCGCCAACTCCTCTGCGGTTGGCTCCGGGATGATCTCCGTGACGTAGGCGCCGTAGCGGCCATCCTTGGCCACAATCCTGCGACCGGTTTCCGGATCATTGCCCAGATCCTTTTCCGATACCTGCGAATTGGCGAAGAGCTCCTCGGCCTTTTCGGCAGTCAGCTCATCCGGCGCCAGGTCCTCAGGCACGTTGGCGCGCTGCGGCTCGGTGCCTTCCTCGGCACCTTCCGGGATGGCGCGCTCCAGATACGGGCCGAACTTGCCCACACGCAAGGTGATGTCGTCGGTGACCTTGATCGAGTTGATCGCCCGGGCGTCGATATCGCCCAGGTTGTCGACCACATGCTTCAGGCCCTCGGTCTCGGCATCAGCGCCCTTGCCGAAGTAGAACAGGTTCAGCCAGTCCGTGCGGGCACGCTGGCCGTTGGCGATCTCATCGAGATCATCTTCCAGCCGGGCGGTGAAATCGTAGTCCACGTACTTCGCGAAGTGCTCTTCGAGCAGGCGGATCACCGAGAACGCGATCCAGCTCGGCACCAAGGCGCCGCCACGCTTGGTGACGTAGCCGCGGTCCATGATGGTGGAGATGGTTGGCGCATAGGTCGACGGGCGGCCGATCTCGCGCTTTTCCAGCTCAGCCACGATCGACGCTTCGGTGTAACGAGCTGGAGGTGTGGTCTCGTGGCCCAGGGCGGTCAGCTCGTCGCCAGCCAGCTGCTGGCCCACGGCCAGCTGCGGCAGGCGCGCTTCGGCATTCTCTGCCGCGGCTTCCACAGCCTGCTCGTCCTTGCCTTCCTCGTAGGCGGAAAGGAAACCGCGGAAGGTGATGACGGTGCCGGATGCCGAGAACTCGGCCACCCGCTGATCGCTGGCGGTGCCCTGCAGCTTGATGGTGGCGGTGAAGCCCTTGGCATCGGCCATCTGCGAGGCGACGGTGCGCTTCCAGATCAGCTCGTAGAGCGCGTATTCGTCCTTGGACAGTGAGGAGCGCACGTCCTTCGGGCGGCGGAACATGTCGCCGGCTGGGCGGATCGCTTCGTGGGCTTCCTGCGCCGCATCGCTCTTCGCCTTGTAGACGCGCGGCTTGGCTGGAACGGAATCTGCTCCGTACAGCTCGGTGGCCTGCTTGCGCGCGGCAGTCACAGCCTCGCCCGAGAGGAAGACCGAGTCGGTACGCATATAGGTGATGTAGCCGTTTTCATACAGGCGCTGTGCGATCTGCATGGTGATCTTGGAACTCCAGCGCAGCTTGCGGGATGCTTCCTGCTGCAGCGTGGAGGTGGTGAACGGCGCTGCCGGACGACGGGTGTACGGCTTGTCCTCGACAGAGGTCACCTCGAAGTCGGTCTTCGACAGGTTGGCCACCAGCGACTGGGCCGATTCCTGGTCAAGGTGAGCCAGCTTGTTGCGGGTGGTCTTTAGCTGGCCGCGGTCATCGAAATCGCGGCCGGAGGCGACACGGGCGCCGTCTACTGCCGACAGCTTTGCCGCAAAAGCTTCGCCGTCAGTGGTAGCGAAGTTGCCCTTCACGTCCCAGTATCCGGCGGGGATGAAGGCCATGCGTTCGCGTTCGCGCTCAACGACCAGACGGGTTGCCACGGACTGCACACGGCCTGCGGACAGGCCTCGGGCCACCTTGCGCCAGAGCACCGGCGAAATTTCGTAACCGTAGAGGCGGTCCAGGACACGGCGGGTTTCCTGGGCGTCGACGAGGTCGGTATCCAGTTCGCGCATGTTCTCCAGTGCGCGGGCGATGCCTTCCTTGGTGATTTCGGTAAAGGCCAGGCGGCGTACCGGAACCTTTGGCTTCAGGACCTGCAACAGGTGCCACGCGATGGCTTCGCCCTCGCGGTCCGCATCGGTTGCGAGGTAGAGTTCGTCAGCTTCCTTGAGCTTCGCTTTCAGTTCGGAAACGCGCTTCTTCTTGTCCGGGTAGACCATGTAGTACGGCTCGAAGTCGTTGTCCAGGTCGACAGCGAACTTGCCTACCGAGGTTTTCTTCAGCTCGGTTGGCAGTTCCGAGGGCTGCGGAAGGTCGCGGATATGGCCCACAGAGGCATCCACGTCAAAGCCTTCGCCCAAATACTTGGCGATCGACTTCACCTTGGCAGGAGACTCCACGATTACGAGTTTCTTACCAGTCTTTTCCTTGGCCTTGGGGGGCACAGCACTCCTTTAGACAACACGGACCTTCGGCGCCCATTCCGGGGCATTGCTCGATCCGCCATCGCGGCTTCGTTCTTCATGCCTACTCTATAAGCACATTTCTCGATGATCTTACACCGAAGGATCTGCGCTCCCTGAGCCGGGCATGCTTATGATGTCGCCTCCCCCATGCTCTGGTATTCGGGAAGCAATGAGATTAAGTAGAACATACGCCGCGAGTCAATACTGCGTTCCTCGGCTGTTGCCTGCGCCTCGTATTCGTACACGAGATCCAGCATCCGGCGGTTGAACTCGCGCTGTTTGGCCTCCGAGAGGAATACCAAACCGCTAGTCAGCATCGGCGGGCGGTCAGGCTCCGGAGCGATTCCGGCCTTCGCTTCTGCTTCGCGGCGCTGGACTTCGGCATTAAGCCGCGTGCGGAATGCGTTCAACTGCACGTTCAAGTACGCGGTCTTGGCGTTGGCCGAGTCGATCTGCGTGTTCAGCTCAAGCCGTTCACCGGCCGCACGCCAGCGGCGCTCGCGGGCGTCTCCCTCGCTGGCTGCACGTATCACGTATCCGTACTTCTCCAGCGCCCGAAGGTGATAGCTCATTGCGCTGGGGGTCAACGCGCACAGCGATGCAAGTTCCGTAGCGGTGCGAGTGGTCTGCGAAGCAAAGAGCTCATCCAGGACGATCAGTCGAGCGTCGTGCGCCAACGCTCGAATCGCTTGGGGGTCAGTGATCGAGACAACTTGTGGTATTTTCGCCGCATCTTGCGAGGCGGCTCCACCTTGTTCCTCAATTGTGTTCCGTGTCATAGGGAAAAACTTTAGCGCTTGTTTCACATTTTCTGAAGCAGGCCATGTCGCAAGAGCCGCTTCACTGCTTCATAAAGCACATCGGAGAAGTCTTCCTGCCCCTCGCCTATCAGCGGTTCCAGCGCGTTGACTAGTTGCGATACAGATAAATCGCCATCGCAGGCGGAAACAAATCCAGCCTGCGCAGTATCAAGCAATTCAGTTCGGCGCAGGCCAGCCCCCTGGCGCAGCAAGATCACGCCCGGGTGCTCTGCTCCCGGACGCTGGTGGCGTTCCTCGGTGACATCCTCAGGCACCAGCAGGTGCCAATCCTTGAACCCTTCGCCGGCCGCTGCCAGCTGGTCAGCCATCGCGATATCCCGCTGCAATGTCGGGGCCAGCGGCTGTTCCACCTGATGCGAGATCTGCTCGTAGCGTTGCAGGACAGGGCGGCCTGCAACCGGGCGGCGGAAGTACACCAAGCCGAAGCCGATGGCCCCCACGCCGCGGGACTCGAAGTCATCGAGGTACGCGTTGTAGGCGGAGACATACGAGCTGCTGTCTTCGGTCTGCGAAGAGTCGCGCAACCAGGTTTCGGCGTAGCCGCTTGGGGTCGTCTGCTCGCGCTCAATCACCCACACGTCCAGCTTGTCGCCGAACCACTGGCGCACCCGGGCATCCCATGTTTGGTTCGATTCATCGTCTAGAAGAGGAATCTCCCAGTTTGAAAGCATTTGCATGGAACCACCCGGCTCCAAGAATTCGGGAGCCTGCTCGATCAGGGTGCTCACCAAGGTGTCGCCAGCCATTCCCCCATCACGGTAGGTGAAACGGTCCTTGGCCCGTTCGTTGCTGCTTCGCGGAGTGATCACGAACGGCGGATTGCTTGCGATCAAGTTGAACGCGGATCCGGCCACCGGCTCGAACAGGCTTCCCTGGAGCAAGGTGACCCGGGAATCCAGATTCCCCGGATCCAGCGCCAAGGCCTCGTGGTTGAGCATCAAGTTGAACCGGGTAAATCCCAAGGCGCGGGCCGACAGATCGGTGGCGGTGACGTGTTCCGCATGCGAGAGCAGATGGAAGAGCTGGATACCGCAGCCGGTGCCCAAGTCCAGGGCGCGCTCGACCTTTTCGCGGATGGTGATCTGCGCCAGGGTCAGCGAAGCCTGGCCAATGCCGAGCACATGGTCCGTGCGCAGCACGCCGGGTCGCTGGTGTGCGCCCAAGTCGTGGGCCACCCACAATTCGCCATCGGCATCAGATGAATGCAGTGCCAATGCGATCTTGGCACGGTAACCGCTGGCCCAGGACTCGACCAGCCCCAGCTTGAGCAGGCCGTCGGTCTTCAGCGTCGGGAAGGCGGCATTGATAGCAGCCTCTTCCTGGGTCTGGCCCAATTGGAAGAGGCGAACTACGCAAGCCAGAGAGGTATCCTCCCCGCGCCGATCCAGATTGCGCAATGCCGGGTGCAGCTGGTCGCGCGCAAATGCCGCGGCAGCTTCCTCGCCCAGCAGCCCCTCGACATTTTCATAGTTGTACCCGACATCAGTCAGGTCTTTGGCCAGCGAGTCGATGAGCAGTTGATTATGGCTCTGCGGAGCGTCATCAATGGAAGAAAATTCAGCAGCATTCACATCGCCAAGTCTACCGAGTAACGCAACCGGCGGGAGCTAGGCTAGTCAACTTGGCCCGACCTATGATGTGGGCATGACCCAAGTAACCGTGACCTATCTGCAACAGCTCAATCCTGCAGAGGTCAATTCTTCGTCCAAATCCCTGCCCGAGGATGCCCGGATTGAACTGGCCGAGGAGATCACCCCGGAATTTTCGCGGTTCCTCTACCAAAGCGTCGGAAGCGAGTTGAACTGGGCTGATCGCCTGGATTCCACCCGCGAACAGTGGGACGAAGTGCTCCGGCGTCCCGGCTCTGAAACGTGGGTGCTCTACCAACAGGGTGCGCCCAAGGGGTACGTGGAGCTCGTCACGGAAGTCGTGGAAGCCGGCAGCGAAGTCGAGATCTTCTACTTCGGGCTCTTTCCTGAAGCTACCGGTCGCGGCCTCGGCGGAGTGCTGCTCAGCGAAGCGCTGCGACAGGCTTGGACCCTGGGCTCACGCTGGACGCAGCTGCCTGCGGTCAGCCGGGTGTGGTTGCATACGTGCTCATTGGACGGCCCGGCGGCGCTGCCGAATTACCAAGCACGCGGGCTGAAGGTTTACCGGACCGAGGTGGAAGAGACCGATGTCAAGGACGCCTCGACTGGCTTGTGGCCGGCGGCGGCAAGATAGGACTGCGGCCCGGACTTCGAAAGTCCGGGCCGCAGTTGGTCCATGCGGTGATCAGGCGTCCACGGTGCTGCACTCTGGGCAGCGGCGCAGTTCTTCATCCTTCGCGCAGTCCTCGCAGAACAGGCGCAGATTGCGGCAGGAAGGGTTCGAGCAGTTCTCGAACTTGTTCGTCGGGCCTTGGCAGCCCACGCATTCGCCGATGGTCACCGCGTCTTCGGTGAATTCGGTGTGCATGCGCTTGTCGAAGACGTACAGCGAACCTTCCCAGAGGCCTGCATCGCCGTACTTCTCTCCATAGCGGACGATGCCGCCCTGCATCTGGTACACCTCTTGGAAACCGCGCTTGACCATCAAGGCCGAGAGCACCTCGCAGCGGATGCCGCCGGTGCAGTAGGTGACCACCGGCTGGTCCTTCAGGTGGTCGTACTTGCCCGAATCCAGTTCTGCAACGAAGTCACGGGTGGTCTCCACGTCAGGAACAATGGCGTCCTTGAACTTGCCGATCTGCGCTTCGAAGGCGTTGCGGCCATCGAAGAAGTGCACCTTCTCGCCGGCCTGCTTCTTGCTGTCAACCAGTTCGTGCAGCTCTTCGGGGCGCAGGTGGGTGCCGCCACCAACCACGCCATTCTCGTCGACTTCGAGTTCGCCAGGGGCGCCGAAGGTGACGATCTCGTCGCGAACCTTGACGGAGATACGCGGGAAGTCCTCAGCCGAGCCTTCAGACCACTTGATATCCATCTTCTTGAATGCGGGAAGTTCCCGGGTGGCCTTGACGTAGGCCTTGACTGCGGAGATCTCGCCACCCACGGTGCCGTTGATGCCGTCTTTGGAGATGATGATGCGTCCGCGCAGGCCCCAGCGCTCCAGCAGAGAGCGCTGCCAAAGGCGGATTGCCTCCGGATCTGGGAGCGGAGTAAATGCGTAATACAGAACTATGCGATGAATGGCCACCCTACAATGTTAGTAGCTTCGGGCCGCGAAACGCCGAGGAAAAGAGCAATGTCACATTGATCTTTCCCGGGAATATCGGGCTCTCGGCCAGTGCGATAGTTTCAAGTAGGCAACGATTAGTTCAATGTCAGCTAATTCCTAGGAAAGACAAGGTAGGGTCAAATTATGGCATCAAACGCAAGCGATGAACTGATTGGCACCTGGGTAGCAGGCTGGGCTGGGGCTCGTGGTTATGAAACTCGTAACGAAGGACGAGTCCACGCTGCGCTGCGCCACGACACCACAGAAGACTGGGAATACGTCATCTATGGCCCTTCCAAAGAGGAACTCGCCGCAGTCGCCGAGACCTTGGCGAAGCACCCAAACCGCCGCCTGACGGCATTCGACGACTCCGCCGAGAATCTGGTCGCAATGGCGACCGAAGTTGGGCTGCAGGTCACCGCCGACGACGAAGCGCTGATGGTCACAGAATTAGCCGTGCACGACGTCGAGGTCCCGCTGCCTGCAGACGGCTTCGTTTTCCAGATTGAACGCGATGGCACGCATGCCTATGTGTCGCTGCATCCTGAAGACAACCAGGAAGTAGTTGCCGCCTCCGGCCACGTATCGGCAGTCGACGGATATGCGATCTTCGACCGCATCATCACCGGCGCCGATTTCCGCCGCAAGGGACTAGGCACATTGATCATGCGTGCGCTGGCGTCGCTGGCCCAGGAACACGACGTGGATGAAGGCCTGCTCATCGCTTCGGTCGATGGCCAGCAGCTTTATGCTTCACTTGGCTGGACTTCGCTGGGCAAGGTTGTCATGTTCAAGGCCTAGATGTGATGTCCAGGGACGTTGTTGAATCGGTCGAAGGGTACGCCGCCAATCGCAGAGTGGTGTCGGTGGTGGTTGTAGAAGTGGAGCCAGCCGGGCAGCGCCAGGCGTCGTTCGGCCTCTGAACCGTAAAACCTGGCATA